>JALWGH010000279.1 GCA_027013735.1 Melioribacteraceae bacterium
GATTTCATTACTCAAAGAAATGGTTGAGAACTACAAAATTGACGGGATCAATCTCGATTATTTACGTTATCCGGGAAGATTCTTTGACGATTCTTTTTCTTACTCTGCTTACGGACAAGGCAAACCGAAAGCTGCGTGGCGACGGCAGAACATTATTAACTTTCTCACGCGGGCTTACAAAGAACTAAAAAAAATCAATCCCCTCATTAAAATCGGCGTCTCTCCGATTGGGGTTTACAAAGACGAATCCAATGCAAGCCTTACGGGCTACTACGATGTTTTTCAGGATTCCTACGATTTTTTGAAAAACAAAATTGTCGATTACATTTCGCCCCAAATTTATTGGGCTTTGGAGGGCACACCTAAGTTTGAGTCCGTAGCCAAGGGCTGGATTGAACATTCCAACGGCAGGAACGTTGTTCCTGCAATAGCTCTTTACAAAAAAGCGGTTGCTTCGGAAGTGCCGGAAATTATTAAAACACTTCGCAAACTTAACGCCGACGGCGTTGCTTTTTACCGCTACGATTATCTTGACAAAATAAACTTCAACGGATTCAAGCATTTTACTTACCCCGCCGAAATGAGTTGGATTAAACTGCCTGACGTTTTGCCTCCCGTTAATTTCAAAGCCCAAGTGATAAAAACATTTCCGCTTGAAACTAAGTTCACTTGGCAAAACAATCCTAAAAACAGCAAGTTTGTTACGCCACAGTACTATTCGTTGTTTGTCAAAAACGGAAATGACTTGAATTTAATTACAATGGTACCGGCACAAAAAAAATCTCTCAATCTTACAATTAAGTATCCTTCAAAAACTGAGTACACTTTTGTTATTAAATCCGTAAACAAACTTTGGAACGAAAGTAAAGACTTTTCTTCGGTAACAGTGAGAAACAAATTCCTTTCGGAAGTAATTTCTTTGCACAACTTCGGTAGAGCCCCAATGCTTTTTGAACATTCCGGCAAAATGATTTTGTCGATGACAGCAAATCAACAGGAACAAATCGAGATTATCTTAAAAGACGATTCAAAGGGAAGAGTTTTGAATTCGAACTTAGAAAAAGGAAGAAACTTCATTCCTCTACCTTCGCTCAAAAAACCTTTAACGGTTGAAATAAAATTTAAAAAAGGCAGTAAAGTTTTCCGGCTAAAAATACGCTAAAGGTCATTAGCGAAATAAGAAAGAAGAAACAAGAAATAAGAAATTTTTTTCGCCAGACGCGAGACGCCCTATTTAGAGAACAGATAACAGTGAACAGAGAAAAATGATTGTTGCTTGAGATTGAGTTGTCGTAACAAAGCAATTCGTCATTTTTCCCGTTGCTCCGCTTGTGGGGCGTTATTCATTGTGGTAAAATAGCTCGGAGCAGTTAACAACTTCGGATACCTTCGGTCCCATTGGAGAGTGTAGAGCAGATTGCTTGCAATCTGCGATGAGCTCCGGCGGAGCGGTAGCTCTGTAACCACGGGTTTCAACCCGTGGGATAGGCAAACGAGCACAAATAAAATTGTTTTGGCGCGATTTTTGGTAAGCCTGTTTTTAGCAAGTAAAAATCGTGACAAAACGTTCAACCGGAAAACAAACAATAGTTTTTCCCTAATTCACAACTAAAAATTTTTTCATTTTTCCCTTGCATTTGATTTGAATATTTCTTAAATTAGAATCGTTCTTATTTAGGATTTAGTAAAATTAAAATTATGGATACCGAAAAAATTAAAAATAAAATAAAGTCCGCAGGATTAAAAGTAACGCCGCAAAGATTAGCGGTGCTGGATGCCTTACTCGAAAGCAGAAATCACCCGACGGCGGAAATGCTAATCAAGATTGTTCAGAAGAAACATCCCTACATTGCAGTCGGTACAATTTACAACATTCTGGACACCTTTGTTAAACACGGACTTGTTGAAAAAGTCTTTACGGAAAATAACGTTATACGTTACGATGCATTTATGGACGGACATTTCCACATCTTGGACGGCGACGAAATAAAAGATTTTTACGACGAAAAACTTTTCAGAATGGTTAAAAAATATCTTTCCGGAGTAAATATTCCCGACTTCCAACTTGAGGATTTCGAAATAATCTTAAAAGGTAAATTCAATTCCGGAAAAGTCAATTAAAAATTAATTCAATCAACAACAACTAAACAGGAGGAAAAAATGGAAAACAGAATCCCCTTACTTGGCGAAAAAATGCCACAACTAACAGTTAAAACTACTCACGGTACAATCAATCTTCCCGACGATTACAAAGGCAAATGGGTTGTTCTTTTCAGTCACCCGGCTGATTTTACACCCGTTTGTACAACCGAATTCGTTGCATTTGCAAAAAGAAACGATGAGTTTGAAAAATTAAATGCAAAATTAATCGGACTTTCAATTGACCAGGTCTTCTCTCATATTAAATGGGTACAGTGGATTGAAAAAGAACTTGGCGTGGAAATTCCCTTCCCCGTAATTGCAGACGACATGGGACAAGTTGCTGCAGCATTGGGGATGGTTCATCCGGGCAAAGGCACTAACACAGTTCGCGCCGTATTCGTGATTGACCCCGAAGGCAAAGTACGCTTAATGATTTACTACCCGCAGGAAATCGGTCGTCAGGTTGACGAAGTACTGCGTGCGCTTAAAGCATTGCAAACAAGCGATGCAAACGGCGTTGCTTGCCCCGAGAACTGGCCGAACAACGAATTAATCGGCGACAAAGTAATTCTACCTCCCGCATCAACCGTAGAAGATGCAGAGAAGAGAATGAATGAAGAAGAAGGATACGATTGGTGGTTTAGATTTAAGAGCCTCTAATCATTTGGATAGATACCTCCCTCCAAATAAAAGGAGACGTCGGTTGGCGTCTCCTTTTTTATTTTAACCAATAAAAAAACGCCCGAATTAACGGGCGTCTTTTTAGAATTACTTTGTGATTAAAATTAAATCAAGTTCCGGCGGAGTAATCGTCGATGTATTTCTCCTGCTCTTTGGAAAGCTTGTCTATTTTAATTCCCATTGTTTGGAGTTTTACTCCCGCAATTTCCTGATCTTGGGATTCGGGAATGTCGTAAACGTCAGGGTCAAGGAGTACACCTTCTTTGTCAAGCTCTGCCATTCTAATTTGGGACATAAACTGATTTGCAAAGGACATGTCCATTACTTCGGAAGGATGCCCTTCCGCCGCAGCAAGGTTTACTAATCTGCCTTGCGCAAGGACGTAAATCCTTTTGCCGTTCTTTAAGGTGTATTCCTCGTTGTTGTCCCTTACCAAACGTTTCTTCTCGGAGATTTCAGCCAAGTCTTCCAAGTTCAATTCGCAATCGTAATGACCGGTGTTGCAAACAATTGCACCGTCTTTCATTTTTTCAAAATGTCTTTTAACGATAATGTCCTTCACGCCGGTAGCGGTAATAAAGATGTCGCCTATTTTAGCTGCTTCGTCCATCTTCATTACGCGGAATCCTTCCAACGTTGCCTTCAATGCCGCAGTCGGTTTTACTTCCGTAATAATGACGTTAGCGCCCATTCCTTTTGCACGCATTGCAACGCCCTTGCCGCAATGCCCGTAACCGGCAACTACAAAATTCTTGCCTGCCAACATTACAGAAGTTGCGCGGAGAATTCCGTCAATAGAGGACTGACCCGTGCCGTAAACATTGTCAAAGTCCCATTTGGTTTCGGCATCGTTCACCGCAATAATTGGGTAAAGCAACTTTTTAGCTTTTGCCATTGCACGTAATCTGTGCACACCGGTTGTGGTCTCTTCCGTTCCGGCAATAATATTTTTTGCAAGTTCGGGATGTTTGTTGTGAACGGTAAAAATCAAATCCGCACCGTCGTCCAGTGTAAGGTTGGGTTTCATGTCGAGGGTTCTTTCAATCGACCAATAGAATTCCTTAACATTTTGCCCGTGCCAAGCGTAAACTTCAACGCCGTTTTTAGCAAGAGCTGCTGCAACGTCGTCTTGGGTGGAAAGCGGATTACAACCGCTCCAACTTACCTTTGCGCCAGCCGCCTTTAATGTTTCTACCAATACGGCAGTCTCCTTTGTTACGTGGAGGCATCCGGCAATCTTGTAACCTTTAAGCGGTTTTGTTTTGCTGTATTTTTCTCTCAATGCCATTAACACCGGCATTCTCGATTCAGCCCACTCGATTTTTTTCCTTCCTTCCGAAGCGAGCTTAATGTCTCTTACTTTGTATTTTCCTTCTTTAAAATCCATGTTTCTTTTTTCCTTTCTTTATTTGAAATAATTTTTGAATGTGTTCACCAAATCCAATTTTTCCCAAGTAAATTCTTTTTCCTTTCTACCGAAATGACCGTAAGCTGCTGTCTTGCGGTAAATGGGACGTTTAAGATCCAGCTTTTTAATAATTCCCGCCGGGGTCAAATCAACGGTGTCGGAAACCATTTTTGCTAATTCGGTGTCGGGAACAACTCCCGTGCCTTTCGTATCCACGTGAATTGAAACCGGCTCTGCAACTCCGATTGCGTAAGCAACCTGCACCAAGCATTCCTTCGCTAATTTTGCAGCTACAATATTTTTAGCTACCCAACGCGCTGCGTAAGTCGCACTGCGGTCAACTTTCGAAGGGTCTTTTCCGGAAAACGCACCGCCGCCGTGAGGCGCCCAACCGCCGTAAGTATCGACGATTATTTTCCTGCCCGTCAAACCGCTGTCTCCGTGAGGTCCGCCTATTTCAAATCTTCCCGTGGGATTTACGTAGTATTTGGTTTTCTTGTCCAAGTACTTGGCGGGAATAACTTTTTTAATCACGTGCTCAATTACGTCCTTTTTAATTTGACTCTGCTTTACGCCTTTGTCGTGCTGCGTGGAAATAACCACAGCGTCAACCCGCAAGGGATTGTTCTCCTCGTCGTATTCAATCGTTACTTGAGACTTTGCATCGGGACGTAAATAGGGCATTAAATCTTTTTCCTTTTTACGAATTGTTGCAAGCCTTTTAACAAGCTTGTGAGCAAACATTACCGGCATCGGCATGTATTCGGGTGTTTGGTCGCAAGCGTAGCCGAACATTAAACCTTGGTCGCCGGCTCCGCCTTTGTCAACGCCCATTGCAATGTCCGGCGATTGCGAATGAATTGCATTAAGCACCGAGCAAGATTCCGAATCGAATTTGTATTCGGCTTCCGTGTAACCGATTTCCCTTACGGTTTTGCGAACTACGTCGGGAATTTCCACGTAAGATTTTGTTGTAACTTCCCCGCCAACAAGCACAAGTCCGGTAGTAACAAATGTTTCTACCGCCACACGCGAATTGGGGTCGTCTTTTAATAATGCGTCCAAAATGGCATCGGAAATTGCATCACAAATTTTATCGGGATGACCTTCGGATACCGATTCTGATGTAAATAAATATGACATAAATTAACTCCGTTATTTTACAAAAACTCTATTTCCGACGAATCGCCGGCATTGAACTTATTAAACTTGCCTTTGATTAAAGCTTTGCTTCCGATTATTGAATCTTCCAACATTGATTTTTCAACATAAGCGTCGGGATTAATTATTGAATTCTTAACAATTGATTCTTTGACCGTTGCATTTTCGGAAATTGTAGCGTAAGGACCAATTACCGATTTTTCCACCTTTGCCGTCTCGGCAATAAAAACGGGAGGAATCACTACAACGTCCTTCTGATTAAATTCAAAATGATTTTTTTCTAATAAGAATCTATTGGTTGAAAGAAGCGTTTCGGGCTTGCCGCAGTCGTACCAGCCCTCCACAGGAAAAGTAGTAACCTGCTCACCTTTGTCAATCATTATTTGCAGAGCGTCGGTAAGTTGAAATTCATCTTTGGTTTTAATCTCTTTTTCAATCAACTCGGTCAAGGCTTCTTTGAGCAGGTCGGTATTTTTAATGTAGTAAAGTCCTACCAATGCCAACTTTGAAACCGGAGTTGAGGGCTTTTCGATTAATTTGGTAATCACATTGTTTTCCAAAACCGCTACGCCAAAACGGCTGGGGTCTTCAACGGTTTTTACTCCAAGGGAAGAAAAATTTTGCTTAAAAACTTCGGACAAATCAACGTCGAAAACCGTGTCACCAAGAATAATGAAAATCTCGTCGTCGCCAAATGTCGGAATTGCCGTGTAAATAGCGTGACCAAGTCCAAGCATTTCTTCCTGCACGACAAACTCGGCTTCAATTTGAGGGAACTCCTTCAAAACATATTCTTTAACTTTTTCCCCAAGATAGCCTGTAATAAAAGTAGCTTTGCGGATGTTTTCTTCCACAAGTTTTTGAAGAATGTGCCCCAAAATGGGTTTGTCCCCAACGTTCAAAAGAACTTTGGGTTGTGAATATGTGTGAGGTTTCAACCTCGTTCCAAATCCTGCTACCGGTATGATAGCCCTCAAGCTAACTCCTTAATTTATTTAATTTAAACAACAAACATAAAAAATCCCTTAGCTATTACAAAATAATGGAAAGGGACAAAAATCGGTTTGAATTAACCAAGATTTTTACCTTCTGCTTTTTCAGAATTAAAAGTAAATTGTTAGTTTTCGACGTAAAAAAACATCAACTGGTGAATTATGAAAAAGTCATTTTTAACAGCAATATTAATCTCGCTCTTCTTTGTTTCATTCGGCTATTCTCAGGACAAAACAACAGACCTTAAAAAAATTTTCCGCAAGGTTGAATACAGAATTCCTATGCGTGACGGAGTTAAACTCTTTACTTCGGTTTACATCCCTTTGGACACAACTCAAAACTATCCTATTCTACTTTGGCGAACACCTTATTCGGTTGGACCTTACGGAAAATACAAATTCTCCCGCAGACTACTTACTTACAAACACTTTGTTAAAGACGGTTACATTATTGCTTTTCAAGACGTTCGCGGTAAGTTTATGTCCGAAGGGCAATACGTTAATATGCGCCCTTTTATTAAACACAAAAAGAAAGGACAAACGGACGAAGCAACAGACGCTTACGACACGGTTGACTGGTTAATTAAACATATTCCTCACAACAACGGAAAGGTCGGTATTTGGGGAATTTCTTACCCGGGATTTTATGCGGCAATGGCGGCAATGTCTTTGCATCCGGCAATAAAAGCCGTTTCACCGCAGGCGCCTATTTCGGATTGGTTCATTGACGACGATATGCACCACCATGGAGCATTGACGCTGCCCTTAACATTTAACTTTTTCAAAATTTTCGGACAACCGCGAGATTCACTTACAACACATTGGCCCAAAGGACCCGTTTACCCGGCTCCCGACGACTACAAATTTTTTCTCAAACTCGGTTCTTTGAAGAACGTCAACGAAAAATATTTTAAAGGAAAAATTGACTTTTGGAATAAAACAATTGAGCACGGAACTTACGACAAATTTTGGAAAAGTCGCAGCACAATCTACGATTTCGACAGCGTAAAAACAGCCGTAATGACGGTAGGCGGTTGGTTCGATAGTGAAGACCTCTTCGGCGCGTTGAACACTTACCGGGTAATCGAGAAAAAGAACCCCGGAATTTTTAACATCCTTGTAATGGGTCCTTGGTCCCACGGGGCGTGGACACGTGGCGAGGTTGAATCTTTCGGGCAAATGAACTTTAGTGCTAACACAAGCAAGTTTTACAGGGAGAAAGTTGAGCTTCCGTTTTTCGATTATTTCTTAAAGGGAAAAGGAAATCCTAATTTCCCCGAAGCACTTGCTTTTGAGACAGGTAGGAACAAATGGCACAAGTTCGACAGTTGGCCACCCAACAACGTTAAAAAATTAGCTCTCTATTTGGACAAAAACAACAAGTTAAACATTGGCAAAGAGCCTGAGAACGAGGAGGATTTGGCAGACACTTATTTAAGCGACCCGAACCGCCCCGTGCCTTACACGGCTAAAGTAATGGATTGCAGAGCTTTTTACAATCATACTTACCCCGTTGAAGACCAGCGGTTTGCTTCCCGTCGCCCGGATGTGCTGGTTTACGAATCCGCTCCGCTGAAAAAGGATGTTACAATTGCAGGACCAATAGATGCGGATATTTTTGTTTCCACTACCGGCACAGATGCCGATTGGGTAATAAAGTTAATCGACGTTTTTCCCGATACCGCAAAAGACCCTCGCCCTAATCCCGAAAAGATTAAAATGGGCGGTTTTGAAATGTTAATTAGAGGAGATATTTTCAGGGGTAAATTTCGTAAGGGATACGACAATCCTCAACCGTTCGTGCCCGGAAAAACGGAAGAAATCTCTTTTAGACTTCAGGACGTTTTCCACACATTCCTTAAAGGGCACAAAATAATGGTTCAAATTCAAAGCAGTTGGTTTCCGCTTTTTGACAGAAACCCGCAAACGTTTACGGACATCTACAATGCAAACGAGAAAGATTTCGTAAAAGCGTACAACAGCGTGCATCACTCTAAGAAATTTCCGTCGAAAATTATTGTAAACCTTTTGCCACAAAAATGAAGCTGTGGTACGGGATTAAAATAGGTGTTAAAATAAGAAAGAAGAAACGAGAAATTGTTAAACGCGAGACGCAAGAGGCAAGACGTTAGACGTCCGCCTTTGTCTGCGCTACGCTTGCTTGTCCCGTATTTGCGGGAACTTCGGCGCGACAAGCAAGACGCTCTATTCAGAGAACAGATAACAGTGAACAGAGACTTGAGACTCGTTACGCGTCACTTAAGACTTATTTAATTGAAAGTTGAAAATGGAAAGTGGAAAGTTAAATTGAAAATTTTTTGGGGTGGACAATTGAATTATTGGATTGCTTACCATACTTTGCCCTTGCAAGTTCAACTTGGGCTGTCCAAAAAGCACCGAACTGTCATTGCGAGCGGAGGGAAACGAAGCGAAGCAATCTGTAATACATCACTGTTATTGCGAGCGACTCCGACTTTTCGGAGGCACGTGGCAATCTGTGGGTTTATTAAGCCAATGCTGAATGTTCGACAGATTGCTTCACCGCTCCTAACGTCGCGCTTCGCAATGACGTTTTTTTTGTGTTTTTGCGCTGTCACGTCAGGGGCAGAGGGATAACATAAAATCGTAGTGTAGATTTCTTGCCCCGTAAGTTCCAAAGGACTCCGTTAGAGAGTTCCTTCGGAACAACCTGCGAGGTAACACAATTAAAAATGACGCTCCGCCAACGGCGGAGCAAATCACCAAGAACGATTTTAGGAAACTCACAAATGACGTCCCGCCTGTTCCGCCAGCGGCGGAGACAGAGTGCGGGACAAATGACAAAACAATAAAAAAAAATCAACAAAATCTTTTGCCACCTAATTTAGGCTTGTACCTAAAAACAGTTGTGAATTCTTGCTTTGATTCAAGCGGGCAAATTTTTACTTTTGTGCCTTAAAATTTTTTAATTGGTGAAAGAATGAAAGTGCTTGTTACGGGAGGCTCAGGCTTCCTCGGAATAAATTTAATCAGGTATCTGCTTAAAAAAGGAGCAACGGTTGTTTCTCTCGACATTGCCGATTTCAATTATCCCGAGAAGAACGAAATCAATGAAATAAAAGGCGACATCCGCAACAGGGAAACCGTTCGCAAAGCAATGGAAGGCGTTAGCCACGTTGTCCATTCGGCAATGGCTTTACCCCTCTACTCCGAGAAAGACATTTTGACGACGGGAATCGAAGGAACAAAAATTTTACTCGAAGAATCCCTGAAAGCAAACGTTGAAAGATTCGTTCACATTTCTTCCACTGCGGTTTACGGCATTCCCGACCACCACCCGATTAAGGAAACCGACAAACTTGACGGCGTCGGTCCTTACGGAAAAGCAAAAGTTGCCGCTGAAAAAATCTGCGGAGAATTCCGCCGGGAAGGGATGTGTGTGCCAATTCTCCGTCCCAAATCTTTCATCGGTCCCGAAAGACTCGGAGTGTTTGCCTTGCTCTACGATTGGGCTTACACCGGGCACAACTTCCCGATGATTGGAAAAGGTAACAATCGCTACCAATTATTAGACGTGGAAGATTTGCTCGATGCAATTTACACCACGCTCACGTTGGACGAATCCGTTGTAAACGATACATTCAACATCGGCGCAAAAGAATTCACAACAATGCGTGAAGATTACCAAGCCGTTTTGGATTACGCCGGCTACGGCAAAAAAATAATTGCGCTTCCCGAAAAGCCTGTTATTCTTACGCTTGAAATACTCGAAGCTTTGCACTTGTCCCCGCTTTACAAATGGGTTTACGAAACCGCTTCAAAAGATTCATTCGTTTCAATTGAAAAAGCGGAAAAGCAAATCGGCTACGCACCGAAATATTCTAACAAAGACGCACTGATCAGAAACTTCAAGTGGTACATTGACAACATCGATTCGTTTAAGGAAAAATCGGGCGTTTCCCACCGTGTCCCTTGGAAACAAGGGATTCTTTCATTAGCCAAACTCTTTTTCTAAAGGTAGCCGGCAATGACGGAAAAACAATACGTAATAAAACAATCGGCATTTCCTCCCGAGCACGGCAGTTGGGGCTTAACCCTTGAACCTCTCGTTCTCGGATTATTAATTTCTTATTCCACTGGCGGGTTATTTCTTGCGCTCGCTTCGTTTTTCTTTTTCCTTGCCCACCAACCCGTACGAATGTTTTTTGCAAAGAATCCGGAAATAAAAAAAGCATCTTTCGTTTTTGCATTGTTGTACTTAAGCGTAGCGGTAGTGTGCCTTGTAATAGCCTTTAATAACAGTGCTTTCCCCGACTTCATTCCTTTTTTGGTAGCGCTTTTCTTAATGTCCGTTTTCCTTATTTACGAGCTTACCGTTTCAAAAAATGAATTCGGGGCAAGACTAATAGCTCCCGTTTCAATTGATTTTATTGCGCTCTCAATTGTTCTAATCGGAGGAATGGAATTTACAAACGCCTTTGCCTTTTTGCTTATTATTGCAAGCCGTTCGGTGCAAAGTTCTTTCTACATTCACGAATTGCTTAAAAAATTCAAACAGAAACCTTTCAAGACTTTTTACGTTCACGTAATCGGAGTGGCTTTCCTAATTGTTGCAATTCTTCTTGCCCTTGAAAACTACGCGCCTGTTCTACCGAGTTTGGCAATCGTGATTTTAATTTTAAGAGCCTACGCCGGTTTTAAGAATAACAAGAAAACAACAATTAAAAAAATCGGAATCCTGGAATTCGTTTACGGGATTCTCTTCGTAGTAATAACCGCATTGGGTTACCTTGCAGGAATTTAACAATAGTTCAAAAACAGAATAATTCGGTTTTTGGACTAAACCATATTAACGTCAAAATTCTCGAGATTTTCTTTAACGGCTTTCAAAAATCTTCCGCCTAACATTCCGTCAACCAATCTGTGGTCATGGCTCAGCGAAAGGTAAAGCATCGGTTTGATTACAATTGCGTCCTTGCCGTTTACTTCTTCCACAACTGGCTTTTTGGTAACCGCGCCTACTCCGAGTATTCCAACTTCCGGCTGGTTAATAATCGGGGCGCCGAACAAAGCTCCGAACACACCGTAATTGGTAATCGAGAAAGTCCCGTCAACAACATCGTCGGGCAGCAGCTCTTTGTTCCGAGCTCTCTTTCCTAAGTCCGCAATGGCGTTAGCAAGCCCAAGCACGCTAAGGTTTTCGGCATTTTTAATATTCGGGACAATCAAACCGTTAGGTTCCACCGCGACGGCAATTCCCAAATTAACGTAATTTTTAACGGCAATCCTGTCTTCTTCAATCGAAGCGTTCATTAAAGGAAATTGTTTCAGAGCTCTAACAACAGCGTACGAAATAAACGCCATGTAAGTGAGCTTAATATTCTTTTCTCTCAAAAGTTTTTCCTGATTTGCCTGTAAGTAATCGTAAATATTAGTAACGTCTGCTTCCATTACTTGCGACACGTGCACTGAGGTATCACGGCTTTGAACCATGTGGTTCATTATTTTTCTACGCAAGCGGTCAATGGGAATGTAAGTTATTCTGCCGTCGGCGGAAGTTTCTCCTTCCGGCATTTCCGCTTTGGAAACAGTTTTACTTTCAGCTTTTACTTTGCCCCTGCTTTCCAAATAAGCAAGAATGTCCTTCTTTGTAACTCTTCCGTTTATTCCGCTTCCCTGAATATTCTCAAGTTCCTCAAAACTCACATTTTCTTTTTGCGCAATATTCAAAACCACAGGAGAGTAAAATCTGTTTGTGCTTTTCTTGTCAGCTTTAATTTTATTTTCCTTATCTGTCGAAATACCTGTCTTTATTGGCTCTGCCGGTTCAACCTCTGTTTCAGCCTTATTTTTCAATACTTTTGCGACTTTTTCCTTAGTCTTAATTTTCATTACCGTTTCGCCTACCGCAACCGTGTTGTTTTCCCTAAAAAGAATTTCCGCAATTTCGCCTTCAACGGGGGAAGGCACTTCCGTGTCAACTTTGTCCGTGCTTATTTCAAATAAGATTTCGTCTTTTTTGACAACTTCTCCAACCTGTTTGTGAAATTTAATTATTGTTCCTTCCATTACCGATTCGCCCATTTTAGGCATTGGGATGTCAACAATTTCCAACTCTTCGGTTCCGGCTTTTTCTTTTGTCACAGGCGTTTCCGTTTCGGTTTTATTTTCTTCCGCTTTCCGGACGTCTGTGCCTTCCGTTTCAAGAATTGCAACCACAGTGCCGACGGGCACAACGTCATTTTCTTTGAAAAACACTTCGCTGATTACCCCGTCTGCGGGAGAAGGAACTTCCGTGTCAACCTTGTCCGTCGCTATTTCGTAAATTATTTCGTCCTTCTTGACTTTGTCGCCAACCTGCTTGTGCCATTTCAGAATTGTTCCTTCCTGAACGCTCTCTCCCATTTTCGGCATTACTATTTCAATTTTCATTTTTCAACTCCGTTTCAATATCTCAATAATTCTTTTAGCGATTCGTAGATTGTGTTCCTTGTGGGCAAAATGTAGTTTTCCAAGTTCGGGTGGAACGGGACAAAAGCGTCTTTTGCCGCTATTCTTTTAACCGGTGCGTCAAGCAGTTCGAATGCTTTGTCGGCAACGCGTGCAGCAATTTCGGCTCCGAACCCGGATGTTAAAGTATCTTCGTGAACAATTGCAACCTTCCCCGTTTTCTCCAGCGATTTCAAAATTGTTTCTTCGTCCAGAGGAAAAATCGTGCGGATGTCAATGATTTCAACAGAGTAACCTTGCTCCGCCAACTTCTTTGCCGCAAAGTTCGACTCATGAACCATTAAGCCGTAGGTCACAACGGTTGCATCCGTTCCTTCGCGCACTACTTTAGCCTTCCCGAACGGCAACAAATAATTTTCATCCGGCTCCGGCGTGGCGGCGTAAGTTTGACGGTAAAGCCCTTTGTGTTCAAGAAACAGCACGGGATCGTTCAAGCGCAGAGCCGTTTTCAACAATCCTTTTGCGTCCGCAGCATTTGAAGGATAGGCAATTAATATTCCCGGCACGTGAGCAAAAAAGCCTTCAATGTTCTGGCTGTGGTACAAACCGCCGTGGATGAATCCGCCAACCGCAACGCGCGTAACAACGGGGGAAGTCCAGGCATTGTTCGAGCGGTAACGGTAAGTTGCAAGCTCGTTCCGCATCTGCATGAAAGCGGGCCAAATGTAATCCCCGAATTGAATTTCTACACAAGGCTTCAATCCTGCAAGAGCCATTCCAACCGCCACCCCTTCGATGCTCGCTTCTGCCAGCGGTGAGTTAAACACACGCTCTTTACCGAACTCCGCGGTAAGTCCTCTCGTTGCGGTAAACACTCCGCCTTTGTCCCCGGCAACATCCTCGCCGAAGACGTAAATGTTTTCGTTCAATTTCATTTCTTCTTTTAAGGCGTGGTTAATTGCATCAACCATTACAATACGATTGCCCGCAGGCTCGGAAGCCTCGTATTTAAGGCGATCGGCGGTGCCTCTTTCGTCAAGCACAAATCTGACGGCGGTTTCCGGCTCCGGGTCTTTTTGTGCCAGCGCCCAGTCGGAAATCTCGTCCGCTTCGGCCTTTGCGTCCGCCCACATTTTTTCGAACGCTTCGTTACTTAACACTCCCTCCGAAATTAAATATTTTGCAAGTTTTGTGATTGGGTCTTTCTGCTTGTCCGCCTCAAGCGATTCTTGCGAGCGGTATTTCTTTTGGTCGTCCGAAGAAGAGTGCGAAAACAAACGAACCGTGTGTGCTTCTATAAGCACGGGACCGTTGCCTTCAAGCGCATATTTGTAAGCCTTCTCTGCTACCTTTCTCATTTCAAAGTAATCCGTGCCGTCGGCGGAAATTCTTAAAAGATTTTCGTAACCTTTCATCATCTCCGCAATGGAGCCGCCTTTACCGGCGGTTTGTTCTTCGACGGAAACCGAAATTGCCCATTTGTTATTTTGGATTACAAACAACACGGGGAGTTTTTCCCTCGAAGCCCAGTTGACCGCTTCGTGAAATTCACCCTGACTTGTTGTGCCTTCGCCAGAGCTGGCGTAAACAATTCTCGTCTCGCCTTTCTTTTTGTAAGCAAGAGCCGTGCCGACGGCTTGCAAAAATTGCGTGCCCGTGGGGCTGGACTGCGAAGGGATGTTAAATTCTTTCGAGCCCCAATGGTTCGGCATTTGACGTCCGCCGTTTGCCGGATCGTCAGCTTTGCCAAGCATCTCCAGCATTATGTTTTGCGGCGTAACTCCCAAAGCCAAAAGGAAAGCCATGTCGCGGTAATAGGGGTAAGCCCAATCGTAACGGGGTTTCAGCTTTTCGCCGAAAGCAATTTGCGCCGCTTCGTGTCCCGCACCGGAAATAAGAAAATCCGCCTTCCCCTGTTTAATCAAGGTCATCACTTTGTTGTCCAAAGTGCGGGAAAAAATCATCAACTTTAGTTTTTCAATTAGTTCGGAATTCGAAATATTTATTTTCATTTGTTTGACCATTCTTTTTTTTGTAAAAAATATTAGAAAGGAGAAACGAGAAATAAGAAATTTTTCGAATTTTCAACTGCAATAATCTCCTTCTCTCCTTAGTCCATTAAATACCTAATTCTTCATTCTTAATTTTTAATTCTTCATTCTTAATTGATAACCGTTTTTTTAAATTCAAAAACAGAAGCAAAATTTTTCGCTACCGTTTTTTTAACTTGCTCCATGTCAAAAGCAAAGCCTGATTCTTTTTCCATTGACGTAACTTCCTTATCCTTTATTCCGCAGGGAATTATTCCGTCAAAGAAGGACAAGTCCGTATTTACGTTCAGAGCAAAGCCGTGCATCGTAATCCAGTTAGTAACTTTCGCGCCTATCGCGCAAATCTTTCTGTTTTCAATCCAAACTCCCGTGTACCCTTTAAGCCTTCCGGCATTCAGTTCGAACTCCGAGCATGTCCTGATTACAACTTCCTCAAGTGCCCTTAAATACTCAGGCACGTCGGTTTTCCAATTTTGCAAATTAATAATTGAATACGCAACAAGCTGACCAGGTCCGTGGTAAGTTACGTCGCCGCCGCGGTCAATTTCGTAAACTTCAATACCTTTGTTTTTTAATTCTTCTTTCGTTAAAAGGAGATTGCTTTTGTCGCTCCCCTTACCGAAAGTGTAAGTGTGCGGATGCTCTAATAATAACAGTCTTTCCGCGCCGCCGCCTTGAGTTAATTCCGTAAAATAAGCCTTTTGCAAGTCCCAGGCTTTTTGATAATCAATCAAGCCGAGATCTTCGACTTTTAAGGTTTTAAATGTGGATTGATTTTCCATCCGCATCGCCGGCGGCTTCCATTATTGTTTCCGAAAGAGTAGGATGAGCGTGCACGGTTTTTTCAATTGTTTCGTAATCGGCTTCCAATTTTTTAGCTATTCCGAGCTCGGCAATCAGCTCGGTAGCCTCCGCTCCGATGATGTGCGCGCCGAGTAATGCGCCGTATTTTTCGTCGAAGATTAATTTCACCAAACCTTCCCTTTCGCCTATTGCAGCCGCTTTGCCGCTTGCGGAGTAAGGGAATCTTCCAACCTTAATTTTGTAGCCTGCTTCAACAGCTTGTTGCTCGGTCATTCCAATACCGGCAACCTGCGGCTGGCAGTAAGTGCAGGCGGGAATTGATTCGTAATCCACGCCGTTATTTGAAATTCCTTTAATTCCTTCAACGCAGGCAATACCCTCGTGCGAGGCAACGTGAGCCAACAGCGGCGCTCCGATCACATCTCCTATTGCGTAAATATTTTCCACATTGGTTTCGTAAGTGTTTTTATCCACTTTAATGAATGAGCGTTCAATTTCAACGCCTAATTCTTCAAGTCCGATGTTTTCAACATTTCCCCTTACACCGACGGCGCTCAAAATTTTGTCGGCTTCAAGTGTAATTTCACCTTCGGGAGTTTTTACAATTGCCTTTACTTTTTCTCCATTCTTTTCCACTCTTTCCACCGTTGAAGAAGTGTAAAAGTTAATCTTCCTTTTCCTGAAACTTTTTTCGAGCAATGTTGAAATTTCTTCGTCCTCCAACGGCAAAAGGTGCGGCAGCATTTCCACTATTGTAACCCGGGTGCCGAAAGTGGAATAAAAGTAAGCGAACTCCACGCCAATTGCGCCTCCGCCAATAATAACAAGCTCTTCGGGCAATTCCTTCTGAGTCATTGCGTCTTTGCTCGAAATAATTTTTTCATGGTCAATTTCAATCCCGGGAATCTCCCGAGGTCTTGCGCCCGTGGAAATAATTATTTTTTCAGGGGCAAGTGTTTCCGCAACATTTTCGTTTTCGTCGAAGACCTCTATTTTTTTGTCTGCCGTGATTTTCCCGAATCCTTTAATTACGTCAATTTTATTTTTGCGCATTAAATACTCAACGCCTTTCGTAACTTTTGCGGAAACACGGCGGCTGCGTTTAATGATTTTTTCAAAATCAAAATCAACGTTTTCAACGCTCAAACCGAACTCGCCCGAGTGGTTTTTAATCGTGTCGTAAAGTTCTGCGCTTTTGAGCAAAGCTTTGGTAGGAATACAGCCCCAGTTAAGGCAAATTCCGCCAAGAACGTCTTTCTCGATTATTACCGTCTTAAAACCAAGCTGTGCCGCTCTGATTGCGGCGACATAACCGCCGGGACCGCCCCCTAAAATAGCAATATCGTATTGTTTCATTTCCAATATTTTCTCCTCAATATTGTTCAATCTTAAATTCCGGAAGAGTTGAAAATCAGAATTGCAAGATAGTTAATTCACCACATAAATAAAACCTTTGGTCTTATTTAATTTTCACACCGCTTTTGAGATAATTCCCCCCGCAAGCACGTAGCCGTTCTCGTCGTAAAGGACAACCGACTGCCCGGGAGTGATTGCGCTTTTCGGCTCAAAGAAAGCAATCTCAAAATTTTCTTCGCTCGAATCCAAAACTTCCGCAGCCGTTGCTTTGTCCAGATAACGGATTTTCCCGTAAACAACAGAACCTTTCTTCAAAACGCTCTGGCTAACGTAGTTTACTTTTTCGGCAACAAGACGATTTTCAAGGATGTCTTCCCTGTCACCGATTTCAACAACATTATTTTCACTGTCAATTCTTTTTACGTAAACCGGTTTGCCCAAAGCAACACCCAAGCCCTTGCGCTGACCTATTGTGTAATTTGCATAACCTTTGTGCTTGCCGACAACCCTGCCTTTGTAAATCAAATCGCCGGGAGGAATGGTGGCAAATTTTTCGGGAGCTTTCTGCTTAAGAAATTTAACGTAATCGTTTTCCGGTACAAAGCAAATCTCCATGCTGTCCGGTTTCTTGGCAACAATTAACTCAAATTCTTCTGCGAGTTTCCGGACTTCTTCCTTGGTGTAATTTCCAAGAGGCAGTAGCGTTCTTGCAAGGCTTTCCTGCGTTAAACCCCACAGTGCGTAGGTTTGGTCTTTGCGCGTATCCTTTGATGTTTTTAATCTGTAGCGTTTGGAATTCTCGTCAAAATCGACATTTGCGTAATGCCCGGTTGCAATGTAATAAGCGCCGAGTTCGTCGGCGGTTTTAAGCAATTCCTCCCATTTTATTTTTCTGTTGCAAAGCACGCAGGGATTGGGAGTTCTCCCACGGAAATATTCCTCAATGAAGTTATGTATTATTTCGTCTTCAAACCTTTTGGTAAAATCGACCGTGTGATGCGGAAAGCCGAATTTCTTAGCCATTGCCTTTGCGTCAAAAACGGCATCGAGCGAACAGCAGGCGTTTTCGTGAAGCGGTGCGCCGCTTTCGTTTTCCATGTAACCCCAGGTTTTAATGGTAACGCCGATAACATCGTAGCCTTGATTTTTTAACATCACGGCTACAACGGAGGAATCAACTCCCCCGCTCATGGCAACTACAACTTTATTTTTGTCTAAATTCATTTTTCTCATTTCTATTAAATCGAAAAGCAAAAATAGTAAAATAAACAGTGTTTTTCGGATGCAAAACTTATTTAGTTGAAAGTTAAAAAGCAGGGAACAGATAACAGTGAATAGAGAACAGATAATGTTAAGATTGAGAACTTGGAACAAATTGATTTGTCATTTGTCCCGCCGATGGCGGAACGTCATTCATTGTGGTAAAAAAGTTTGGAGTGCCATTCCTACGGAACTCATTCTAACTTTTGTCCTTAGCTATAAAGGTAGCGTCCCAGCGGGACGACACCTTTGTAGAACACAACATAAAGACACAGAAAAGAGCTCCAGCGGAGCGGCATCCCGCTTTAACCCGTAAGTTTGGCAAAAAAGCACCTGAAAAGTTTTGGCGCGATTTTACCCACCGTTGGAAGGACAAGTGCAAGCCTTCGGCAGGGTAAAAAAAGGGATAAATTTTGTCATTGATTTATTTGTGTAATATCTTTAGCTTTAATTAAAAATTTGAAAGCATAATGAAAATGAGACAAAAACTCAAAAGAATGTTATTCATTTTTCCCTTTTTAATTTTTACTTTTGCCTTTTTACTTGTAAGCTGTAACACCACCGAACCGCCTGTAAATAAAACCCCGCCGGAGACGGTTAAGGATACAATTACAATTCAAGTAACGCAAACAACTCACCGTAGCATAACGCTTAAAGTGAAAAGCACATTTAACAAACCCGCCAAAAGCATTGAGCTTTACAGAAGAAGAGAAAACAAAGATACTCTTGTGGAAAGCTACACGGCATTTACTTTGGAAAAAGAAATAATAGACGACGACAGCGGGAAGGGACTAATTATTGACACTGAATACAAATACTTTGCCGTAAGAGTTGACACTGCAAATAAACAAATAGACACAAGCGAAATAATAAGTGCAAGAACTTTGCCTCCTACAAGTCACGATTACACGTGGCAGGAATTTACAATTGGCGACGAAGGTAACAGTAACGTCCTCTATGATGTTTGGGGAACCGACGGGAATAATGTTTATGCGGTGGGACTACTTAGAATTGATGATGTTTATTACGGTGCACTTCATTGGGATGGGATCAATTGGATTCCAATTGCAGATGCCGGTGGAAGGGCAATATTTGGTTTTTCAGAAAATGATATTTGGGTAGCTGGCGGTGGTGTATTTCATTATGATGGGAATAAGTGGAGTCAAATAGATTCCAAGTTAGTAAACAATCGTGCTGTAATACTTGATTCAGTATTATTTAATAATACAGAATACACATGCATTTGGGGCACGTCGAGCGAGAATTTGTATTTGGGGAATATGTGGGGGAAGATAGTGCATTGGGATGGGAAAAAGGCGTCTATCTTTTATGAAAAAGGCAATTGTTATATTTCAAAAATTAAAGGAATAGACAAAAACGACATATGGATTACCGGTTGGGAAAAAGACGGTAATCATAACGATTTAATAATTTATTACAATGGAACTGGTTGGGAAATTGAAAATAAAATTCCATTATATCCTCTTGTTCCTCACGATATATTAAGACTTAACGAGAAAGAAAATCTAATTGTTGGAAACACTATTATTTTTGGTAAAAAAGGCAATTGGTCGATAATGAAAAATCCGGCGACGGCATACATAAATTCCATATATGGTGTAGAAGAGAACAACATATTTGCTGTGGGCGCATATAACTTATTAATGCACTTTAACGGGATAGATTGGCATAAATATAATAATTTACAAACTACAGGGGGCTTTTTAAGCGGAGTATGGGTGACAAATAAAAGAATTTTCACAGTAGGCGTAAGCGGAAATTCCGGGAAAGTAAAAATTATAATTGGAACATGTCTAAATTAAAGCTAATGATTTTGTGGCAAGCAAAAAGATGCTGCTGATAAAGTAAATTTAACACGGGGGCGGAGAGGATAACCTCCATCCCGGAGTTTTTCTCGGAACTTTTAATGGATACTATTCCCTTTCCGTATTTTTCGTGTAAAGTATTGCCACACACGCAACGTAATCGCGTGAATGACTCATTGAAATTTTTATTTCTTTGTTCTCTTCAAGAAACTTTCTCAGCTTGCCGTAAAGCTTAACTCTCGGAAGTCCGCTCGGCTCGTTGTAAATTTCCACATCTTTCCAACGGAATTCTTTGTTCCAGCCTGTGGCAAGCGCTTTGGAAATTGCTTCCTTTGCCGCAAAACGCGCGGCAAGGTGCTGAAATTTGTTTGCTTTGGACAAGGAATACTCCAATTCACCCTCGGTAAAAATTTTATTCAGAAACGTGTCGCCAAGAGTTTCGACGGAATTTTTAATCCGTTCAATCTCAATAATGTCAATGCCGATGCCGACAACCATTAAAGCCCCTCCGCCGTTCCGTAGCTCCGCGGGTCGGAAGCGCCGTAAAAAACGTGATTGCCCCAGTCAATCTCAATTGCCTGCACCCTGCCCAAAACACGCTTGATTCCAATGTGGTGTCCCATTTTAATTAAATTATTTTTTACGTCAAGAGGCATCCCGTACTGCTCGTAATCAATTCTTTCGGGCAGCCACTGGTGATGAAAACGTGGAGCGTCCACAGCTTGCTGGATGTTCATGTGGAAATCAATTACATTCATTATTACCTGAAGCACGGTAGTAATTATCGTAGAGCCGCCCGGCGAACCAACAACCAAAAACGGCTTGCCGTTTTTCAACACAATCGTCGGCGTCATCGAGCTTACCATTCTTTTCCCGGGCTCAATTGAATTTGCCTCGCTGCCTGTCAACCCGAATTGATTGGGTGCGCCCGGCTTAGCGCTGAAATCGTCCATTTCGTTGTTCAGCAAGAATCCCGCGCCGTCCACAACAATTTTGTTTCCGTACCAGGAATTAAGAGTAACAGTCGTACTAACGGCGTTGCCTTCGGCGTCGGCAATGGAAAAATGTGTTGTCTCCGAACTCTCTTTCAAAATTTTAACCTTGCCCGGCTTAATCAACTTCGAGGGGATTGCTCTTTTAACATTAACTTGCTTGAATATTTCCTCGCCCCTCTCTTTGGAAAGCAGCCACTGCTTGGGAACTTTAACAAAATCCTCGTCGCCGATGTACTGCGCGCGATCGGCAAAGGCGTGTTTTAACACTTCCGAGACAATGTGAATGTAACGGCTGCTTCCCCAATCCTCGGGAGTAAAATCAAAATGCTCAAGTGCGTTCAAAGATTCGATGAGTAGGATTCCCCCCGCCGAGGGCGGTCCCATTGAAACAATTTCGTAACCGCGGTAATTCCCCGTAACGGGCTTACGCTCTACCGCACGGTAATTTTTTAAATCCGCAAAAGAAAATTTTCCGCCCGTGGCATTAACCTGAGCGACAATTTTTTCGGCAACGGGACCTTCGTAAAATCCCGCTTTCCCTTTTTCCTTAATTGCCTCAAGCGTTTTAGCCAAATCCGGCTGGACAAACAATTCGCCCTCGACAAACGGATGTTTTGTGTCGCGAAAAACTTTTCTCGAAGAAGGGTATTTTTCAAAAGCAGGCTGAGCGGAATTAAACGACTGTGCCATCTCGTAAGTTAAAATAAAGCCGTCCTTCGCAAGGTCAATTGCAGGTTGAATTACTTTTTCCAAAGGCAATGTGCCGTATTTTTTGAGAGCGTAAATCAAGCCTGCCACCGTTCCCGGCACGCCGGAGGCTAATCCGCCCGTTAGACTTTTTGACTGAACAAAATTTCCCGCGCTGTCCAAATACATGTTTCTGAAAGCCGCTGCAGGCGCTTTTTCGCGAAAGTCAATCGTCGTGGATTCCCCGTTGGCAAAGTGAATAACCATGAATCCGCCGCCGCCGAGATTTCCGGCAGAGGGGTAAGTTACGGCAATAGTAAATCCGACGGCAACCGCTGCGTCAATCGCATTCCCGCCTTCGCGCAATATTTGAGCTCCCACAACCGAGGCAATGTCGCTCGGAGTTACAACCATTCCGTTTTTGCCCCTCACCGGACGGCGCGAAGCTCCGTAGTTAAAAGCCGAAACGAATAAGAAAATAAGAACGAATACTTTAAAAGATGTCAATCTTCGCATCTACGTTAATCCCCTCGGATTTTAATTGTTCTAGTAAAACCTTTGTTAATTTATTTATTCTTTCTATTGACTTAGCCAAGTTCTTCAATACGGTTTTGTCGTAAAGCGCTTTGCCAAGATTGTTTTTCTTGGCGCGCGTCTGACTCAGGAAGAGATTAACCGAGTCCAGCACGGCATTTGATTTTTCCACAAAGCTTTTGCCTCCGGCAATCAACTGCGTGAAATTACTCCCGTTTTTCGCAAGCAGGGAATCCGCCGAAGAAGCTAATTTGTTCCCGTTGTTGATTAAATCCTTGAGTCCTTCCCTGTTTTCGGCAATCAAGGTATTCAAGCCTTTTGTGAGACTGCTTAAATTAACAACGGTGTTTTTTAAATCCGCTTTGAATTCCTCGTCTTTCAGGAACGAGTTTGTTTCCTTAAGCGCAAATTTGATTTCCTGAATTACTTCAATTAAGTCGGATTGAACGGAACTTAACGCCGCCATTGCCGTAGCAATATCGCCTTTAAAAGTTCCGTGTTGAACTTTGGAAAAGTCAAGCGGCTGCTCCTCCAAGCCCGGGGAAATTTCAATTTTCTTTCCGCCCATTAAGTCGAGCATCATGATTGAAAATTGCGCGTCCCGTTTAAGCTTCACATCCGGGTCCAAAGCGGCGGACACCAAAACCCCGCTGCCGGAAACCGTAACGCTTTCGACCTTCCCCTTACAAACGCCGTTAACCATTACCGCATCGCCCGGCGCAAGACCCGCTGCATTGTCAAACTCAATTTTCAGGATTTTCTTTTCCGACAGAACGGAAACATTTTTTGCCCAGCCTAAAATCCACACGAGCAGCAACAGCCCAATTACAACCGTAAGCCCGACTTTAATTTCCGTCTTTCTTTGATTTTTCATAATTCTTAATTTCTTCCGTTATTTTTTTTACCGTTTCGGAATTTACAACTTTTTCATTTAAAATATCCGAAATCTTACCGGAAATATTTTTTAGCTCACTTAAATCCAGTTTGTCTCCCTGTTGTTGAATCCACTCCTTCAAACCGTTAAGCGAACTCTTTACCGAATCCTTCGCCGTCGTGGCAATTTCCTGTTTCAAATTTTCCGTAATTTGCCGGACAAATTCCTGCTTAATTTTTTCATTCGCGGATGTCAGAATATCTTCGCCGCGGGTTTTAAAAATGTAATAAAGAGCCGCCGCAAAAATTACGAAAAGCACAAGCACCGTGAATGAGCATCCGCGTTTCATTGCTCGTTTAGTTTTTCAATCAGAACTTTATTAATTCTTTTGTTTTCAACTTCTCGAATCGTGTAACGGAAATTGCCTTTCGTGAAAGAATACCCTTCCTCTGGAATTTCGCCGGCATAGTTAAAAATGAATCCGCCTAAAGTATCGAAGTCGTCGCTCTCCGAATCGAGGTCGGTTCCGATTTGTTCGTTCAATTCGGAAATGTCCGTTTTGCCGAGTACCAAATATTTATTTTCGTCAATCTTCTTTATTTCCGCTTCTTCCTTGTCGTACTCGTCGTGAATTTCGCCGACAATTTCCTCAATAATATCTTCCAGAGAAATAAGTCCCGAAGTCCCGCCGTATTCGTCAACGACAATTCCGATGTGAATGTTCTTCTCCTGAAACTCGTGCATCAGCTCGCTGATTAATTTCGTCTCGGGAATGAAGTACGCTTTTCTCGAAAGCTTCTTGAGTGAAATTTTTTCCGGCGGTTGGTTAACATCCAAAAATTGGAGTAAATCTTTTGCGTAAAGAATTCCCACAATATTGTCGAGGCTTTCTTCGTAAACCGGAATTCTGCTGTGCCCCGATTGAGTAATTACATTAAGGGATTCTTCGAGGGTGGCATCCACGGGAAGAGCCGTGATGTCAACGCGGGGAGTCATTACTTCCCTTGCAACAATCTTGCCGAAAGAAACAAGCCCGTCAATCAAATCGTGCTCGTTTTTTTCAATCGTGCCGGTTTCAATTCCCAAGTCCGCCAATTCTTTAAGCTCGGTGGAATAAAGGGCTGATTTCTTCTTGTCATATTTTACTCTCGAAACCAGCGCGCGCGTAATGTCGGTAATCGTTTTGGCAACGGGGTAAAAAATAACGT
>JALWGH010000280.1 GCA_027013735.1 Melioribacteraceae bacterium
TTGTAATCCTAATGCTACTGCAAAGATTTGTTTGCTATTCATTTTCTCTCATTTTTTTATTTTTGATTTTCTAATTTACCACTTTTTACCCACAGAGATCGACATAGAGCCTAATTTTTCATACGGTTTACCAAATTTAACAGTTACATTTTTCCTGTTCTAAAATTCGGACTGTTAATCTTTTATTTTTTCGCTTTTAAAATAAATAATAAATTCTTAAAAGCAAATGATTTTCCCTTAAGACAATTTTTCCAAGCAGGTTATTCTTTTTTACGATACGGATTTAGAACCAGTGGTAAAAATTATTAAAATTAGAAAGAAGAAACGAGAAATAAGAAATGGGCTCTACGTGAGACGCAAGAAGTAAGACGCAAGAAACGGTTACTCAGTGAACAGAGAAAAATAATTGTTGCTTACCGAGTCCGCATTCCATCCAACCATCCATCCCTCCAACCATCCAAAAGCTATTTCAGGGAACTCGCTTATGCCAACAATAACAAAAATCTTTTTCCCAAAAATCTAAATTTGTGCCTTAATATCGTTCGGGGATTTTCCCTCGATTGCAAGTCTAACGAAGCCGTCCGCTTTTTCCAGTCTCTTTAGTGCTTCTTCCTTGCTGACATTGGCAAGAATCATCACCAGTGCGGTTTTAACGTGTCCGCCTGCCTCGTTCAAATATTTTTCCGCTTCCTCGTAAGAGAGCCCTGTGATTGTCATTACAATCCGTTTGGAGCGTTCCACCAATTTGAGATTGGTCATCTGCAAGTCAATCATCATATTTTCGTAAACCTTGCCCAAACGCACCATCGTTGCCGTGGTCAGCATATTCAAAACCAACTTTTGCGCCGTGCCGCTTTTCATTCTGGTAGAGCCCATTATTACTTCCGGTCCCACGTAAGGACAAATTGCAATGTCAACCTCTTCGATGTCAAAATTCTCACGAGGATTAGTTGTAATGAACAAAGTCTTCGCGCCGATTTCCTTTGCCTTCTTAACCGCTCCGACTACGTAAGGAGTTCTTCGGCTTGCGGCAATTCCGCAAACAACATCTTTGTCCGTAACGCCTGCCTTTACAACTTCCTTTGCACCGTTTTCGGGATAATCCTCCGCACCTTCTTGTGCGATAAACATTGCTTCCTTTCCGCCGGCAATAAATCCTTGAACCATTTCAGGGTCAGTGCCGAAAGTTGGGGGACATTCCGCCGCGTCAACCACACCGAGTCGTCCGCTTGTGCCAGCGCCAAAGTAAAAGAGCCGTCCGCCGTTTTTCAATGCGTGCACAATTACTTCCACCGCCTTGGCAATGTAAGGCAACTCTTTCTCAACGGCAAAAGGGACCTTTTTATCTTCGTCGTTGATTATTTTCAATATTTCCGGAATGGGCGCAACGTCGATGTTCATCGAACGAGGGTTGCGCTGTTCCGTTGTCAATTTGCTTATCTCTTCAAAAAGTTTCTTTTTGTCCACACTCATCTCGTAAGTTCCAGAGTTATTAGCTTTTTCCCCTTTTCATTTTTCGAATTTGTGGGCTTGTACGCCAATTCGTAAATTGTTGACTTGTGAATATTCGATTTGTATTTCAGCTCGGCGGTTTTAAGCTCTGCTTGCAAATCCCCGCCTTTCATTGAAATCAGAAAAGCCCTTTCTTTAATAACGGGCAACGAGTAACGAATTAAAACCACCAAAGGAACCGTTGCACGGCTCAACACGAGATTAAAAGAATTATTGTACTTTTCAATGAACTCCTTTGCCTCCACCCTGCTGTTTTCCGCCGTAAGGTTGTTTAATTTCAATTTGTTAATGAACTCGTCCACAGCCTTGATTTTTTTTGCCGTCGAGTCCACAAGCACGCCTCTGAGATTCGGGTTCATTATTCCGATTGGAATGCCCGGAAAACCTCCGCCCGTGCCGATGTCAATAAAATCGGATGCCTTGTCCGGAATGTACTTGGAAATAAAAGCGGATAAAAAGATATGATTCTCTATTATGTTTTTTACATCCTTGCGCGAGATTAAATTAACTTCTTCGTTTTTTTGTGCTACAAGCTGAGCAAAGTAAGAAAGGCGTTCAAGTTTTACGGGGTCTTTTTCTAATTTATTTTCCCAGAAAAAGTTGTTTAACTCCTGAAAATACTCTTGTTGTGTGGTCAATAAAACACTCCGAAAAATTTAACTCCGCAAATATACTAATAAAACGGAAATATCCGAAGGCGACACGCCCGAAATTCTTGCTGCCTGAGCAATGGAGCGCGGCTTAACTTTCGTGAGTTTTTCCCTGCCTTCAATTGAAATTCCGCTAATTCTCATGTAGTTAAAATCGAGCGGAATCTCGGTGTTTTCGAGCCTTTCCATTTTCTTAATCAACTCTTTCTGCCTGTCGATGTAGCCCTCGTATTTTACCTCAATTTCAATTTGTTCCAAAACCCTTTCGTTAGCAAGCAATGCCTTAA
>JALWGH010000281.1 GCA_027013735.1 Melioribacteraceae bacterium
TTGCGAATTTCAAAGGCGTCAAGAATGATGTAGCTTGTATGAACTATGTTAATAAGCCCCGGCTCGCCGTCATCTCCAAAGTCCACATTACTGCCGTCAATAACCGGATGTTCAAGCGGGTAAGCGCGCAGAATGATGTAACCACGTAAGCTATCGCCGCCGTTGGTGAAATTAATCGATTCGTAATACGGTGTGCTTTTCTCCCGAACCCAAATAGTGTCTCCTGGGGAAGCTGCGTTAATTGCGTCCTGTATTTTTGTAAAATCCCCTCCGCTTCCGGCAACGATAATTTTCTTAGCTTCAACTTGTAAAGAAAGGAGGAAAAGAATAATCAAAAATAATTTTAAATTTTTCATCATTAGCCCCTCAGTCTTTAATTATTACCGACGAGCAAAACAAATAAAATAATTTGCCCGATTATTATTTTTAAATTAAATTATTGTTTTAATAATGTCAAAAAAATAAAATAAGAAATAAGAAACCAGAAATGAGAAATGGATTTTACGTTAGACCTGAAAAGCGAGACGTAAGACGTAAGCAGAGAACAGATAACAGAGAATAGAGAACAGAGACTTGAGACTCGTCACGCGTTACTTAAGACTTATTTAATTGAAAGTTGAAAATGGAAAGTGGAAAATTTTGGAGTACTGGATGATTGGATAAATGGACAATTGGATTGCTTTCCTCCATTGCGTTCACAAGTTTGACTTTATTAAAGGCAGAAAAGCGTACAATACATTAACCACGGGTTTCAACCCGTGGGATTGGGAAGTAAAAGCAGCAAAAATGTTTTGGCGCGATTTTTAGCAAACCTGTTTTGAGGAAATAAAAATCGTGACAAAACGTACCGCGGTAAAAAAGAAAAAATTTTTTAATCACTATCGGCGAAACATCAAAAATTAAAAATCGGGAAACATACAAATGAAAAATTTAACAATCGCAACTTTAATTTTCCTTTTGTTTGGCTTTACTCTTAATGCCCAAAGCGCAAAGGAAATAGTAACGAAAGCCGAGAACGCAATTAAGGGCAAAACGGCACACGGCTTGGTTGAAATGACCGTAGTAACGCCGGATTACACCCGCACGCTAAAAATGGAAAGCTGGTGGGTTGGTAACAAAAAAGCATTGATTGTAATTAAATCCCCACGGCGCGAAAAGGGAAACAAAACTTTGAAAATCGGGAATGAAATGTGGAGCTACTTGGCTAACACCGAAACCACAATTAAAATTCCTCCTTCGATGATGCTGCAATCCTGGAACGGCTCGGATTTTACTAACGACGACCTTGTGCGGGAATCGAACATTCAGAGAGATTACAGCCTGACATTATTGGGCGAGGACGTGATTGACAGCGTAAAGTGCTGGAAAATTCAGGGCATTCCCCACCCCGATGCACCTGTTGTTTGGGGCAAAATTCTCTATTGGGTGCGCCAGAAAGATTACCTGCCGGCAAAGGTTGAATACTACGACGAGAAAGGCGTTTTAAAACGTTACATGGAATTCAAGGAAATTAAAAACATTGGAGGCAGAAAACTCCCTACCCTTTGGCGAATGGTAAACATGGTCAAAAAAGGACATTCGACAAATTTTAAGATTATTTCAATGCAGTTCGACATTAAGATTCCCGACAGAATTTTTTCCTTCAGGGAACTTGAGAGAGGCAACAGATAACGGCGCAGGATTAAAATTTAAGAAATGTTTTTTCGCGAGACACCTTGTTCAGAGAACAGATAACAGTTAATAGTGAACAGAGAAAATACGGATTGAGAATTTACAACAAGGTGATTTGTCATTTGTCCCGCCTTCGGCGGAACGTCATTCATTGTGGTAAAAAAAGATTAGAGTAACTTACTACTTCGATACCTTCGGCATCGTCCTTTATTTTTCTTTACGGTTTTTCTACCTACCTTCGACCCTTTCAGGGTCGAGTGGTTAAACCGTAGCACAGATTACTTGCAATCTGTGGGTGTCATCGTTTCCGGAAAGAACCCCGTAGGGGTTCAAAGTTTGTAAAATACAGAATCAACAAGATGAGAAAGAACCCTGAAAGGGTTCAAGTTGATGCTTGTCAAATCAAGCACCTTGCATTATTAGATATTTGGATGGTTGGATTCCCGGTACAGGTTTAAAATCGGTGGCAAAATATTATCATTGTATTTTTATTTCGAATATTTTGCCCTTAAAACTTGAACCCTTTCAGGGTTCTTCTTTAATTTTGATTCTTTTTGCTATCTACATTGAATCCCTTCGGGATTCTTTCGGAAACAGTATTAAAAAGCATCCTGCTCTTTCTCGTAAGAAAAAGAAAGTTGTCTATCTGAGAAATGGTTTTTGTAAAATAGATTATTACGACCCCAACGGGGTCGAATGTAAATAGAAGAAAATAGAGGAAAGATAAACCGATGCCGAAGGTATCGAAGAAATTAAATTTCAATTATTTACGGTTTG
>JALWGH010000282.1 GCA_027013735.1 Melioribacteraceae bacterium
CATCTTTTCTTCGTATTCCTTTTGAAATTCCAACCCTGCAAAAGCACCGTATTTTTTGTAGTCCTTCAAATCTTCCGCAGTAACGGAAACGACAAGACCCGCATTTGCAAAAGGTGAATTTCTTTTGGAAGTTGACATTCCGTTAAGCACAATTTCTTCGTTGGAAGTAGAAGTGGGAATAATTACTCCGCCCGGGCACATACAAAACGAGTAAACTCCCCTGCCGTCCGTTTGGCAGTGCAATGAATAAGATGCGGCAGGCAAATTGGGATGCCTTTGCTCCGAGTGGTATTGAATGTAATCGATTATTCTTTGCGGGTGTTCAATCCTGACTCCCATTGCAAAATCTTTTTGCTCTAAATAAATTCCATTCTTTTCCAGCAAATAGTAAATATCACGAGCAGAATGACCCGTTGCCAAAATCACAGCATCGGAATGAAATTCATTTGAATCGTTAATTATTACTCCTTGAATTGAATCGTTTTTAATTAAAAATCCGGTTACTTTGCTGTTAAAGTGAAATTCCCCGCCGTATTTGAGAATAGTTTCCCTCATTGATTTCACTACATCGGGTAATTTGTTTGAACCTATGTGAGGATGAGAATCAATTAAAATTTCGCTGCTTGCTCCGTGCAAATTAAAGAGCCTTAAAATTCTTTCCACATTGCCACGTTTTTTGGAACGTGTGTAAAGTTTTCCATCGCTGTAAGTGCCGGCACCTCCTTCTCCAAAACAGTAGTTTGAATCGGGATTTACCTTACTTTCCTGTTGAATGGCACGTAAATCCTTTCTTCTGGTACGAACATCTTTCCCCCTCTCGAAAATTACCGGTTTGTAACCAAGTTCCAATAGTCTTAAAGCAGCAAAAAGTCCCGCGGGACCGCTCCCGACAATTATTACGGGTCTTGATTTTTTGACATTTTTAAAATTGAATTGAAAAACTTCTTCAACCGGATTTTCATTAACAAAAACGCCGATTCTTAACTTGTAAACAGGGATTTTTCTACGCGCGTCAATTGATCGCCTGAGGGTTTTAAATGCGGTAATTTCTTGTTTGTTAATTTTAAGTTTTTTGGCTAAAAGATGCCGAATAAATTCATTGTCGTTTATTTGATCCGGAAAGACTTCAATTTCAATTTCTTTTTTCATTTTGTCCCCTATTTATGAGGAAATGTTTATTAAAAACCTACAACTAATTCTTTGATTCTAAAAGAGATAGAGGAATTATCTTAACCAATTCTTAGCTAAGTAATTCCTTTAAACTCTCCGCCGTCAACTAAGATTGTGATTCCGTTAATGTACGCTGCCTGTTCGGAAGCAAGGAAAACAACGGCGGCAGCAATTTCTTCAGGTTTGCCCAAACGTTTTGCCGGAACATTTTGGGACATTTCTTCAAGAATTTCCTCTTTTGTTTTACCAGAGGCTTCAGCCTTAACGGAAGCAAGCTCCTCCAATCTGCTTGTCAACGTATGCCCTGGAGCAACATTGTTAAAAGTAATTCCAAATTTACCGTACTGATTTGCCAAAGTTTTACTCATTGCTGTCAAACCGCTGCGAAAAACGTTAGAAAGCAGTAAATTTTCAATTGGTTGTTTAACGGAAATAGAGGTAATATTAATAATTCTGCCCCATTTGTTTTTCTTCATTTCAGGCAAAACAAGTTTTGTAAAATGCACGGCGCTTAGCAACACTTGTTGGTAACCTTGCTCCCATTCTTTTTCATCGAAATCCTCAAAAAATCCGGGAGGCGGACCGCCGCAGTTGTTAACAAGAATGTCAATTTCGTTAAATGCCTTTTTTACTTCGTAAAATGCAGAAATAATGTCCTCCTTTTTATTAAGGTCACAGGCAACAGTTAAAACTTCCCGACCTGTTTTTTCGTACAAATATTTCTTGGCTATTTGGAGATTTTCGAAATTGCTAGAGCAAATAGCTACTTTTGCTCCTTCTTCAAGGAATAACTGTGCAGTTGCTCTGCCAATTCCTTTGCTCCCTGCGGTTACGAGAACTCGTTTATTCTTTAAGTTAAAATCCATTTTTTACCTATTTAATTAAACTTAATTTCGTTTGAATCATCTTCGTTCTTTCCGGCATTTTGAAATTTCTGCATTTGTTTTTCAACTATTTCGGCAGTGTCCATTGCAATTACCATTTCTTCGTTTGTAGGTATTCTCAACACTTTTACTTTTGAAGAAACGGAGGAAAGTTCGGCTTCGCCTTGGGGATTTTCGTTTAAGCGAGGGTGAAGTTCAATTCCTAAAAACTCCATATTCTCGCAAACTTTTTGACGTACAAGTGTGGAGTTTTCTCCGATTCCCCCCGTAAATACAAGTACGTCAAGCCCGCCCATTGCCGCGGCATAAGCGCCGATGTACTTCTTAATTCTGTAAGTGAAAATGTCGAATGCGTATTGTGCACGTTTGTTTCCTTCTTTCATTGCTTCTTCGATCTCACGCATATCGGAACTTTCGCCGCTAACGCCTAAAAGACCGGAATGCTTGTTCATTAACGCATTCATCTCCGAAAGAGAAAGTTCCTCTTTGCCCATAATGTAAGTAACAAGCGCGGGGTCCATATCCCCCACCCTTGTGCCCATTAGCAAACCTTCGAGCGGGGTAAATCCCATTGAGGTATCTACCGAAACACCCTTATTAATTGCAGCAACGCTTGCTCCGTTCCCCAAGTGGGCGGTAATAATTTTAAGCTGGGAAATATCCTTGCCTAAAAGCTGAGCCGCACGCTTGGAAACGTATCTGTGCGATGTGCCATGGAAGCCGTAACGACGGATTTTGTATTTTTTGTAAAGAGCGTAAGGTATTCCGTACAAATAAGCGTGAGGCGGCATTTTGGTGTGAAAAGCCGTGTCAAAAACGGCACATTGCGGTATGCCAGGCAGGTGAGTTTTACAAGCCTGAATTCCCTTAATGTTAGGCGGGTTGTGAAGCGGAGCAAGTTCAATATTGTCCTTAATTGCCTGCAAAACCTGATCGGTTATTAATACCGAGTCGGAAAAAGTTTCGCCTCCGTGAACAACGCGATGCCCAACCGCTTCGATTTCGGACTTGTCTTTGATTACGCCGTGATTCGGGCTAAGTAAAACCGCAATTACGTATTCAATTGCTATTGTGTGGTCTAAAATTTCTCCAACAATTTTAATTTTTTCTTTTTCCTTCGGCTGATGAGTAAGAACAGCGCTGCTCATTCCAATTCTTTCGACCATTCCTTTTGCAAGGACGTCCTTATTTTTCGTGTCAATAAATTGATATTTAATAGATGAACTTCCGCAATTTAAAACCAATACTTTCATTTATTTTTCCTCTTTAATAATTTTACCGTTTTTGTCGTATTTAAAGAAACCTTCGCCGGTTTTTTTACCTAATTTTCTTTCTCTTACCAATTTACGCAAAATCGGGCAAGGGCGGTAACGGGGCTCTCCCAATGTGTGCCAGAGCTGTTCCATCCAGATTAGTACTTCGTCCAGCCCCATTGCGTCCGCCATTTCGAGCGGTCCCATTTTGAATTCGTAGCCGAGCTTCATTGCCGTATCGATGTGCTCCGCAGAGGCAACGCCCTCAAGCAAAATGTACATTGCTTCGTTCAGCAAGGGAACAATGGCTCTTGTGGTAACGAAACCGGGATATTCGTAAACCTCAACCGGTGTTTTGCCGATTTTTTTTGCGAATTCCGTTACCAGCTTTACGGTCTTATCTGAGGTTTCAATCCCTTTCACCAATTCCACCAAAGGAACTTTTGGAACTGGATTTAAGAAGTGCATCCCGATTATTTTGTCCGGTCTGCCGGTAACTTCGGCAATTTTGGAAAGACTCAAGGTTGACGTGTTTGAAACGAAAATAGCTTTCTCTTTGGCAATTTTGTCCATTTTTTTGATAATATCTAACTTCAAAGAAAGATTTTCCGAAACCGCCTCGATAATTAAATCCGCAGTGCGAATATCCTCAAAATTCGTTGACCAACGGATTCTGCTTAAGATTGATTTCATTTCGCTCTCGGTCATTGACCACCGGGAAATTTCGTGCTTCATACTTTTTGTTAATTCTTCAAGAGAAATTTTTATTGCTTCTTCGTCCTTTTCAATCACAAGGACGTCAATTCCGGCTGCAGCAATGGTTTGAGCTATTCCGCGTCCCATTACCCCGGCGCCAATTATTGCTACATCTTCAATTTTATCTTCCGTGGGCTCCGATTTCATTTCGCCCATTAAATCTTCAAGTCTCAGTTTTTCTTCTGCCATTATTTTACTCCATTAAAATAATTTATTTGTGTACACAAATATCCGAATAAAATCTTTTTTAAAGAATATTTTGGAATAAAAAATTTAGTTTTTTGGAAGAGTTAGGAAAAATATTGAGTAAAGGAAAACGAACCATACTTAGGAAATGCCTTTATGAAAGCAAAAATGATTTTTTAAAATTAATTAGGATAGTTGTTTTTCCACGATTTGAACCTTTGTTTTCAATAGGGTGAGTCCAAAATTCTCTCTAATTTTTGTATGTTTGGTAACAGAGATAATAATTTTAATAAAGCAAATTTCAATTATGAGTAAACACACAAAAAAATACCATTTACAATTTCAGATATTGAAGAATTAGCCACTTTAAGCAGTTTTGAAAAAGGTGTAGATTATTTCGAAACTGGAGCAGTCGGCAAAATAGTCAGAAAAGGTAATCACTTTGAAGGCGAGGTTTTTGGTTCTCGTAAATATAAAGTAAGTCTTGATTTGGATAATGGTGAATTATTTTTTTACTGTAACTGTCCTTACGATTATGGTGGGATTTGCAAACACTGTGTCGCTTTCGGATTAAAAGTTCTAAATGGTTTATTCGAAGAAAAAGAAACAACTGCGGGCAAGAAAGTCTCAAGTCAAGAATTCGAAGATATTTTTAAAAATACAAAAACAGAAAAGAAGCTCCAATTTTTAAAACAACTCCTTGATAGAGATTCTGATCTGCAATCTCAATTCATTGAATTTACTAAAGAAACCTCTGAAAATCTTGATGAGATTCTCGGAGAAAAAATCGATTCTATTAAAGAAGAAATTCACCATGAATTGTCTAATTTGGATTTCGACAATCTCTATCCAGAATATGACAGGTATAGTGCCGGATATTGGAGAGATGAGTGGGAAATAGTTTACGATATAGCCGAAGGAATGATCAAAGATGTTTTTGAACATTACGTGTCAAAAATAACAGATTACATTAGCAAAGGAAATTTATTAGATGCGATACGTATTACGTTAGGTATTTACGAAGGTTCTCAAAATTTACCAGAATTAGATAACTACGATTACAACATCTTTTACGGAGAGTATAATGAAAATATTCATACTTATCTTAACGATTATATCGATAAAATTGCCAAAGAAATTAGCGGCGTAATAAAATATGATAAAATGATTATGCAAGTAATTGATCTTATTTTTGAAAGGATAAGAATTCATAAAATAAGTAATGATATTTTTGAAGAAGAGAAAGATGAAAGCATATTTTACAATATAAAAGATTTTGAAAATTTATTTAAAGCTCTGGTTGTTAACGAAATAACAGCTAAATATCTGCTTGAATACTTAAAAAAGGAAAATTTATTAGAAAACTTCGGAGCCTCACACATATTACTTTATATTGCCGAAATATTAAACGATGAGACTTTGTGGGACAATACAGCAGAGTTATTTGCGGAAAAGGATAAAAAATTAACAAAACTTTTATTAGAAAAATACAAATCAAAAGGTATGGTAGAAGATTTTAACAGAATATCAAAAATAGCTTTCAATAATTGGCCAAACGAATTCGACTTATTCCTAATAGAGAATTTGGACAAAAACAAACAGAAAAAATTATTTTTGAAGGCATTAAAAAACTATGTAATAAGAAAGCATGATATAAAATATTACAAAATTTTAAGAGACTATTTATCACAAGAAGAAAAAATTGAGTTTATTAATAACTTTAATAAGTCTTATTATTTGGGTTTCCACGTTCAAATGCTTGAAGTTGAAGAACGATATCAAGATATATTGGAATGTGCGAAAAAAAATGTTGATTCTGAAAATTTTCATAAAATAATTTACCCAATATTAAATATTTATCCCGAGGAATGTTTTAATTTAATTCAAAAGAAAAATGATGAACTGCTCAATTCCGAAGGTCGAGACCGTGGTGTGTATCAATTGATGATGAGGTCGTTAACGTTAATGAAGAAAATTCCTTCCAAGAAAAAAGAAACAAAAAAGTATTTTGAGAAATTATACAATCATAAACCTACCTTACCGGCATTAAGGGACGAAATGAGAAAGGCAGGACTAATTTAGTAATAATAAACCGTTGTCTATGCAAGAAACATCCCGAATTTTGTGTAAACCGGAGCATTGCCAAAGCTGTGAGTAAATGAAACATTTCAATCAAATATTAAAGATTATCAATAAAAGAATACTTTTCCATTAAAAAGAGTTGTTTGGTAAAAAAACAATTCTGATAACCCACGGATTTATCTGTATGGAAGGAAGACGCCAATCCCCGTGCAACCCATAATCGTTTTAACAGTTTCCTTACCACGAAAAACAGTATTCTATTATGTTGCAGACAGCTTTGGCAACCCGTAGCGTAGATTGCTTGCTCCATAATGGATTTCTTCGGAACAATCTACGTGGAAAATTTTTTGAACTGAATATTGACAAAACACTACCACCTTATTAAATTGGGATGTCCAAAAAGTATTGAACCGTTATTGCGAATAGAGAATCTACAAGAATTTACTTAAATAACGAGGATTAAAATGAAATATTTAGATAAAGAAGAAAAAGAATTAATCGAATCCTTTGAAAAAGGTGAATGGAAATCAATCAAAAAGGATGAGCAAAAAGCTTACATTCAATCAGCAAAAGAGAGTTTAACAAAAAACAAACGGATAAATATTCGTTTGACTACAAAGGACTACCATGCCATTCAAATTAAAGCAATTGAAGAAGGTATTCCATATCAAACATTAATTTCAAGTTTGATTCACAAATACATTAAAGGCGAGTTAAAATCCACTTAGTAAATTGCACTTTGTGGTATTTTGAGTAAAAAACCTTCCTCAATAAAAGAATTCCGTTTTTCCTCAAAGACAATAGCAACTTGTGTAAAACAATTGTCTAAATTCAAATATCAAAGCCCGTTTTTTAGCAATTCCTCCTTTTTTTTAACATCCCCCAAAAATTGTGTAAACTTTTCCAAAAATTATGTAACGCAAACAAACTACTTATTCATATTTTGCATTCGAAAAAATGAAATATCATGACTAAAAAAAGGAGATGAGAAAATGATGAACGGAATGTTTGGCGGAGGAATGTGGTTCGGATGGATTTTTTGGATTATTATCCTTGTAATAATCATCTGGGCTGTGGTTCAATTTACAAACAGGAATCAACAAAACAACAGCTTAAATCCTAATAAGGAAGAAACGCCTTTGGAAATTCTAAAAAAAAGATACGCCAAAGGAGAAATATCAAAAGAAGAATACGAAGAAATTAAAAAGAATCTTTAAAACCGTATGGTTTTGAAA
>JALWGH010000283.1 GCA_027013735.1 Melioribacteraceae bacterium
TTTCGAATTCTTTTGAAGAACCGTCGGGAAAAGTAATTTTTATTTTGTTCATTTTTCCTTCTTTTCTTTTTTAGAACGAAATATTCCGGAAACGTTTAACGCCTCTCGTTTTAACGCCCGGAATCGTCCGGTAGAATAAGGTTTAGTAAAATTTACTGCCGGATATTCTTACATTTTAAATTTGTGAAAAACACCAAGTAAAGAACTTTATTGTTCTTGTAACAAGCTCACCTCAACAGTCGGCGAAGGTGAATTTTACAAGTGGGTCCTAGAGGATTCCTCCAAAGGAGTGCTCCAAAGGAGTCCCTTCGGGACCTTCGGCAGAACCTCTGACCTCCCCGACAAAGTCGGGGCACTCTAACCAACTGAGCAAATTGTTAGTGTAACAAAATCAGTAAACAAAAAACATTGTTTCAAGTGGGTCCTAGAGGATTCGAACCTCTGACCTCCCCGACAAAGTCGGGGCACTCTAACCAACTGAGCAAATTGTTAGTGTAACAAAATCAGTAAACAAAAAACATTGTTTCAAGTGGGTCCTAGAGGATTCGAACCTCTGACCTCCCCGACAAAGTCGGGGCACTCTAACCAACTGAGCAAATTGTTAGTGTGACAAAATCAGTAAACAAAAAACATTGTTTCAAGTGGGTCCTAGAGGATTCGAACCTCTGACCTCCCCGACAAAGTCGGGGCACTCTAACCAACTGAGCAAATTGTTAGTGTAACAAAATCAGTAAACAAAAAATATTGTTTCAAGTGGGTCCTAGAGGATTCGAACCTCTGACCTTCTGCACGTCAAGCAGACACTCTAACCAACTGAGCTAAGGACCCGGAAATTTTGCAAGCAAAATCCGCAATAAAAAAAGAACGTTATTGCAAACAAAAATTCTTTAACGGCAAAAAGTTGAAAAGGAGGAAAATTTGTTCGCCTTTTCAGTTCGGTCTTTTTACCGGATTGGTACCGAGGGCCGGGCTCGAACCGGCACGGGAGAAAACTCCCACAGGATTTTAAGTCCTGTGCGTCTACCAATTCCGCCACCCCGGCACTGGAATTGAAATCAACTTGTCAAATTAAGTAGTGCAAATATAAATTTTTACTTTTATTTGTGCAATTTTTTTTGCTTTTTGGGGCGGACATTTACTTCGATACCTTCGGCATCGTTTTTTAATCTTCGTTATTTTTTTCTACACACTTTCGACCCCGTTGGGGTCGTAGTGCTATTTATCATTTTATTGCAACTGTTTCAAAGAACCGCGAAGCGGTTCAATCTCATTAGAACAAAAGGAGCACAGAAAGAAAACAGAACCCTGAATAGGTTCAAGTTATTTAAGTTAAAAACCCCTCATTGCGACCACGCAGAATGCGGGGGAAGTAATCTGTCTGTCTAAAAATCAAAAGCTGAATGAACAACAGATTGCTTCACCGCTCCTGCCGTCGCGGTTCGCAATAACGATTGTTTTTTTTTTGCGCTCTCACGTCTGTGACGAGAGGGTAACAAAAAACCGTAGCGCAGATTGCTTGCTCCGTAATGTCTAAAGGACTCCGTTGGGGAGTTCCTTCGGTACAATCTGCGGGGATTCAATCTTGAAAAAATCTTAATTTTTACGGAACTAAATATTTATATTTAAAGAATAGATTTTGTTTTTTTAATCGACTGGTAAAAATGAAAAAACTTCTTAAACGCTTTGCAATGGGGTCAACAATTTTTATTGTTTTAGTTGTTGGAATATTTATTGCTCTCAACAATTACATTATGCCTGCTTATGTTAAATCCCCCGAAGTTAAAATTCCCGATTTGGTAGGAAAGCAAAAGGAAGAAGCATTTAATATCTTGAAAGCATTAAATCTGCAACCCGTTTTGCAAGGCGTAAGATACGACGAAAATTTTCCCAAAGACCACGTAATGTTTCAAAATCCTCCGGCAGGCAGAGAGGTGAAAATCCACCGCCGGGTTTACCTTTTAATTAGCGGCGGCGAGCCTTTGATTAAAATGCCCAATCTAACCGGCAAAACATTGCGGGATGCAAAAATAACTCTTGAAAGACTTGGCTTGGCGGTTAACAGGGTTTTTAAAATTCGTTCGGAGTTTCCCGCCGGCATCGTGGTTGATCAACAATATCCTGAAGGAACAAATCTAACAAAAGGGGACAGCATCGACATTAAAATTAGTTTGGGTCCTCAAGTAGGAATGATTAGAGTGCCGAATTTGTTAGGCAAAACGTTAAACAGAGCGCGAAGAATATTAAGCAGAAATTCATTGAAAATAGGAAAAGTAACGTACCAAAAGTCTCCCAATTTACTGCCTAACACAATAATTGACCAATACCCGAGCGAAAATAAATTAGTTAGCATCGGAGACAGCGTGGACGTAATTGTAACTAAAAATTGAGACTGAAATGGAAAAACTATTAGCTCCTTCAATACTATCTGCCGATTTTTCGAATCTTGCAAATCAAATACGCTACGCCGAAATGGGCGGGGCGGATTTAATTCATTGCGACGTAATGGACGGCAGATTCGTGCCCAATATTTCTTTCGGACCTGTGGTTGTGGGAGCTGTGAGAAAATCTACACACTTGCCTGTTGATGTGCATTTGATGATAAAATCCCCTGAGAATTACATTGAACAATTTGCAAAAGCCGGAGCGGATTACATTAGCGTTCACGTTGAAGAAGTTGTGCACTTGGACAGGGTTGTAAATAAAATTAAGGAACTGCAAGTCAAAGCGGGAGTGGTGCTCAATCCTGCAACTCCGCTTTCAACATTGGAAGATGTCCTAAGTATTGTTGATTTTGTTCTTCTGATGTCCGTTAATCCCGGATTTGGCGGGCAAAGTTTTATTCCTTACGTTCTGGAAAAAATCCAAAGATTGAATGAAATACGGACGAAAAGGAGTTTGAATTTCCTAATAGAAGTTGATGGAGGAATTAACTCCAAAAACATTGAAGAAATTTCCCGAGCCGGGTGCAACATTTTTGTGGCGGGTTCGTCGGTCTTTAAAGCCGACAACATTGTTGAAGCCGTTGCCGAATTAAAAAACAAAATTTCGCTCGAATGATTATTCAAATATTAAACATATTTGAAAAATATTTATTCAAACGTTACAGTGAGAAGTACGGAATTTTTCACGAACTTTTTACTCCTGACCAACTCGGGCTTGAGGTTAGGAATATTGATTTTGAAAGAGCTCAGATGCTCAAAAGTTCGTTCTTGCAGAAAGGCGTAATGTCCTATTTGAGAGAAAGGAAAGACGGCAGTTGTTGCGATTTTTTAGCGCTCTCTACTTTTAGCACGTTTAGGGAAATTTTAGAAGATTCCAATTTTTCCGAACACGACGAACTCCAAACGTTACTTCTAAAAAGGTTACAAAACTACGCGGGAATTTCCGGTTGGAACGGTTCTTTTATTGAAGAACTGGGAATTAAGACGAACGGATTTGTTTCAATGGGAATTCTCAACGTTACGCCCGATTCCTTTTCCGACGGGGGTAAATATTTTGAAAAGGAAAGTGCCGTTAAACACGCATTGGAGATGCTCGAAGCAGGCGCTGATATTATTGACGTTGGCGGGGTTTCCACACGTCCGGGTGCGAAAGATGTTGAGGAATCTGTTGAGGCGGAAAGGGTTTTACCCGTCGTGGAAGCAATCCTAAAGGAAAGAGCCGATGCTGTTATTTCCGTGGATACTACAAAGGCAAGCATTGCAGAAAAAGCGTTGAGCCTTGGCGCTAAGATAATTAATGATATTAGCGGAGGGACTTTTGACGAAAGGATGTTTGAAACGGTGGCAAAGTTTAATGCCGCCTTGGTAATAATGCACATCAAAGGCAAGCCTGAAAATATGCAAAAACAACCCTACTACACTGATGTAGTAGATGAAATATTTGAATTCCTCGAAGCTCAAACCATAAAGGCGAAGAAAAAAGGTGTGGAAAAAATAATTGTTGACCCGGGAATAGGATTCGGGAAAAGGGTGGAGGATAATTACGAAATTATTTCACGTTTGCGGGAATTTAAATCCCTCGGATTCCCTTTGTTAATAGGGCTTTCGAGGAAGTCGATGCTGGGCAACGCCTTAAACATTGGGGTTGAACAACGCGACGTTCCCACAATTATTGCGGAAACAATTTCGGCAAGGAACGGCGCCGATATTATTCGCTCTCACAATGTTGAATATTTGAACTATCTGAAAAGAATTAACGAACTTGTTAATAATCCCACGGCTTTCGTAAATGATTGAACTGTTTAAAATAGGATTCCTTTCGGTAACACTGCTCGATGTTTTGGACATTGTAATTGTTACGTTTATTTTTTACTGGCTTTACAAAATAATTCGCGGTACGGTTGCGGCTCAAATATTTTTGGGTTTGATTATTGTTCTCGTTCTCTCCTTCCTTGCACAGGCAGCAAATTTTAAAGCGTTGGGCTGGCTGCTAAAATTGATTTCAGATATTTGGGTAATTGCTTTTATTGTTTTGTTCCAGCCGGAAATAAGACGGCTCTTGGTGTTACTCGGCAGGAATCCTCTCGCAAGAACGTTTTTCCGAAGGGGAAACAAGGACATTGCCAATATTATTACGGAAGCGGCGTTCGAGCTTTCGCAGGTTCAGCACGGAGCGTTGATTGTTATTGTTCGTTCGGCGGGGATTAAAGGCGTTGTTGAAACGGGCGAGGAGATTAACGCAAAAATTAATAAGAATTTGATTCGTACCATTTTCTTTCCGAGAACACCTCTGCACGACGGCGCGATGATTATTAAAGGAGACGTTATTCAAGCCGTGCGTTGTACTTTGCCTCTTTCCACAATGAATACTTACAACGATTACCCGCTTGGAATGCGTCACAGAGCGGGACTTGGAATTACCGAACAGGCGGACGTTATTGCTTTGATTGTTTCCGAGGAAACGGGCGGAATTTCCATTGCAGATAACGGAAAACTAATCCGGGGACTTTCAAGAAGTTCGCTCCGTGAATATTTGGAAAAGAATCTTTACGTGCCTCAGGAGAAAGGAATAAGGAGTATTTTCGAGCATTTTGGTCATGACCGGTAAAACGATTGCCGTCCTGCCTTTTTACAACGAAGCTCCTACGCTCGGTAAAGTAATTTCGGAAGTTCTGAAATATGTGGATTTTCTCGTTGCGGTTAACGACGGCTCCACAGACGATTGGCAAAGTAAAATTCCGAAGGACGAAAGAATATTCCTTGTTCACCATTCCGAAAATTTAGGCAAAGGCGCAGCGCTGAACACAGGTTTCAAAAAAGCTCTTGAATTGAATCCCGGTTACATTGTTACCATTGACGCCGATTTACAACACCCGCCGGAATTTATTCCGCCGTTATTGGAAAGACTGAACAACTGTGACTTTGTTGTCGGAAACAGAATGAAAGACATTAAAGGAATGCCTTTCGCAAGAAAGTTGAGCAATACGATTACTTCCTTTTTGCTTTCCTTGAAAACGGGCGTTAAAATAGAAGATAGTCAATGCGGTTTCCGGGCGTTTAAAGCTTTTGTGATTCCGATTATTTCCACGAAAACAGCGGACTTTACCGCCGAGAGCGAAATGTTAATTAAAGCGGCAAGAAGCAAAATTAAAATTTGTTTTGTTGACATTCCGACAATTTACGGCAACGATAATTCCAAGATGAAAAACATTGAAGCTATTTGGGGCTTTATTAAAGTTTTGGTTAAATAAGAAAGAAGAAACGAGAAATAAGAAATCCGACTCCGTCTGCGCTTCGCTTAACTTCGGCGCGACAAGTAAGACGCCATATTCAGAGAACAGATAACAGAGAATAGTGAACAGGGACAAATGATTGTTCCTCAATAATTGTGATAATTCCATCCAATCATCCAGTAATCCAACCATCCAAAAGCATCCGCGGTAATCGCTAAAACGAGATTTCTGCATAATTGGATGAATGCATTATTAGATACAAGACTTATTTAGTGGAAAGTGGAAAGTTGAAAATGGAAAGTGGAAAATTAAAAATCGGTGAACAGAGAATAGAGGTTTTTGTGTGGTCCGAAATCTGTGGAGTTTGGGAGTGAACTCCACAGATTTCGAGAAAAGTGGATTATTCCTTATTCCTTTTTCCAAACAGGCAGTTTGAAATGGTCGCCGCGTAATTTGATTACGTCGCGCAGCCATTCCTGCGGATAGCCGACGGATTGTATCTTGCCGTCTTTGTCTTTAACGTAGCCGTCGTTGTATTTGACAATTAAATTTTCTGCGAGTTCTTTCCAGCGTTTGACGGTTTTGTTTCCTTGCGAAACCGAGTAATCGGTTAAATATTTAACTGCCAATTCGGGTGATTGCTTGTGAAGGTCGAGGGCTGCTTTTTCCACTGCTGGTTGCATTGCAAAAAAGTCGTTCTCCAATTCTTGTTGAACGGCTTGAATGTCTTTTACCATGTAGGAATATTTTAAATTGGCAAAGTTGGAGACAAAATTAAAAACCCACCAAGCCGAATCCCACGAAAATTTTTTCATCGAACCTTTCCGGTAAGCTTCCGGTACATCGTTAATTCCGCAGTAAAGCGGGATGTAACAATTTGTGTAAGTGTCGTCAACCGAGTACCAATAAACGCCGCCGATAGGATTTGGCAGCCACGAACGAGACTGCGCTACAAATGTGTAAGCAGTTTGCTGAGTGGAAATGGGGCGCTCCCACGCATATTCAACGCTGTCCACTTTCCAAGTAATAGGACGCCAGCGATTGGGAGTGCCGAATGGTCCGGCGTCAACACCTTTTGTCATATCGTAAGGTGTGCCTTCGTAATGGTCACGCATCAATGCAATCACGTCTTTCACTGTCAGCTTTTTGTCCGGCTTAATCCAAAGCGGGTATCTTTTTGCGCCTTGAACTCCGCGGTGGTAATCGGGGGAAAGATTTAACGACGGAGCGCTGCGTCTGAAAATGCTCCAAACTCTTGCCGCGCAGTAGCGTAATTTCTTAGGTGTTGCCGGGTCGTAAACTTCGTTGAAACGGAACGGCTTGCCCAAGTTCGGGTCGTAGTAGCCTTTTTCTATTGCAAAAGAAATTACGTTTTTCGAATAAAGGCACACTTTGGGCGAGTCGAGGGGAAACTCTCCGATGCGCGACATATTTGCGTGAGCCGAGATGTAGCCGTCGGGAATTTTGCGGGCTACCCAAATAGCGCCTTTTCCGCCTTTACCCGGACCAATGATGTCCATAATCCAAACTTCGTTCGGGTCGGCAATGGAAAAAGATTCGCCCGTACTGGCGTAACCGTACTCGTCCGTTAATTCTTTAATTACTTTGATTGCCTCCCGTGCTGTTCTTGCACGCTCCAGCGTGAGGTTGATTAAAGTCCAATAATGCAGCAGCCCTTCCTTGTTTTGCAATTCCGGCCTGCCGTCAAAAGTTGTTTCCGCAATTGAAAGCTGGTATTCGTTCATCCAGCCAACCACGGCGTAAGTGTGCGGAACTTGTTTGACCTTCCCGATTTTTCCGAAATAATTGTTTACTTTAATGAATTCGTCGGGGGAATGGTCTTTTGCCGGACGGTAGCGC
>JALWGH010000284.1 GCA_027013735.1 Melioribacteraceae bacterium
CTTACGTTGCTTTAACGGACAAAAACGGAATGTACGGTTTAACCCGGTTTGCAAAGGAGGCTGAAGAAGCGGGAATTAAACCTGTGTTGGGCAGTTACATTGACGACCCAGCGAATAATTCCGAGTTTGTTCTGCTTTTAGCTAAGAACAACGAAGGTTATTCGGAATTGTGTAAGATTATTACGTCGAGAAAGTTAAATGAGAATTTTTCGCTTGAGGAAATGCTCGGAAAAATCTCGCCGAATCTTTTTGTTCTTACTTCTTCCTTGGAACTGTTAAAAAAAATTCCTTTGTCCGGCACACTCAAGGAGAACTTGTTTGTTGAGCTTATCGTAACAAAGAAGCAAAAAAGCAAAACAAGAGAACTTTACAATTTTGCGCGTGCAAGGGGATTAAAAATAACCGCTACGTATCCCGCTTATTTTTTGAAACGGGAAGATTTCTTATTACACAAGGTTGCAACGGCAATCCGTTTGAACAAAACGCTCGGAACGCTTGCGCCGGAGGACACGGTTGACGAGGAGTATTGGCTTAAATCCCCGTCGGAATTAAATGAGGTTTGGCGCGGATTACCCGAAGCCGTTTGGAATGCCGATTACATTGCAAAAAATTGTAACGTGAATCTCCGTTTAGGTGAATACAAATATCCTGTTTTTCCTCTACCGCCGGAGGAAACCGCTTTCTCGTTTTTGTGGAAAGTTGCCTTCCGGGGACTGGAAGAAAAATACCACCCCATTACGGAAAGAGCGGTTAAACGTTTGCAGTACGAACTTGAAGTGATTGACGAGCTGGGATTCAGTGATTATTTTTTAATTGTGTGGGACATTGTCCGCGAAGCGAAACAGCGCAACATGATGGTAATCGGCAGGGGCTCGGCGGCAAACAGTTTGACGGCTTACTGTCTTGGTATTACGCAGGTTGATCCGCTGAAGCACAATCTCTACTTCGAGCGGTTTTTGAATCGCGGGCGAACCTCACCGCCCGACATTGACCTCGACTTTTCGTGGAAGGAGCGGGACGAAATAGTCCGTTACGTTTTTGAAAAATACGGTTACGACAAAGTGGCAATGATTTCCACAACCGTAACTTTCCGCGCTCGCTCCGCTTTCAGGGAGGTGGCAAAAGTCTTTGGCTTTTCCGATGCGGAGATTTCCAAGTATTCAAAATTTATCCCGTGGACGAGCGCAAGAAATTTGCCCGAAATAGCAAACAAATTTCCCGAGACCAAGCACCTTGTGTTTCGGGAAGAGCCTTGGAAAACAATTGTGGAAATTGCTTCCCGCTTTGCCGGTTTCCCGCGCCACCAGAGCATTCATCCGGGCGGCATTGTAATTACAAACGAAGCAATTACAAATTATTTGGCTTTGGAATTTGCGACGAACAAAGGGCTTGGCTTAATTGTAACCCAGCCGGATATGTACTCCGTGGAAGATTTGGGATTAATTAAAATTGATTTGCTAAGCCAACGTTCGTTGGGAGTGCTTAAGGATACTTTGGAAATGCTTGCCGTGAATAGAGAAAAGGGAAGAATCTAAAATCCAAGTTTAAATCTTGTGGCAAAAGAATTTTCCTCTTTTGCCGTTGAACGTTTTGTTACGATTTTTGCCTGCCCTGCTTGTCCGGCAAGCTCTGCTAAGCAGTGCCGTTCCTACGGAACTCTCATTTTAACATTTTTGTTTGTTGCTACAAAGGTGTCGTCCCTACGGGACTAAGCCTCAGCAGGACGAAATCTCTTCAGAAGCCAAAATGATAACGCGAAAAAAGCTTTTGCGGAGCTGAAATTTCAGCTAACCCACGGCTTCAGCCGTGGGGGGAAAAGACTGCAAACCCTGTACAACCCAAAACCGTTTTAACGGTTTCCTCACTCCCAAAAACACACTCCCTAAAACCTGTAAACAGGTTTCAGGTTTTCCCTTTTTTACCTCGGTATCCAAATGGCTGAAGCCGTTTGTTAATGAAAAATATTCTACTTCGATACCTTCGGCATCGTTTTTTAATCTTCGTTATTTTTTCTACACACTTTCGACCCCGTTGGGGTCGTGGTGGTGCCATTCAAACATAGCTCGGATTACTTCAAATCTACGGAGGTTCACCATATTTTGCCCGAGCCTCGCCGGATGCGGTGACTCAGAGAACTGTGCTATGCTGTGCCGTTTCTACGGAACTCGGATTAACTTGCTTTGTTGCTTTGCTACAAAGGTGTCGTCCCTACGGGACTTAGTTCTATCGGAGCGTCTATTCACTGTTCGCTGATTTTTCAATTTTCTACTTTCCATTTTCAACTTTCAATTGAATAAGTCTTAAGTTTCACGTAACAAGTCTCAAGTAATAATCATTTTTCTCTGTTCACTTTTCACTGTTATCTGTTCACTGAATATGGCGTCTTACGTCTCGCTTGTCGCGGCGTAGTCCCGCAAAATGCGGGACGAAGACGGACTTGTCGCGCCGTAGTCTAGCGAAGCGAAAGCGAACGTCTCGCGTCTTGCCTCTCGCGTCTTGCGAAAAATATTTCTCGTTTCTTCTTTCTTATTTTAATCAAAAAGTGTCCAATTAAGACATCCTTACCTTTTTTATTTCCCTTATTTTAGTTAGTTTTAAAATCGATTTATTTTTTCTTTTTATTTAAAGAAAAAGTTCTTTATTCGGTCAACTCGGGGTTAAAAAAACGGGCATTTTGCTCAAATATCCCGTAATTCCGCGAGGGGACACTCTAAATGGTTAAAGTTAAAATTACTTAATAAATGTTGAGGACATTATGGAAAGAAAAAAAATCACGATAGACGGTAACGAAGCCGCCGCACGTGTAGCATTTAAACTAAGCGAGGTAATTGCAATTTACCCGATTACCCCGTCTTCCCCGATGGGAGAGGCTTCGGACGCTTGGAGCGCAGAGGGTAAGAAAAATATTTGGGGGACTGTACCGTCGGTAACGGAAATGCAGAGCGAAGGAGGTGCCTCGGGCGCCGTTCACGGTTCGTTACAGGCAGGAGCGTTAACAACCACGTTTACAGCTTCTCAAGGTTTGCTTTTAATGATTCCGAATATGCACAAAATTGCAGGTGAGCTAACCCCAACGGTTTTCCACGTTTCCGCTCGTTCGCTTGCCGCACAAGCACTTTCTATTTTCGGCGATCACTCTGACGTAATGCAAGTTCGTCCTACTGGCTTTGGCTTAATGGCTTCCGGTTCCGTTCAGGAAGTTCACGACCTTGCAGCAATTACTCACAAGGCTTCTCTTGAGTCAAGAGTTCCGTTTGTGCATTTCTTCGACGGTTTCAGAACTTCACACGAAATTCAGAAAATCGAAGAACTAACGGATGACGATTTAAAAGAATTGATTGACGACAGTTACGTACACGCTCATCGCGAAAGGGCAATGAATCCTGACAAACCGGTTTTGCGTGGTTCTTCCCAGAACCCGGACGTTTATTTCCAAGGACGCGAAACTGTTAACAAATACTACAACGCCGCACCGGAAATTGTTCAGAAAGCAATGGACAAATTTGCCGAAATTACCGGACGTCATTACCACCTGTTCGATTATTACGGAGCGCCGGACGCCAAAAGAGTTGTCATTTTAATGGGCTCCGGTACCGAAACGGCTGAGGAAACGGTTGCCTATATGACAGAAAAAATGGAAGAGAAAGTCGGCGTAATTAAAGTAAGACTTTACCGCCCGTTCTCCGCAAAACATTTGTTGGAAGCCCTTCCGAAAACGGTTGAAAAAATTGCCGTTTTGGACAGAACCAAAGAACCCGGCTCGCTCGGCGAACCTCTTTATTTGGACGTCCAGAGTGCGGTGATTGAAGCAATGACTTCCGAAAACCCGCCGTTTGAAAAAACTCCGATTATTGTAGGCGGACGTTACGGATTGTCTTCCAAGGAATTTACTCCCGCAATGGTTAAAGCCGTGTTCGACAACTTAAAACAAGACCATCCGAAAAATCACTTTACGGTTGGTATTTACGACGATGTTACCTTTACAAGTCTTGACTTCGACAAGAACTTTATTATCGAAGACGAACAAGCTACAAAATGTATGTTCTACGGACTTGGTTCTGACGGTACCGTCGGCGCAAACAAAAACTCGATTAAGATTATTGGCGGAGAAACCGATAATTACACACAAGGTTATTTTGTTTACGATTCAAAGAAATCCGGTTCCACAACCGTTTCCCACTTGAGATTCGGTAAGAATCCGATTAAATCCACCTACCTTGTTCAGCAAGCCGACTTCGTAGGCTGTCACCAATTCGTATTGTTGGAAAACTTCGATGTGCTCGGCAACATTAAGGAAGGCGGAACTTTCCTTTTGAACTCTCCTTATCCTAAGGACGAGGTTTGGGATAAGCTCCCGAAAAAAGTTCAGCAACAAATAATTGACAAGAAGTTGGACTTTTACGTAATTGACGCTTACAAGGTTGCCAAAGATACCGGAATGGGCGCAAGAATAAACACAATAATGCAGACTTGCTTCTTTGCAATTTCCGGAATTCTTGAAAAAGACGAAGCGATTGCTAAAATTAAAAATGCAATCGAAAAAACTTACGGCAAAAAAGGTGAGGAAATTGTTCGCAAAAACTTCAACGCCGTTGACCAGTCGTTGGCAAACCTTTACAAAATAGACTACGGAAATGAAGTTACAAGTCAAATAGAACTTCCGCCAGTTGTTTCTCCGAAAGCGCCTGAATTCGTTAAGGACGTTTTGGCAGAATTGATTGCCGGACGGGGCGACGACGTTCCCGTCAGCAAAATGCCGGAGGACGGAACCTTCCCGACCGGAACGGCAATGTGGGAAAAGAGAAACGTTGCTCTTGAAGTTCCCGTTTGGGAGCCCGACTTGTGTATTCAATGTAACAAGTGCGTGATTGCCTGCCCGCACGCGGCAATCAGAGCAAAGGTTTACGACGAAGAGTACACCAAAAACGCTCCCGAAACTTTCAAATGGATGCCTGCCCGCGGTAAGAAAGACGCCGGTAAGGTTTACACAATTCAAGTTGCGGTTGAAGATTGTACCGGTTGCTCGCTTTGCGTTGAGGTTTGTCCTGCAAAAGACAAAACCAACCCAAGCCGGAAATCAATCAACATGGCACCGCAAATTCCGTTGCGCGAGAAGGAAAGAGAAAACTTCGAGTTCTTCCTTAACCTTCCCGAATACGACAGAACTCAAATTAAGATTGACTCCGTTGCGGAAAGTCAGTTACTACAACCGTTGTTCGAGTTCTCCGGTGCTTGCCCGGGTTGCGGCGAAACTCCTTACGTAAAATTGGTTTCCCAGTTGTTCGGCGACAGAGCCGTGATTGCAAACGCAACGGGATGTTCCTCTATTTACGGCGGTAACTTGCCGACAACTCCGTGGACGTTCAACAAAGAAGGACGCGGACCTACTTGGAACAACTCCTTGTTCGAAGACAACGCCGAATTCGGTCTCGGAATGCGCTTGGCAATCGACAGGGAAACTGAATACGCTCGTGAATTGTTGAGCGAGTTGAAAGATGAAATCGGAGCGGAACTTGTTGAAGCTATTCTTACGGCGCCACAGGTTACCGAAACCGATATTAAAGAGCAAAGAGAAAGAGTTGAACAACTTAACGATAAATTAAAAACATTAAGTAATCCTCGTGCCAAAGAGCTTTTGACTGTTAGCAGCTACTTGGTTAAACGTTCCGTTTGGATCATGGGCGGCGACGGCTGGGCTTACGACATCGGCTACGGCGGATTAGACCACGTTCTTGCTTCCGGTAAAAATGTGAACATCCTCGTTCTTGACACGGAAGTTTACTCCAACACCGGCGGTCAGCAATCCAAAGCAACGGGACTTGGCGCGGTAGCTAAATTTGCCGCCGCAGGAAGACCCTTACCGAAAAAAGACCTCGGTAGAATGGCAATGACTTACGGAAATGTTTACGTTGCTCAGATTGCAATGGGTGCCAGCGACATTCAAAGCTTGCGTGCAATAATTGAAGCCGAACACTACGACGGTCCTTCCATTATTATTGCTTACAGCCATTGCATTGCTCACGGTTACGATTTGGCGAAAGGCTTTGAGCAACAGAAACTTGCCGTTGACAGCGGTTACTGGCCGTTGTACAGGTACAATCCCGAAAACATTAAGAAAGGCAAGAATCCTTTGAAGCTCGATTACAAAGGACCGAAGATTCCGTTGGAAGATTACATCTACAACGAAACAAGGTACAAAATGCTTACAAAGGCAAATCCCGAAAGAGCTAAAAAACTTCTTGCCGACGCTCAGGAACATGTGAATGAAATGTGGAAGATTTACAGCCACATGGCAAGCATGGATTACTCACATTTCCTTGAAAAACAAGAAGATAATAATTAAGAGGAAGAAATGGACATTAAAACCAAATACCTCGGCCTGGAATTAAAAAATCCGATTGTTCCTTCGGCTTCACCTTTGACGGAAGACAAGGACGTTGCAAAAGCATTGGAAGATGCAGGCGCGGCGGCTTTGGTTGTTCACTCATTATTTGAGGAACAAATAACTTCCGATACCGAAGAGCTGGACCATTTCCTTTCTTTCGGCACGGAAAGTTTTGCGGAAGCTACTTCTTACTTTCCCGAGCCGACGGAATTCAAACTTGGTCCCGAAGAATATTTGAACCACATTGCCACGCTTAAGGACACCGTTGAAATTCCCGTAATCGGTTCAATCAACGGCGTAAGCGCCGGCGGCTGGGTTAAATATGCTAAGGAAATAGAAGAAGCCGGAGCAGACGCTTTGGAACTGAATATTTATTACGTTCCTACGTCAACGGAATTAACCGGCGAAGAAGTTGAAAATATGTACGTTGAAACTTTGAAAGCGGTTAAGGAAAATCTGGAAATTCCGGTTGCCGTGAAATTAGGTCCTTTCTTCAGTTCAATGGCAAATATGGCTAAAAAATTAGACGACGCGGGGGCTGATGCCCTCGTGTTGTTTAACCGTTTTTACCAGCCGGATTTTGACCTTGAAAACCTCGAAGTTATTCCTAATATTCAGTTGAGCAGCAATTGGGAACTTCGTTTGCCTTTGCGCTGGATTGCCATTCTTTACGGAAAGGTCAAAGCCGATTTAGCCGCTACGAGCGGAGTTCAATCGCACACGGACGTTCTGAAAGTAATGATGGCAGGCGGCAAGGTGGCGATGATTGCCTCCGAATTGCTGCGTAAAGGTCCCGGCAGAATTTCGGAGATTCTTGACGACTTAAAACTCTGGATGGAAGAACACGAGTACGAATCAATTGAACAAATGCAGGGAAGTCTGAGCATGCGCTCCGTGGCAAACCCCGCTGCGTTCGAAAGAGCGAATTACATGAAAACGTTAAATAGTTTCAGGCAACCGCTCATTTGATTTGAATTGTTGTTTTTTAGAAGGCTGTCCGGCGAGGCAGCCTTTTTTATTTTAATAAATTAGGTGACTGAAAATCAAACAGAGCGTTAAATCGTGCTAAAACTTTCTAGTGTTTTTTCTTTTCAATCTCACGGATTGAAACTCGTGGTTAATATTCTACGCTTTTACGTTTTTGTTTGTTAGGACAAAACCTGTAAACGCAAAGTAAGTTAAGCAATCCAATTGTCCATTCATCCAAACATCCAAAAACTCCGACTTAATTTCCCGTTTTCCACTTTCCATTTCCCACTTTCAACTAAACAAGTCATAAGTCTCAAGTTACGAGTTTTAAGCAGCTGTTCACGGTTATCTGTTCTCTGAATAGGACGTCTTGCTTGTCGCGGCGTAGCCCGAGCAAAGCGAGGGCGAAGACGGACGTCTTGCTTCTAACGTCTAGCGTCTTACGTTGACCATTTCTTATTTCTTGTTTCTTCTTTCTTATTTTTCTAACCTCATTTTAAATCGTCACCGTTTTTTATTTGATTACCTCCCGCCTTTTTTGCATTTTAAGAATTATTTTTAAGGAGATTTATGTTAATAAATATTTTGTTTGTCGGCGATATTGTAGGTAAGCCGGGACTGGACATGGTTCAAATGTGGCTGCCTGGCTTGATTAGAAAATACAACGCGGATCTTGTGATTGCCAACGGAGAAAATGCTTCCGAAGGGAAGGGATGCACTGAGAAAGAAGGAGGAATTCTCTTTTCGCTTGGTGTAAATGTTATTACCGGCGGGAACCACACTTGGGATAAACATCAATCGCAGGAATATTTGAAGAACCGTGCCGAAGTTTTACGCCCGCAAAATTACCCTAAGGGAACTTACGGACGCGGGTTTTACATTGCCGAGACTAAAAAAGGGAAAGTCGGAATTTTGAATTTGCAGGGCAGGGCTTTTATGTCTCCGATTGATTGTCCTTTCCGCACGGCGGATTGGGTGATTAAGAAATTAAAGGAAGAGACAAAAGTCATCTTTGTCGATTTTCATGCCGAGGCAACGGCGGAAAAATTAGCGCTTGGCTACTATTTGGACGGGAGGATTAGCGTTCTCGTGGGTACCCACACACACATTCAAACAGCCGACGAAAGAATTACCGAGAAAGGAATGGCTTACATTACCGACGTAGGGATGACAGGTCCTTACGATTCCGTAATCGGAATGAAAAGCGAAGCGGCGCTTAACAGATTCCTTTACCAAACGCCGCAAAAATATCAAACGGCTGCGGACAATGTCCACTTTGCCGGAGTTTTTGTGAAAGTCGATTCGGAAACCGGCAAAGCCGTTGAGATTGAAAGAATATTCATTCCCGAATTTCCGAAAAAAGCGGAGTAGGAATAAATGAAGGGCGTCCGGCTGCCGAGAATAGACAAAGACCCCGAACTGCATGAAATGCTTAAAAAATATTCACGTCTTTCTTACGGCGAAATTTGGACGGACAAAATCAGCGGGCACAAAGTCGGCTGCATCAGCGTTGACGAGCAGGAAGCTGTTCGCAAAATGTTTGGGGCGGAAAAGGCTGCGCTTGCGGTTCACGACCCGCCTTACAACATGGTAGCTTTCCAACAGATGAGCGCCGAAGAATTTGTGCAATGGTCTTTTCAATGGGTAATGCTCACGAACGAATTGCTTTCGAAAAATTCTTCTCTTTACATTTGGCTTGGCGCCGATCAAAAAAATAATTTTTCTCCCTTTGCGGAATTTATTTTGATGATGGGCAAAACGCCATTTAAATCACGGAGCTTCATTACGCTTAGAAATCAAAGGGGTTACGGCACTCAAAAAAATTGGATGTCCGTCAGGCAGGAGCTTCTTTATTACACAAAGGGTTTGCCTGTGTTCAATATTGAAGCCGTTTACACCGACATTCCGAAAGCCGTAAAGGGCTATTACAAAGAGATTAACGGTGTTCTTACAGAAAATTTGGAACGGAGTAAATCGGAAAACATTCGCGCAGGCAACGTTTGGATTGATGTTCAACAAGTGTTTCATTTAATGGAAGAAAACGTTAGCGGCTGCTTTGCACAAAAACCTTTGAAAGCAATTGAAAGAATTGTGAATGCCTCCAGCGCTAAAGGTGATTTGGTTACCGACTTTTTCTCCCACTCGGGCACAACATTGTTGGCAGCCGAGAAAGCCGGAAGGAAATGTTTTACGATTGACGTTGACCCGGTTTATTGTGAAATTACAATCCGGCGGTTGGAAAATTTCCGCAAGTACGGCAAAGCAGGCTGGGGGACTTCCAATCCGTTCGAGGAAGAAATAGTTAAGGATGAGGAATTACAGGAGTATTTGTTTCAAAAGTACAAAATTCAAATAACTAATTTTCTCTGATTACACAATCTTATTTAACGGAGGAAAAATTTAATGACGATTATTGACGGCAAAAAAGTAGCAAAAGAAATTCGTTTGGAGCTTAAGGAAAAAGTTTCCGGTTTGAAAAATAAGTACGGCAGGGTTCCGGGACTTGTGGCAATTCTTGTTGGTGAAAATCCCGCCTCGCAGGTTTACGTAAGAATGAAACAGCGTGCTTGCGATGAAGTAGGAATTTACTCGGAAGTTCTTCGCTTACCCGAAGAGACAAAAGAAACGGAGCTGATTGAGTTAATTCAAAAATACAATTCGGACGAAAAGATTAACGGGATTCTTGTCCAACTGCCTTTGCCCAAGCACATTTCGGAGAACAAAATCATTGAAGCAATTTCGCCGGACAAGGACGTGGACGGCTTTCATCCGATTAATTTAGGAAATCTTGTAATCGGGAAGGACACGTTTTACCCCTGCACGCCTTACGGAATTTTGGAACTCTTGAAACGTTACGAAATAGAAACAAAGGGCAAGCACGTTGTTGTTGTGGGACGCAGCAACATCGTGGGCAAGCCGGTTGCAAATATGCTCTTGCAAAAGAAGGAAGGCGCTAACGCAATTGTTACCGTTTGCCATTCCGCTGCAAAGGACTTGAAAAAGTACACGGCAACGGCGGATATTTTAATTGCCGCAATCGGACGCCCCAAATTTATTACCGCCGACATGGTTAAAGACGGAGTTGTAGTAATTGACGTTGGAATAAACCGCGTTGAGGACAAGTCAACGGAGAAAGGTTACAAGTTAGTCGGCGACGTGGATTTCGAAGAAGTTTCCCGGAAGGCTTCTTACATTACCCCCGTGCCCGGCGGCGTTGGCCCAATGACAATAGCAATGCTTTTGCAAAACACTTACGAATCATTTAATAAATCATTAAATTTGCAGCATGGCAATTAAATCTCTTGACAAAATAGTATCCGAGGTTTTTACCGAAAAAGCGTTGCGTGATTTTTACTGCGTGGAAGACACCTGCGCAGGGTGGGAGCGCAACGTAATTGACCAGCCTCTTGCGGTCAAAGAAATAATCGAGAACGGTGCCGAAAGAATTGCAGCCGGTCTCGGCGTGGGCGAGGAACTCAGCGATTACTCAATTGCGCGGATGATTGACCACACCTTGCTTAAACCAGAGGCAACGCCCGAAGATATTGTAAAACTTTGCTCCGAAGCGCGTACCTACCATTTTGCTTCGGTGTGTGTTAATCCTTCTTACGTTTCCCTTTGCAAAAAGGAACTTGCCGATTCGGATGTTAAAATTGCAACTGTTATCGGATTCCCGTTGGGCGCAACCACCACGGAAGTTAAAAGAGCCGAAGCCGAGCAGGCATTGCAGAACGGCGCTGACGAGCTCGACATGGTAATTCACATCGGCAGATTAAAAAGCGGCGATTACGATTACGTTTTCAACGACATTAATCAAGTGGTGCTTGCCGCCAAAAGAGTGAACGCCGTTTGTAAAGTGATTATTGAAACTGCTTTGCTTACGGACGAGGAAAAAGTAAAAGCCTGCCTGCTTGCCAAAAAAGCAAAAGCCGATTTTGTTAAAACCTCCACCGGTTTCAGCAAAGGCGGAGCCACGGCAGGGGATGTGGCACTGATACGTTACGTTGTGGGCAGTTCCGTCGGCGTAAAAGCTTCGGGCGGAGTGAGAACAATGGAAGACGCCAAGAAGATGATTGCCAGCGGCGCTTCGCGAATAGGCGCAAGCGCAAGTGTTAAAATTGTTACAGGCGGAACAGGGGAAGCAGGGTATTAATGGTTCTTGACCTTGTGGTTACCGATACGGGCGACGGCTTTGCCGGGGAAATTCCTTCCGTTCACGGCTGTGAAACTTGGGCTCACGAAGAAGAAGAAACAATTTCCAACGCAATCGAACTACTCAGATTTTACCTTTCGTTGTCCGAAGATGTTGAAATAAAAGTTGACAAAGCAAGAAAATCAAAGAACAAAACCGTTTACAAATTAGTTTTCGACAAACCCCGATGAGAGAATTCAAAACCGAAAGACGACTGAAGAAAATCGAAAATGTGATTCGCTCAAGGCAGTTCTCGTTACGTGTTGTAATGGAAAACATTCACGATCCGCACAACGTAAGCGCAATTTTCCGTTCCTGCGACGCCGTTGGAGTTCCGAAAATTTCTTTGCTCTACACAATTGAGGAGTTCCCGAAAATCAGTAAAGTCTCTTCCTCTTCGGCAAACAAATGGATTGAGAAAGAGAAGTTTAACGATACGAAGAAATGCTTTGATTCCTTGCATGCCGAGGGCTTTGTGGTTTACGCTACAATGCTGGACGAAAAAGCAAAGAGCATCTACGAAATAGATTGGACTAAGAAAATTGCAATTGTAATGGGCAACGAACACAGGGGAGTGTCCGAAGAAGCCGCCACACTTGCCGACGAGTTAATTTACATCCCGATGCGCGGGATGATTCAAAGTTTGAATGTCTCCGTGGCTACGGCGGTAATTCTTTACGAAGCCCAACGCCAACGTGCCGAAGCGGGAATGTACGACAAAAGCGAACTAAGCAAAGAAGAAATTCAAAGACTGATTGACCTCTGGAGCGAAAAGTGAGACAGGATTTTAATCACATTGATTCGGTTAGGGGCAGTCTTACTCTTCCCGGGGACAAGTCGATTTCCCACCGCGCCGTAATGTTCTCGGCGCTTGCGGAAGGGGAATCCGTGATTGAAAATTGCCTCGATTCTCTTGACGTAAACTCGACAATTAATGTTTTCAGGCAGTTGGGCTGTGAAATTGAAAAACAGGGAAAAGAAGTAATTGTTAAGGGGAGAGGATTTAAAGGTTTTTCAAAACCTTCCGCTTTTCTTGATGCGGGGAACTCAGGCACAACTGCACGACTCGTAAGTGGAATACTTGCTGTGCAAAATTTTGAGTCTGTGATTATTGGCGACGAATCCCTTTCCCGCCGTCCAATGGCAAGAATTACAAGACCGCTGAAGTTAATGGGCGCTAACATTGAGGCATCTCCGAACGGAACGCTGCCGTTAAAAATTTTTCCTTCCCAAAATTTGCGTGCAATAAAATACGAATTGCCTGTTGCAAGCGCACAGTTGAAAAGTTGTTTGCTATTGGCGGGCCTGCACCTTGAGGAAACTACCGAAATTATAGAGCCTGTTCAAAGCCGCAACCACACCGAGCTGATGCTCGGTTTGAAAGTGGAAAAAACGGAGCAGGGGAATCTGATTAGTGTAAATAAGGAATACTACCCGTCGCCGAAAAATTATTTTGTCCCTTCGGATATTTCTACGGCGGCATTTTTTATTGTGTTGGCGTTGCTTACTAAAAATTCGGAGCTGAGAATTTCCAATGTATTGTTGAACGAAACACGTGCAGGAGTTTTGGAAATTTTAAAAAGAATGGGCGGAAAAATATTTGTTGAAAATGTAAAAGAGTCTTCCGGCGAAAAATACGGCGACTTAATTGTGAAATCGAGCGCTTTGACAAATGTGGAAATCGGGAAGGAGATTATTCCTAATATTATTGACGAAATTCCGGTTCTTGCAGTTGCGGGAGTTTTTGCGGAAGGGAATTTTAAAATTAAAAATGCCGGAGAGCTCAGGAAAAAAGAGAGCGACAGAATAAAATCCCTTTGCGAAAATTTCAAAAGAGCGGGGCTCGAGGTTAACGAGTTCACGGACGGATTTGAAATAGCCGGGTTCCCAAATAAAAAACAAAATGTTTTCAAAAGTTTTAACGACCACAGAATTGCAATGGCGTTTTCCGTTTTTTCGTTAATTTCCGAGGGTGGGGGAACGGTGGAAAATTTTGATTCCGTCTCGATTTCCAACCCGGACTTTCTTAAGCAAGTTAATACAATTACGGCACAAGTTTAGGCTTAAGAAGAAATAAGAAACGAGAAATCAGAAATGGTTAAACGTGAGATGTCCGTCTTCGCCCTCGCTTTGCTCGGGCTACGCCGCGAGAGGCGAGACGTAAGACGTTAAAAACGCTGAATTGAAAGTTGAAAATGGAAGAGTCGGTGGATACTGAAATGAAATTAAACCGTAGCGTAGATTGCTTGCTCCATAAAGTGTTCCTTCGGAACAATCTGCGTGGGTAAGTCTAACGTCTTGCCTCTAGCGTCTCGCGAAAAACATTATTATTCAGGGTAAAAATATTTGACTTGAAAAATGGAAGTCAGTTAATTAAATTGCGCACAACAAAAAAAGGAATTACTATAGAAATAACTTTTACGATTTTAAAGAAAAATTTTTTCGGAGCAAAAAGTGAGTTTTATTTCTATGGGTAATTCCAATTCCCGCAAAAAAGTTCCACACAAAAGGAATCTCAACTTGTTTAACAAACTAAAAATATTTATTACGGTAATTCTTGTATCGGTTATTTTAATTGGCTGCGAAAAAAACTCGGACGAAATTGTCAGCACCAATCCTTTCCCGGGAGATCTTTCGGTAGTGGGTGTTACCGCAACCGACACGGTAATTTATTCCAAACCCGATTCCATCGCGGTTATTACTGCAAACGTTTACAGCACAAAAGGAATCAGCGGTGTTTATTGCACTGTGTTTAATCCCTTAGGAAAATTTTTCAATCACTCCCAAATGTTTGACAATGGTAGAACCGAAAATGGCGACGAGAAAGCTGACGACTCTATTTATTCAACGGTAATTCGTTTTTCCAAAACGGACATTAGCGGATTTTACGATGTGGAATATTCGGCAGTAGTCGGTGCAGGCTCGGCAAAAATATTTGCTCATTCAAGAATTTATTATTTCAATAATCAGGAAAACATTCCTCCACAGCTTTCCGATTTAACAATGCCGGACACTGTTGCGTTCAATCAGAGCTTTAAGTTTTCCGTTACCGCCAAGGACTTAAACGGTTTAAGCGACATCAAAGAAGTTTATTACGAGCTTTACAATCCGAGCGGTGTTAAGTTGACTAACAGTCAAGGCATTTCGAAATTTCCTTTGTCCGACAACGGCGATGTTAATGTAACAGGCGACAAAAAAGCAGGAGACGGAATCTTTACGCAAAAATTAACCATTCCTAAAGGACAACCTGCAGGGCGTTGGAAATTTGACTTTACCGCTGTTGACAGAAGCGATTCTTTAAGTAATACAATCACTCATTTTGTTGAAGTTAAATAATGAAAAAAACTTTTTTAATACTTACCGCCTTTTTGCTAACGGGGATTTTTTTACAAGCACAAGTTCCCAATTCCTTTCTGCTTGGCAGCGAGGCTTTGAGTAAAACAAGCGATGCCACGCCCAAGAGCAATTCGATTCTCGACATTGCAATTAACGGAGACACTATTTGGCTCGGCACTTCACGAGGTTTAAGCCGTTCAACCGACGGCGGGAATTCGTGGAAAAATTTTTACGACACAGGCGATTTTAAGAAGGACGAAAGCGTTACTGCTCTTGCCGTTGGCAACGGCATGGTTTGGGTTGCAACGGGTAAGAGCCGGGAAATTAATGGGCAAGACATGCCCGTTGGAACAGGATTGAAATTTTCTACTGACGGTGGAGACACTTGGTTTGCCGTTCCTCAACCAATTGATCCGCCAGGGGATTCGATTGTTTATTACGGAATCAATCGTTTGCGGGCACTGCCGATTACGACCGAAATTAATAACATTACTTACGACATTGCCATTTCAAAGAATTACGTTTTTATTGCTTCCTTTGCCGGAGGTTTGCGCGCCAGCGCCGATTCCGGGCAAACGTGGCGAAGAGTGGTTTTGCCTCCCGATTATTTGAATTCGGTTAAACCTACCGATACGCTTTCCTTTTCCTTACAGCCTGTTTCGGGGCGTTTCGGTCCCGAGAATAATTTGAACCACCGTGTTTTTTCGGTTACGACCGACGGCGATTCGCTCGTTTACGTTGGGACTGCGGGAGGAGTTAATAAATCTACGGACGAAGGAATTAGCTGGGTTAAGTTTAATCACAAAAACGAGAGAGAACCGATTAGCGGTAATTTTGTTGTCTCGCTTGCCTACAACAAAGCCGACGGCTCCGTTTGGGCGGCTACTTGGAAAGCGGAAGGGCAAACCGAGTTTAATGCCGTTAGCGCTTCGACGGACGGAGGGAAAAGCTGGAATGTTTTTTTAAACGAAGAACAGGCACACAATTTCGGATTTAAATATTACTCGGGCAAGAGCGACATTTTTGCCGCAACGGACAACGGAATGTTCCGAACTAACGATGGCGGACAAACGTGGATTTTGCCGGGAACAATTAAAGATGATTCTACCGGTTTTGAACTTCGCACGAATGTGTTTTATTCAATAGCCTCCAAAGCAAATAACGACGGCACTTACGACATCTGGCTCGGCTCGGACAACGGACTGGCAAGGCTCAACGAGACCGGCGAAATGTGGAAAGGTACGTGGAAGGTTTTTATTGCTTCGAATACGGAAAGCGGTGAAAATTTTTATTCTTACCCAAATCCTTTTGCACCCGGGCTGGAGACGGCAACGATAGTTTTCAAATTAAGTGAACCGCAGCAGAAAGTTTCCGTTAGAATTTTTGACTTCGGAATGCATTTGATTAAAACGCTTGAGCAGAACGTTGTTGAAAGCGGAGACAAAACAAAAATGGTTTATTGGGACGGCACGGACGAATCGGGAAACGTTGTTCCTAACGGAGTTTATTTCTTTAGAGTTGATCTCGGTTCGTCGGAAAGACACTACGGAAAAATAATGGTTTTAAGATAAGGAGTTTGACACTTGTTGCGTAAAATTTTAATAGTAATATTTTTTCTGCCCTTGTTTTTAACGGCGCAAAATTTAGGACCAGGTTCTTTTGCAAGAATGGGTTTTTATGCCCGTGGAATCGGAATGGGAAATGCAATGACAGCCGTAACAAAGGGAACATTAACCGGTTTTTACAATCCCGCCGTTTCGCCTTTTCAGGAAAGGAATTCGTTTAATGTCGGCTATTCCTTCCTTTCGCTCGACAGGAGTTTGAACTTTTTTTCCTTTACGAGAAAGTTTGAGATAGGCAAAAAACTAATTGACGAAGGAGTTTATTCCAAACCTCGTTCCATTGCAGGCATCAGCGTTGGGGTAATAAATTCAGGGGTCTCGGGAATTGAGGAACGGGACAATCAAGGAATTAAGCAAGGAGATTTTTCCACTTCGGAAAATTTGTTCTTCCTCTCTTTGTCAAATAGATTTTCCGAAAAGCTTTCCGTTGGAATTACATTTAAATTTTTCGATTACAAACTTTACAAGGACGTTAAAACTTCGGGACTCGGCTTTGACTTCGGAGCGGTTTACAAATTTAACGATGAGCTTTTTGCAGCTTTGTACATCGGCGATATTAACAGCAAGTACAGGTGGGACACAAATAACCTTTACGGCTTGGCCGGCAGAACAACAATCGACAATTTCCCATTGGTCAAAACTTTGGGCGCATCTTATTTTGTTAGGAAATACAAGGTCTTGTTTAGCGCTGAGTTTTCTTCGCTGGTTAAAGACTTTAATATTCTGCGTTTCGGCGCCGAGTGGGAACTGTTTGACAGATTGTTTATTCGCGGCGGTGTTGACGAATTAAACCTCTCGGATTTTAATCACCCGGCAAAACCTTCGCTTGGATTTTCCTACTCGCGAGATGTTAAAGGTTGGTTTGTCGGTTTCGATTACGCATTTGTTTTTGAACCTTACTCGCCTTCGGGCATTCACGTAATTGGGTTGAACATTAAAATGTGATTGAAATAAGAAACAAGAAATAAGAAATAAAGAGTTAATTAAAAATTAATAATGAAGAATTAAAAATGAAGAAAGTTTTTTTGATTTTAATATTGAGTTTTCCCCTTTATTTACGGGCACAAGACGCGGGTAACAGCGGTTTAACCTTCTTAAAACTTGGGGCTGACGCACGTACGGTTTCGCTTTCCGGTTTGGGTACCGCTGCGGTTGGTAAAACGGCATCGCTGTTTTACAATCCCGCTTTTATTCCAGATTCCAACGGCTACGTGGGCTTTACTCACAATAATTATTTGCAAGGCGTTAACTCGGAAAATTTCGGTGTGAATTTCCAATGGCTTGGTTTGCCTTTGGGAATTTCAATCAACACTACTTCGGTTAACGATATTGAGATTAGGACAAAACCGGGCGAGGCGGAAGGAACTTTTAGCGTTCACTATTTTTCTGCCGGTTTGAGTTCGGCGTTTAATCTTGCCCGTGGAATTCGTTTCGGAGCAACAGTTAAATATCTTTACGAAGGAATGCTGGCTGACGAAGCTTACGGCTACGCCTTTGATTTTGGGGTTCGTGCCGAAGGAATAATGAAGAACGTAACATTAGGTTTGGCATTGCGCAACTTGGGGGATATGAACAATTTGCGAAGCGTTCCCACAAAAGTCCCCGCAGACGTTCGGGCAGGCGCAAAATATTTGATTAATCAAGAAGCGTTTAATGTAAAGATTTCAGCTCTCGGCGGAGTTCAAAAATACCTGAGTGAAAACAAAATACATTTTCACTTTGGCACGGAAATACTTTACAAAGAGAGGTTTGCGTTACGTGTGGGTTACGTTACAAATTACGATTCAAAAAATTTCTCTGCCGGTGTGGGTGTTAAGTGGAACGGATTTTATTTCGATTACGCCTTTGTGCCTTACAAATACGACCTTGGCAGCGTTCATTTTATTTCGATTACGGCAAACATTACAAATCTGTTCTGAGTGATTGGAAATATTTTGGTATTTTTAAATTTCTTATTAATTGATTTGAGCGGAAATGGAAATTGTTGAATACACTCCCGAATTCAAGGAACTATGGGACGAGTTTGTTGAGAGTTCGAACAACGGAACGATGTTTCACCTCCAAAAATTTTTAGATTACCACACGCCCGGAAAATTCAATTGGCATCATTTGTTATTTTTTGAAAAAGGGAAGTTGGCGGCTGTACTTCCCGGCACGCTTGAGAACGGATTGTACGAATCTCCAATCGGCGCAAGTTACGGCTCTATTGTTACTCGGGACATTAAATTTAAAACTGCAATGGAAATTGTCTCGACGCTCTTGGATTACGGTAAGAAGAAAGGGATTAAAGAATTTCTTTTAACTGCTGCGCCAATGATTTACGAAGACTACCCGAATCAAAATCTTGAATTTGCAATGTTGTGGCAGGGCTTTAATTACCAACTGCATTACATTTCCAGCGCCATTAAGCTTGACCCCCAGAGGGAAATTATTCCACGGTTTCAATCTACCGTCCGCCGGAACATTAGAAAATCGTTACGTAATCCCGACATCCGTGTTGAAATAAATGAACGCTACGATGAATTTTACCCGATATTGTTGAAGAACAAAGCACGGCACGGGGTTAAGCCCACACACACTTTGGAGGAACTTTACAGACTTAAAGAATTGCTGCCGGACAAATTAAAATTGTTCATGGTTTATTTGAAGGACAAACCGATTGCCGGCTCGTTAATGTTTTACCCGAATAAAAACATTGCGCTTTGCTTTTACAATATGTTGCTTTACGAGTACGCGCAGTACAAACCAATTCAAAGAGTAATGTACGAGGTTGTTAAAGACGCAACGGAAAACGGTTACCGCTACGTGGACATTGGAGTTTCGCAGGACACAAAAGCCGAAAACCCAATGACGCCGAGCATGAGCTTGATTGATTTTAAGGAAAAGTTCGACGCAAAAACAATAATGCGTAACACGCTTCAGATTCGTTTGTAAAATGGGCGAGAAAAAAAACATTTGCATTGCCTTTCTCGGAAATGCCTACTACGATACGCGCGTAATGAATCTTTACGCTTCCCTGAAAAATTTGAATTACAAGATTAAAATTGTTTCTTTTGAATGGCTGCAACGGAAAGAGAATCCGCAATTAAATAGTGAAATAAAGTTATTTAATATTCGACGCCGTCCGTCTTTACTTTTCTATTTGTCTTTTGTTTTTCACACGGTTAAAGAATTTTTATTTTGCCGTTGCGATTATTTTTTTGCCGAAGATGTTTTCACTTTACCTATCGCAGCGTTGCTAAAAAAAATTAAAAAATTTAAAATTATTTACGACAGTCGTGAACTTTACCCTTTCCTTGCAGGTTTGAAAGGAAAAAACAAAAATCAAGAATTTGTTGCGCATATTGAGAAAAAAAATATTTACTCTACCGATAGAGTACTTGTAACCGGTGAAATGGACAAGGAGTTTCTCGAGGACTATTACAAAATTGACAACGTTCTACTGCAAAGAAACTTGCCTTTAAAAAGAGAAATTAAAAGAAAAAATTTACACGAGGAGTTTAAAATTCCCGAGGGTGATTTCATCCTTATTTACCAAGGGGTTTTGCTGAAAGGGCGGGGAATAACGTTGATAATTAAGGCTTTGAAGTATCTGGACAACGTAAAATTCCTAATTTTAGGTGAAGGAGATTTTAAAGAAGAATTCGAACTGTTTGCGAAAGAAAATAAAGTTTCAGAAAAAGTAATTTTTGCAGGCAGGGTAAACCAAACAGAGTTGTTGAATTACACGGCTGGAGGAGATGTTGGGCTTGCAGTAATTGAAAATTTAAGCAAGAGTTATTATTACGCTTTGCCCAATAAACTTTTTGAATACATTGCTGCGGGTGTGCCTCAAATTGTTTCGGCATTGCCTCAAATGAAAGGCATTGTCGAAAAATTCGGAACAGGTTTAGTGGTGGAAGATTTGTCCCCCGAAAACATTGCCAACGTAATTAAAAACCTGCTCGCATCAAAAGAACGCTTGGCGGAATACAAAGATAATTGTGCGAAAGCTTTTGAAGAACTTAATTGGGAAAAAGAGTTTTCGAAAAACAAGGAATTGATTTTTGATTAACGAAAAAGCAAAAAGGGTCTTAATTGTTCGTCCTGACAGACTTGGCGATATTGTTCTTTCAACACCGCTGCCAAGGGAAATTAAGAAAACATTTTCCGGTTCCTTTGTTGCCGTAATGGTTAGGGAATACGCGCTTCCTGTTTTTGAAAACAATCCTTACGTTGACAAAATAATTACTATTGACGATTATTTGAAGAAAGAGAAAGGTAGTTTTCGTAAACATTGGAAGAGATTAAGGGAGTTAAAATTTAATTACGCTCTAATGCTTTTGCCGAACGAGAGAATAAATTACCTTTTGTTTGCTGCGGGAATAAAAACACGGATTGGTGTCGGCTACAAGTTTTTCCAGTGGATTACAAACGTCAAGAGCGTTTCGCGTAATAAATACAAGCCTTTAAGACATGAAGCCGATTATTGTCTCGATTTGGCAAGGGCAATGGGAGTTAGCAGTTTTAATTACAAAACTGAAATTCATTTGTCGGACAACGAAAAAAAACAAGCTGAGAATTTTCGTTCTAAAGTTGCGCCAAACGGGGAAAAAATAATCGGCATTCACATTACGTCGGGTAATTCTTGTCCCAATTTGGAAGCCCAAGAATATGTTAAGATTATTAAAATGCTGAAAAATTCGGAGGGCATTAAAATTGTTGTTACGGATGTTTCGCTTCCCGAAAATGTTGAGAAAGAAATTTCCGGCGTTCACAGAATAGGGAATGGTTTACGGAATTTGTTTGTTGCTTTAAGTTCATTGGACTTGCTCGTTTCCTCCAGCACGGGACCTTCCCATGCAGCGGCTGCTTTGGGTGTTAAAACGCTTACGCTCTTTTGCCCTTTGCCTGCTTGCTCTCCGGCACTTTGGAGTCCGTTGGGAAATGATGCGCATTACATTTTACCTCCCGAGGAATATTGTGCAACAAAATGTCCGAAAGATCCGAAGGCTTGTACTTTCTCGGAAGGTGGAATTACGGCTGAAAAAATAGTTGAAAGAATTAAGGCTATTATTGATTAAGTAAGTTTAGGGGATTTTAAATTACAATTTTGTTGTAAAAACAAGGGGGCTTTTCAGCCCCTTTGTTTTATTCTTCAAAGCTGAGTTTTTCAAGCTTGAGTAGTTTTTCCCAATAACTGTCCACGTAGTCCTGAATCTCATTCAATGCTTGGCGGGATTCGTCTTGGAAGAGATGTCTGAATCTTCCTTGTTTTTCAAGGCATCTTTCAACTGGCACTTTTTCTTTCGGGAAATAATTTATTCTGTATTTCTGATGTTCAACTTCAAAGAGGGGGAATAGTTTTGTTTCAACTGCCAGCCGTGCAATCGAAATTGATTGAGCCGGGTCGGTTTTGTGTCCGGGAGGACAAGGACCGTCAATCATTAGCAGTCTAAAGCCCTTTGTTTCTTTTGCCTTCTGGATTTTCCTTCTGTAGTCCTCAATAAACGCAAGGGAACAAGTTGCTGCGTAAGGAATGTTGTGGGCGGCAATTATTCCCATTAAATCTTTTGGAAAAGTCTTTTTGAAATTTGCCTGCGGGTTGGTCGTGGTTACGGCTCCGTAAGGCGTGGCGGTGCTTGTTTGGATTCCGGTGTTCATGTAAGCTCCGTTGTTATTGACAACGTAGAGCAAGTTTTCACCGCGGGATGCCGCACCCGAAAGGGATTGAAATCCGATGTCGAAAGTTCCGCCGTCGCCGGCGAGGATGGCAACCGTGGCGTCTTTCTTGCCTTTTCTGTCAAGAGCTGCCCTAATTCCCGTTGCTGTTGCAGGCGCTGCGGCAAAAACGGTGTGAACAACGCTGCCCCGGATTTCATTCAAAGGGTAAGGTCCGGCAATAATTGAAAAGCAGGAAGCTGGTACTACGTAAACGGTGTTTTCGCCGAGGATGCTTGCCAAATGCCTAACTAGCAAAGCCCAACCGCAACCGCGGCAACTGAGTCCGCCTGAAAAAACTTTTTCCTCTTCGATTAAAAATTTATTTGCTTGTAACATTTTAATCCTCTGGTTTTCTTTTCAAAAATTTTATTCCAAATCAATCCAACTTATTTCTTCGGGAGCTTCGAGAGTTTTAACAATAATTTTTTCAATTGTTCTGGGCGGAACATCCTTCCCGCCAAGTCCCGTGTAAACGTCGTACATTTTAATATTTCTTTCGCCGTAAAGAGCGCGTTTCATTTCCATCATTAAAGCGCCTTCCTTGTCACCCAAAAAGTTCCTTTCGATTGTAACTATTGAAGCGTCTTCGGAAAGAGGCTCAAGAGCTTTAAGTACGGATTTTTTCGGGAAGGGTTTAATTAACCGTAGCTTTAGCAATCCGACTTCGGGATAGCGGGGCAGTAATCCTCGCGCCGTGGAAGTAATGCTCGAAATTGTAACCAACACGAGTTTTGTTTCAGGCGTAATGTTGTAAGCCTCGACTGCGGAATATTTTCTTCCGAAGTGCTTGCCGAATTCTTCGCCCACTTTATTTGCCAAATCTTCAACCTTGTTAATGTCAACCCAGTAGCGGTAGTTGAAGGTCTCATATTTGTCGGGTGCAATTAATCCGCCGAATGCTTTGGGATGGTCAACGTCAATTTCCCCGCCCTTTAATTTTTTCGGCGGAAGGAATTCGTCAACAAGACTTTGCTCGGGCACCCAAACATTTTCGCTTGTGTGGCTCTGGTAGAATGCGTCAAGCACAACCATCACGGGCAAATCCAACTCTTCGGAAATAATGTAAGCTTGAATAATCGAGTCAAGGACTTCCTGCGAGCTTTCGCCGTAGAATTGAACCCAGCCCGTGTCGCGTTGAGCAAGGCTGTCTGTCTGGTCTGACCAAATATTCCACGGAATCGAAGGACGCCCAACGTTACAAATAACAACGGGTAAGCGGAAGTGTGCAATGGCGTGAAGAACTTCGTGGGCGTAAAACAAACCCTGTCCGCTGGTTGCGGTAAAAACTCGTTCTCCTGCAATTGCAGCTCCCATTGCAGCCGCAAAAACCGAATGCTCGCTGTCCATATTAATGTAAGTGGCGTCAAGCTCTTTGGTCGCAACTTTGTTTGAAAGCTCTTCCACAATTGTTGTTTGCGGAGTAATCGGGTAAGCGGGAATAAATCCTGCGCGTGCAAGTTTAGCACCTTCGGCGGCAGCGTAATTACCTTTTAATATTTTTTGAACGTGCCGCGCGTAACTTTTGCCCGATGTGGTTTTTGTATTTAAAGAATCGTTTGTCGTTACGTTATTCATAGTCCACCTCAATCATTTTAAAATCAATTGCCGAGCAAGGGCATTCTTGAACACAAATGCCGCAGCCCTTGCAATAATCGTAATCGATTCGTAAACGTCCGTTTTCGTCGATGTGCACGGCAGCGTCGGGGCAGTAGTTGTAGCAGTTGCCGCAGCTAAAGCATTCACCGCAATGCAAGCATCTGTCGGTTTCGGCAACCACTTCCTCTTCCGTAAGCCCTTCGGCAACTTCGTCAAAGTTTCCGTAAAAGTTTTTCTCGTACTTTATTTTATTGTCGTGCCGTGCCGTGGGCAAGTAGTAAGCAAAATTCAAATCTGCCGGAATTACAATTTGCTCGTGGTTTCCCTCGTGTGAATAAGGACGGTTGTTAAAGAAAGCGTCAACTTCT
>JALWGH010000285.1 GCA_027013735.1 Melioribacteraceae bacterium
TCTGTCAAACATCGGATGATTGGTAATCCGTTTGGGTATTCCGCCTTTTGCCGGAATCACAAACACATCGCCATTGCCGTCGTAATCTCCCGTAAAGGCAATGAACTTGCCGTCCGGCGAGAATTTTGGAAATATTTCCATTCCTTTCGGGGAACTTAATTTTACCGCCAGACCGCCGTCTTTGGGCGCAACCCAGATGTCACCCGCGTAAACAAAAGCAATTTGCGTTGCGGAGACGTCGGGATATTGCATTAACTTTGCGCTAATTTGTGCTTTTACAAAAATAGCCGAGAATGCAAAAACAAAGAGAAATAATAGCTTTTTCATTTTAACTCCTCAAATAAATAAAATCCGATTTTTAGACGTTTAATAGTTCCAAATGTTACGGTCTAATCCAACCGCTTGAAAACTGAAATCCCACAATTTTTCCTGCTCGGTAATGTCGTAGGAAATTTCCGCAGGACGGGCTTCCCGCCGGTCAACAAAATATTTTCCCGTAACGCCTTTCACCTCTTCCGAAGATGTGAGAAAAACGGAAGTTTCCGCACCTTTGCGAACGCTTACGCCGAAAGCGCCCCAACCGGCAGCCAACAGCTTTGTTGAAATCACTCCCGGATGAAGTGCGTTTACCGTAATGCCCTTTTCGGTTAATTCTCGGGCAAGTTTAAAAGTAAATAAAATATTGGCAAGCTTCGAACGAGCGTAAGCGTCGTAAGGATCGTAGTGTTTTTCTCCCTTGAGATTTTCGTAATCAATTGGCATGGAAGAATGCGCCATTGAACTTACGTTAATTATTCTCCCCTCTCCTTCAGGAAATTTTTTCAGCAAAAGCAAAGTCAACAAAAAATGACTGAGGTGGTTTATTTGGAAAGTGGCTTCAAAACCATCTTCGGTTAACTTCAAGAAAGGCAAAAACACACCGGCGTTATTTATCAGGACGTCCAGCTTTGAAAACTTTTCGTTAATTGAATCCGCAAGTTTTTTCACTTCGGCGAAAGAAGCCAAATCACCCCAAACGGTTTCGATGTTTTCTTCTTTGCCTGTTTGGCGAATCAGCCTTTCCTTTGTCGCCAATACTCTTGTTTCGTTTCTACCGTGGATAATCACCTTGAAACCGAGTTTAAGTAAATCCTCTGCCGTTTGAAGTCCGATGCCGTCCGTGGAACCTGAAATCAGAATTGTTTTTCTTTCCATTACCTCATTTCAATTTTTGAATGTTGAATCAGAACAAAAATAGTCAAAAAATTCCATTTGAGGAAATTTTCGATTAGCACTATTGATCGGGCTCTCCGCAAATTGCAAGCAATCTGCGCTACGGTTTGATGCTACCTCACCATACACACATGACGTTTTAAAAACAAAAAAAAGAAAACGTCATTGCGAATCCCGACTTGTCGGGATGAAGCAATCTGTCGTTCATTCAGCATTGGCTTTTTTAACCCATAGATTGCTTCGCTTCGTTACACTTTGCTCGCAATGACAGTGAGGTCTTGTAAATTGGGAGCGATCTGCGCTACAATATTTTCAAACAGGCTGAATGTGTGTCAAAAAAATGGTTGGGAATAAATTGATGCTTACAAAAGCATCTAAGTTTTCCACTTCTTTTTAAACAAAAAACCCGACGACAAAAATATCGCCGGGTCTTTCGGGGAGGGTTATTCTATGAAACTAAACCATCTGCAATTCTTCTTCTTCGCTAAATAATTTTTCCAAATCCAATAGGATTAGAATTCTGTCTTCCAATTTGCCGACAGCCGTAATATAGGCTGAATCAATTCCGGCAACCGCTTTCGGAGGTGGCTCTGTAATGCTTTTGGGAATTCTCAAAACTTCCTTCACTTCGTCAACAATAAAACCAATGGTTTTACTGCCAAGCTCAACTACAATAATTCTTGTCTTGCTTGTTTCCTCAATTTTTTCCATTCCCAAACGACGACGTAAATTAACCACGGGAATTACCCTGCCGCGGAGATTGATTACTCCGTCAACAAAGTCCTGGCTCTGGGGAACTTTGGTAATCTTCATCATTCGGATTATTTCCTGCACCTTTAGGATGTCCACTCCGAATTCTTCCCCGTTCACTTTGAAACTAACTAATTGCAATAGTTCGTCTTTTTCTTGAATATCTTCCATTGCTTTTTTCCCTTTGCTTAAAATGTTTCCGATTAGATTATCGTTTTTTTCAATAAAAAGTTTAGACTTCAAAACAAGATTTTTTTTTCAGAGAACAGATAACAGAGACATTAAGCGCGAGACGCTAGAAGCGAGACGCGAGACGTCCGCCTTCGTCTTCGCTTCGCTTGACTACGGCGCGACAAGTCCGTCTTCGCTATCGCTACACTCAGGCTATGCCGCAACAAGCAAGACGCTAAATCTTTGCAGTTAACAGATAACAGAGAATAGTGAACAGAGAAAAATGATTTTTTACTTAAGACTTGTTACTTGGTACTTAAGACTTAAAAAGTGATTTGTCATTTGCCTCCCTTTCGGAGGGACGTCATTCATTGTGGTAGAAGAGATTGGAACAGCTAAATGCTTGAAAACTTTCGGAATAGTGAAATTCTACTCGTTCTTTAGAAACGTCCTCCCCACAAGAAATTGCTTCTCAAAATAATTGCGAATAGTCATTCAACATTCAAAATTCAACATTCAACATTAAAAATTGAACATTGTTTGTTCAATTTTTCCGGGCTTCCTCCAACTGTTGTTTTTCTTTTTCAATTTCTTCGGCAAGCATCTTGTTAATTGCGGCGGCTGCGGTTCGTCCTTCTCCCATTGCAAGAATAACTGTTGCAGCGCCCAACACAATGTCGCCTCCCGCGTAAACACGATCCATTGAAGTCTTCTGGTTTTCGTCGGTAATAATGTTTCCCCACTTGTTCGTCTCAATTCCTTTTGTGGTTTGACTAATCAGCGGGTTACTACCGTTTCCGATTGCAACAATTACCGTATCGACGTCCAGAATGAACTCGCTGCCTTCAATCGGAATAGGTCGCCTTCTACCCGATTCGTCCGGCTCGCCCAATTCGTAACGCAGGCATTCCATTGCTCGCACTCTGCCTTTCTCGTCGCCTAAAATTCTTTTGGCATTGCTCAGGAAAAGGAACTCAATTCCTTCTTCCATTGCATGTTCAACTTCTTCCACACGGGCAGGCATTTCTTTCCTCGTACGTCTGTAAACAACGTAAACCTTTTCCGCACCCAAACGCATAGCCATTCTCGAAGCATCCATTGCAACGTTTCCACCACCGAGGACAGCAACAACTTTGGATCTGTAAATCGGCGTTACTGCGTGGTCTTGTTCAAACGCCCGCATTAAATTTGCACGGGTTAAATATTCATTTGCAGAAACCACACCTACCAAGTTCTCCCCTTCTATTCCCATGAATAAAGGCAATCCTGCTCCCGTGCCGATAAACACGGCGTCGTAGCCGTCTTCGTTCATCAGCTCATCAAGTGTTCTGGTTTTGCCCACAACAAAGTTCGTGCGGATTTCAACGCCCATTTTTTCAAGCGTCTCGATTTCTTTGTCAACGATTTCATTGGGCAAACGGAACTCGGGAATACCGTAACGCATTACGCCGCCGAGTTTGTGGAAAGCTTCGAATATCGTAACCGAATGACCTTCGCGCCTAACATCCGCAGCAACGACCAATCCTGCCGGACCTCCGCCGACAATCGCAACCTTTTTCCCTGTGTCAGGTTTTACTTCGGGAACGCCAATTTCGCCCCGCTCCCTTTCCCAGTCGGCAACAAAACGTTCGAGTCTGCCAATTGAAACAGCTTTGTCCACAGTCTTAAAAATCTTACCCACCGAGCACCGGCTTTGGCATTGAACTTCTTGCGGACAAACTCTACCGCAAATTGCAGGCAAGAGACTGTTCTCTTTTATCACGTCCACAGCTTCCTGAAATTTACCGTGTGCTATTCTGTCAATAAATCTCGGAACGTCAATGTGCACGGGGCAATCTTCCACACACGGCTGAGTAGGGCACTGAATACAACGCATTGCCTCAAGTTGTGCTTCTTCGGGCGTGTAGCCCAACGCAACTTCTTGCAGATTGTGGATTCTCACCTCCGGCGCTTGCGTAGGCATTTCTTGCAGTGGAATAGCAATCCGCTCTTTGTTTTTTAATTCGTCAACCCGTGAAATGTATTTGGAAAAAAGTTCTCTTGCTTCTATTTCAATTTCTTCAGGTGTGCGGTAATTCATTGTTCCACCTCCGCTTTTTGACTCTTTAATTTTGCTTCGGCTATTTGGTCAAGGTAGCATTTGTATTTTTCTTTTTCGATGTCAACAAACGCATTCAAACGCATCATCATATTGTCGAAATCGACAAGGTGCCCGTCGAATTCGGGACCGTCAACACAAACAAATTTTACTTCGTTGCCCACGTTAACACGGCATCCGCCGCACATTCCCGTGCCGTCAACCATAATTGTGTTAAGCGAAACTTGTGTAAATATTCCGTACGGTCTTGTCGTCTCGGAACAGAACTTCATCATTATCGGCGGTCCAATGGCAATAACCATATCCGGTTTTTCCTTTCTCTCGCAAACTTCTTTCAAGGGCTCTGTTACCAAAGCTTTACGTCCGTAAGTGCCGTCGTCCGTGCAAACAATTAACTCGTCGGAAATTTTGCGCATTTCATCTTCAAGAATTACAAGCTCTTTTGTTCTTGCTCCTATTATTGTAATTACTTTATTACCGGCGGCTTTTAGCGCCTGTGCAATCGGGTGGAGCGGCGCTACGCCGATTCCTCCGCCAACACAAACTACCGTGCCGAATTTTTCAATGTGTGTAGGTTTACCGAGAGGACCTACAAGAATCGGGATGTCGTCCCCTTCGTTCAATCTCGAAAGCATATCTGTGGTTAATCCGACCACTTGGAAAATAATAGTAATCGTTCCCGCTTCGGCATCGGCATCAGCAATAGTAAGAGGAATCCGTTCTCCGTATTCCGGGTCTATTTGTAAAATGATGAACTGTCCGGCTTTTCTTTCCTTGGCAATCAAGGGTGAATCCAAAATCATCAGGAAAACATTTTCGGACAGTTGTTCTTTTTTTATTATTTTGCTCATTTCTTACTCCGTTTCAACTCCATAAAAAAGGATAATTTTCTCTTGTAAAATATAAAATTTAACTCCGATAAGAAACATTTGTTGCATACTTTCGATTGACACATTAAATAATTTAGAAGAACAACATTTTAGCGGGGAAAATATCCGGATTTAAAATAAAAAAGGCTGCCCGAAGGCAGCCAATTTTAAGACGCATTGAAATGATTATTTCTCATCATCGTCAACTACTTCGTAACTCGCATCCTGAACTTCTTTGTCATCCTTCTTTTCGCCGCCGGATGCTTGTCCTGTAGGTCCACCGGCTTGCTGCTGTTGCTGACCGGGTTGCCCCGTAGGACCAGCTTGCTGGTAAATGTTCTGGGAAACTTCGTTCCAGATTTTAGTCAGCTCGTCCGTTGCGGCTTTTATTTTGTTCGTATCGTTTGTCTTCAAAGCGTCTTCAACTTTCTGAATTCCGGATTCCAATCTGCCTTTTGCATCTGCAGGCAATTTATCCTTCAATTCTTCAATCTGCTTTTTGGTTTGGAATACAAGCGTGTCCGCTTGATTCTTAATTTCCACTTCTTCCTTCTTCTTCTTGTCCTCGGCAGCGTGTTCTTTAGCTTCCCTTTTCATCCTTTCGATTTCGTCCTTGTCAAGACCGCTGGAAGAAGTAATTCTGATACTCTGCTCTTTGCCTGTTGCTTTGTCCTTAGCGGAAACGTGCAAAATACCGTTTGCGTCAATGTCGAACGTTACTTCTATTTGAGGAACGCCTCTCGGTGCCGGTGGAATTCCGTCCAGATGGAAACGTCCCAAAGTACGGTTGTCGGCTGCCATTGGACGCTCTCCTTGAAGAACGTGAATTTCTACCGACGGCTGATTGTCCGTAGCTGTGGAGAAGATTTCGCTCTTTCTTGTAGGAATTGTTGTATTAGCGGGAATTAAAGTTGTCATTACGCCGCCAAGGGTTTCAATTCCGAGCGAAAGAGGAGTAACGTCGAGCAACAAAACGTCCTTAACGTCGCCAGCAAGAACTCCACCCTGAATAGCAGCGCCAATTGCAACTACTTCGTCAGGGTTAACGCCTTTGTGAGGCTCTTTGCCGAATATTTCTTTCACAATTTCCTGAACTTTAGGAACACGAGTGGAACCACCGACAAGAATAACCTCGTCGATTTGAGAAGCCGTAATACCGGCATCTTTCAAAGCATTTTCGCAAGGAATTCTTGTTTTTTCGATCAGGTCATCAATCAATTGCTCGAATTTTGCTCTTGTAATCGTGATGTTCAAGTGCTTCGGACCTTCTTGAGTAGCCGTAATGAACGGCAAGTTTACGTCCGTTTGCATCGAAGAAGAAAGCTCGATTTTTGCTTTCTCTGCCGCTTCTTTCAATCTTTGAAGCGCCATCGAATCTTGACGTAAATCAATGCCTTCCTGTTTCTGGAACTCATCGGCAAGGTAATCAATTAAGCGTTGGTCAAAGTCGTCACCGCCAAGGTGAGTGTCTCCATTAGTGGATTTAACTTCAAAAACGCCTTCGCCCAGTTGCAAAATCGAAATATCAAATGTACCACCGCCAAGGTCGTAAACGGCAACCAATTCTTCCTTGCCTTTTTTGTCAAGACCATAAGCAAGCGCTGCTGCCGTCGGTTCGTTAATTATTCTCTTAACCGTCAATCCAGCAATTTCGCCTGCATCCTTTGTAGCTTGACGCTGAGAGTCGTTAAAGTAAGCAGGAACAGTAATTACAGCTTCGGTAACTTCCTGACCGAGATATTCCTCGGCTGTCTTTTTCATTTTCTGCAAAATCATTGCGGAAATTTCGGGCGGAGAATAGAGCCTGTCTCCAACTTTAACCCTTGCCGTTTTGTTGTCCCCTTCCACTACCTCGTAAGGAACTTCTTTGATTTCGTCTTGAACCTCGTCAATCCTGCGTCCCATGAATCTCTTAATTGAGAAAATAGTGTTTTTCGGATTGGTAACAGCCTGACGTTTTGCCGGCTGACCGATTAATATCTCCCCGTTCTTTGTGAACGCTACAACCGAAGGAGTTGTTCTGCCGCCTTCGGAGTTCGGAATAACAACGGGATCATTACCTTCCATTACTGCAACGCAAGAGTTCGTTGTTCCAAGGTCAATTCCAATTATTTTTCCCATTTTTCTACCTCCTTATTTCTAAAACTTTGAATTATTCCTCTTCGGAATAATTTCTTTTCAAATTATTTTTTTAATATCTTTAATTTCAGAATTGGAAAATATTTGAATTTTTATTTCCCTATTTTCCGAAAAACTTGGTAAATAAATAACCATTATTTTACTTTAACAAATGTCGTGCCAATAGGGAATGTGC
>JALWGH010000286.1 GCA_027013735.1 Melioribacteraceae bacterium
AAGGAATTTTTTGTGGTTTCCGAGCTCTTAAACAAACCTTTGGGATTACGCGATTATGGCGCCTAAAAAATTCGTCCTGAAAAGAACTTCTCAAGCACCCCAAAGGAAAATTGAAGAAGTTAATTTTGAAATAGACTACCGGAAAGAATTAAACGACTCACAATTCGAAGCCGTTTCGGCTATTGACGGAGCATATTTGGTTATTGCAGGCGCAGGAACGGGAAAAACAAGGACACTGGTATTTAGGGTTGCACGATTAATTGAATTGGGCTATGACCCTTCATCCATCTTGCTTTTGACTTTTACACGTAAAGCGGCAAGGGAAATGATGAACCGCGCTGCAATGCTTTTGGACAATCGTTGTGCGAGAATAATGGGTGGTACTTTTCATTCATTTGCTAATTTAACATTGAGAAAATATTCCAAATTTCTCAATTTAAACCCGAATTTCACCATTCTTGACCAGTCTGACAGTCAAGACGTAATAAATTTAATTCGCGGGCAATTACATCTGAATCAGAAGCAACAACGTTTCCCGAATAAAACAACCATTTACAAAATTCTTAGTCTCAGCGTTAATACTGAAAAAAATATTGCGGACATCATTACAAGTGAATATCCTCATTTCGAACAATTCATTCCGGACATTTTCAAAATTAAACAGCTTTACGAGTCTTACAAATACCGCAACAGTCTGCTCGATTACGACGATTTACTCGTCTTTTTAAGGGATTTTCTCAATGATTTCGGTCCGGGAGCAAAGGCACTTTTAAGCGGAATCCGCTTTGTAATGGTTGACGAATATCAGGATACAAACAAATTGCAATCGGATATCGTAAAGGGATTGGCTCAATTAAATCATAACGTAATGGTTGTAGGAGATGATTCACAATCCATTTATTCTTTTCGAGGAGCTGATTTCAGGAACATAATGGAATTCCCAAAGTTGTTTCCCGATGCTAAAATCATTAAACTTGAAGAAAACTACCGGAGCACGCAGGAAATTTTGAATTTTGCCAATCACATTATTGAAAATGCGGTTGAAAAATATTCGAAATTTCTGTTTACGAGAAAATCCTCAGGGGAGTTGCCCGGCGTAATCGGTGCACGCGACGAGAACATGCAAGCCCGCTTTGTTGTTGAAAGAGTGCTGGAACTACGGGAAGAAGGAGTCCCGTTAAACGACATTGCCGTGCTTTTCCGCTCTTCTTTCATGTCATTTCAACTTGAAATCGAGTTAAACAAAGCAAATATTCCTTACATTAAAGTCGGCGGGATGAAATTTATTGAAACAGCACATGTGAAAGATTTACTTGCTTTTTTAAGAATTGACGCCAATCCTAAAGACCTCGTTAGCTGGTACCGTGTTCTTTTATTGCTTGAAGGAATTGGTCCCAAAACAGCACAAAAAATAATGGAGGATATTTCCGAAGGAAAAATTAGTTTTGCTAATCCCCCGACAGAAGAAATAAAGAAGAATTACAAACCCGGGTTTTACTCTCTGCTTGAATTACTGCACAATATTTCAACTAATTACACCCTACCGGTTGACAAATTGGAAGTAGTCCTTCAATACTATAAGCCGATTTTCAAATCCAAATATGACGACTACAATAAACGCCAAAAAGACCTTGAAACATTTGTAAATATTGTTCAAAACTACAAGGATCTGCAAGCCTTATTGGCAGATATGGCTCTTGAACCGCCACAGGAAAGCGTAACAGACATTGAAGCGGAAAGCAACGAGGAAGAGTATTTAACTCTTTCAACAATTCACTCCGCCAAAGGACTTGAGTGGCACACGGTTTTTATTATTCACGCTTTGGAAGGATATTTCCCTTCGGCACAGTCATTCGGCAAATTGGAAACGCTTGAGGAAGAAAGACGTTTAATGTACGTGGCATCCACTCGAGCAAAACAAAACCTCTACATTTGCTACCCGACCCGACTTTTTGACAGGCAAAGCGGGTTTACAATTGCCAAGCCGAGCCGGTTTATTTCCACGGTTACGGAGGACTTAGCCGAGGAATGGCTTTTAGAAGAAGAATTTTAATTGTTTTTTGCGAATAGACTTAATTTATTTAATTACAATTAGTTACATTCTTTTACTTATGTTATTTTCTACGGTAATTATATTAGCAATACTTGTTGTTTTCAATGCTTTGCTCCTTTTTTCATTTTTCCTCGGTGAAAAAGAGGATGAAGTAACCGGAGAAGAAAAATTTAATGACTTTTCAATAATAATTGCAGCAAAAAACGAGGAGCAAAACATTGGAGCATTGTGTAATTCCCTGCAAAAATTAAACTACCCGCCGGAGCATTTCGAAGTAATTTTTGTTGACGACAATTCAACCGACGACACTTTAATTAAAATAAAACAATGCGCGGAGAACTTTCCA
>JALWGH010000287.1 GCA_027013735.1 Melioribacteraceae bacterium
CTCGGACTTCCCTATTCAGCTTCCGGCGGAAACTTTGCTTTCAAGCGTTCAATTTTAGAAAATTTGGGTGGGTACACTATCTTCCCGGCATTATTAAGCGGAGACGACGATTTACTTGTTCAAATAGCGAAAAAACAAAAAGCGAAAATAACTACATTACTTTCGCAAGAAGCAATTGTTGAAACAAAAGCGCCTGAAAGTTTTAAAGAACTTTTACGGCAAAGGAGTCGCCACGTTTCTACTTCCAACTACTACACTCTGACGACCAAAATCATTTTAGGATTGTGGCATTTAACAAATATTGCAGCTTTTTTTACCCTCTTTCTTGCCTTTTACAACGCAATATTTTTAATCCCGCCAATTGTAAAATTAGGGTTGGATTTTCTAACCATTAAAGCTTTGCAAGGAAAGTTTAGCTACAAATTCGGAAGTTTGAAAATCGTCCTGCTTCAAATAATTTACGAAATTCTCGTACCGGTTTATTACATTCGCGGAACGTTTGGTAAAACAATCTGGAAGTAAATTACGCCCAGTATTTTTCCACGTGAATTTGTCCCGTTTTTTCCCTGCGGTTAAATTCCTCAAAACCTTCCGCTTTTAAGATTTCGAGCATCGATTCAATCATCATCGGGTTGCCACAAAGGAAAACACGCGTATTTTCCGGTGTAGGCTCGAATCCCCAGCTATCTTTTAGTCTTCTCTCCTTCCACAATTTCGTCACAAAACCTGTTTCTCCTGCCCAGCGTCCGCTTTCTTCTTCGGGATGGTCAATTACAGGCAAATATTCAAAGTTTCTGCACAAACGCTTAAAACCGTTGAGCTCGCTTCTGTAGCCGAGGTCCCAAGAGTGACGCGCACCGTGAAAAACCGCAAAATACCTGTCCGAATTACACTCAAGATTAGTCCTAATCATGCTCATGTAGGGAGCTAACCCTGTGCCAGTGGCAACGAACAAAATATTCTTCCTGTCCGGTACCTCTTCCAATGTGAACATCCCTGTAAATTTGTGGCTTAACCAAACTTTGTCGCCTACTTCAAGTGCAAAAAGTCTCGGCGTTAATTCGCCTGACTCTACAAGCGCAATGTAAAATTCAACGTATTCTTTTACTACGGAAGAAGACGCTACCGAATATGCACGTTTGATTAATTTATCCGGGTCTTTGATTGGCAGTGGGTCTGCCGTGGGAATCCTCGGTGCCGAATAAGGCAAGCCCAGCACTCCGTACTGCCCTGCTTTAAATTCTGGCAATTCCCAGCCGTCGGGGACAAACCGCATAATTGCCAATGTAGGTGAAACCATTATTTTTTGGGTTAAAACCGCATTTAATTCGTTATTAGCCATCTTCGTTTTCCTTAAATTTCTTAAATAATTTTAGGTGTAAAATTATTTACCTAATAAAATTTCAATTTTAATTCTGAAACTTACTAATAATTCACGAATTTTTTGTTTGGAGCAGGCAAGAATGTTTTAAGTACGGTTATTATTAATAAGAAAGAAGAAACGAGAAATAAGAAATGGGCTCCACGCCAGACGCGAGAAGCAAGATGCTAGACGTACCGAGTTGAAAGTTGAAAATGGAAAGTGGAAAATTAAGTGAACAGATAACAGTGAACAGAGACAGTCCTTAGTGGACTAAAAAATCGTAACAAAACCTTCAAAGAAAAATACAACGAAAATATTTCACCACGCGAATTTAAACTTGTCGAATAATTTCCATTAAAAACTGAGTACCCCCCATTTTTTTAACACCAATCATCGAACAAAGATAATTGAAGGTCATTAACCTTAGGGGGGTTGGCAAAAGAGATGATAGTTCGTAATTTTGACTGTGATAAAATCCAAGAGATAACTTTAGAAATCTTGTAATAAATAAAGCCTAATAACTCACTTAAACGATTTCGGTAAGTTAATTTTATTCCGACCTGATTTATGAGTTGGAGCAAATATTCGGAATAACGTTGATAAATCAATCCCATAGCAATAAAAAATACTGCTAAAAAGCTTTTTAAGCCTTGATACCTGCGTAATTCTATTTGCTCCAAATGATAATCATTTTTTATATGACGATGCACTTCTTCTATCTTCCAACGATTCCTATAGCCTTCCATGGTTAAACGAATAGCTTCTCTTAAATCTTCAGTGGGTAAATAAGATAAAAACCACACATAACCTTTTCCTTTTTCTTGTGCTTTAATTAACCACAGACGTTGGTTAAAATCATCAAATTCTACAGCAACACCACCTACTTTGTATTCAACTTCTACCCATTTGTTTTTGCGCCTTTTCTTTATTCTGTAAGCATCCGTAAATCTTATTTTTTTAGATATTTGCTTTAGAGACATAATCTTGCCTTTATATTTCAAGTTTCTTTTGCCTGTCTGACGAA
>JALWGH010000288.1 GCA_027013735.1 Melioribacteraceae bacterium
GTGTTCAGGGATGTAAATAAAAAGAAATTTTTAAAATAATTAGGACAATTACTTTTTATTACCAAATTTAGACTTGTATTAAAAAACCTTCTTTGCCTAATAACAAATTTTTACATTGAACTTTTTTTTAGGACGTCCGTCTGAATAAGAAAAATTAAAGGGAGAATAGTTATGCGTAAAAAATTGTACCGGATAAGGCAAAGCAGAGTTTTCGGCGGTGTGTGTACGGGTTTGGGGGAATATTTTGACGTTGACCCCGTGCTTGTCCGTGTGGCGTTTGTAATTTTCGCCCTCTTGCACGGCTTTGGAATTTTGCTCTACATTATTCTCTGGATTATTATTCCCGAGAAACCTTTTCCGTCAAATTACAACGAGCAGGAAAACAATTACACACAGACGGAACAACAAGGAACACGACCGGCGGAAAGTTCCGGCAGCGGAAGAATAATTGCAGGAATATTCCTCATTACAATCGGTTTGTTATTCTTTGCGGAAAGATTCTTACCTTACGTCGGTATTCAGGAAATTATTTCGCTCGGCTTAATCGTCACAGGAGCAATTATTCTTTGGGAAGCTTTCAGAGGTGAAAAATGAAAACAAAACAATTGTTTTGGGGATTCTATTTTCTGACGCTCGGAGTTCTATTCCTGTTGGCTCAAGCATTTTCAATTCAAATAGCTGAAAATTTCCTTTGGGATTCTTGGCCACTATTGCTGATTTTACTGGGAATAATAGTAATGGTACGCGGGCACGTTGTTAAGACCGTCTTTACCATACTCTTGGCTCTGGCTTTTGCATTGTTCTCTTTTGGCATCGTTCAAGATTTTTTCGGTCCAAACGAAGACGTTGAGTGGGAAAGCCTTGAAGAGGCAAATCCGACTTCGGAATATTACGAATACAACTCAAGCATTAAATTCGCAGATTTTAACTTTACTGCCGACTGGGGAAAACTCACAATTACTAATAAGACAGACAAACTGTGGGAAGTTTTCTCCTCGGAAACAAACCGGGAAGTTAGCTCAACGTCCGAAATGAAAGGCGAAAAATTAATCTCGGAAATCAGATACAAACAAGAAAGGTCTTCCTTTTGGAATAAACACCGGGAAAATTTTGAAATCCGCCTAAACGTAAATCCCGTGTGGAACTTAAACTTCAAACTCGGCGCTGCAAGTTCGGTTCTAAATCTTAAAAAATTCAAGGTTAAGAATCTTAAAATAAACACCGGCGCTTCGGATGTTAAAATATTTTTCGGAGACAAATACCCGGTAACAAATTTGGAAATAAACGCAGGCGCTGCAAATGTTACCGTTTACATTCCCAAAGAAAGCGGTTGCAAAATAAAAGGGAAATCATTTCTGATTAGCAGGTCTCTGCCGGGATTTACGGAAGACGCTAACGGGGATTTTGTAAACAAGAATTTCGAAAACTCCGAAAATAAAATTTTAATTACGTTAAAAAGCGCTGCAATTACCTTTAAGGTAAAATCGTACTAATGTCGTGTCAATTTTGTAGTGTCGTGTAATGTAGGAACTCTCCCCCTTTTTAAATTATATCGAATATTCAGCATCGGAAACTCCCCCTCCCTTACAAAGGGAGGGGGAAACTGCTCCCCCTGAATTTTTAAGTTGGCTTGAACAGGGGGAAGAGTTCATAGGTAAAACAGAGAAAGATATTGACAAAATTGGACTGTGTCGCGTGTAATGTAGGGAATAACCCAAATTACTCTACTTGACTTGACACTAAGAAATTCCTGTTTCTTTAAGAAACCAAATCCAAAATCGTTGAGATTTTCTGCTTCAAATCTTTTCTGTGAACGATTACGTCCACAAAACCGTGCTCAAGCAAAAACTCGGAACGTTGAAAACCTTTCGGTAAATCTTTCCCGATTGTTTCCTTGATTACCCTCGGTCCTGCAAAACCGATTAACGCTTGGGGCTCGGCAATGTTAACGTCTCCCAACATTGCGTAGCTTGCAGTAACGCCTCCCGTCGTCGGGTCGGTAAGCACGGAGATGTAAGGAATTTTTGCATCGGCAAGTCTTGCAAGTCGTGCGCTTGTTTTTGCCATTTGCATCAAAGAATAAGCGCCTTCCATCATTCTTGCTCCGCCGCTTTGGGAAAGGATAATCATCGGAATTTTTTGCTCGTAGGCTTTGTCTATTGCACGCGCAATTTTTTCGCCTACAACAGAGCCCATACTGCCGCCGATAAAGCGGAAGTCCATGCAAGCAAAAGCAACTTTCCGTCCGTTAATTTTCCCGATTCCGGTTCTAACGGCATCGTTCAAACCTGTTTTTTTGATGCTCGCTTCAATGCGGTCTTTGTATTTTTTCGTGTCTTCAAATTCGAGCGGGTCGGCGGAACGCATCTTTTTGTCCAATTCCTTGAATGTGCCGCCGTCTATTAAAATCGAGATATATTCGTTACTTCCGATTCTGAAATGGTAATCACATTTGGGACAAACCCAAAGATTCTGCTCCAATTGTTTTTTGTGAACAATCTCTCCGCAGCCTTTGCATTTAATCCAATGCCCGTCGGGGATGTCCAGCTTTTGGCTGTCCGGCGAAATGTTTTTCTTAGACCTTTTAAACCAACCCATAATTTATCCTTTATTTTATGTACGCAAAGATAGTAATAACCTGCTTTGATTTCACGGGGTCGTTGGAAAAAATTGTTATCTTACGAACAATATTGCCCAAGTGATTTGAAGTGTCCAAATCAATCCGCATCTTTCCTTTTTGTCCGGGGTTTAGTTCTTTGGTACTTAAAAGAACCGCCGTGCAACCGCAAGAAGTTTCCACTTCCCTAATTTTCAAAACCTTATTCCCTTTATTGGAAAAAGAGATTTCCGTACTAACCGTTTTCCCTTTTTCTACCGTGCCAAAATTGTAATGAGTTTTTGAAAGGACAAGACGCGGACCAACAACATTTTTGTAATCCTTTTCCAAAACAATCCCTGTCAATGCAAAGCGGATTTCCCTGTTTTTCGGGTCGTTTGTAATTACGTAAACATATTTACGCTGGTGTCCCTTGTAATGCCCGGAGTTAAACTTCACATGAATTGAAGTTTTTCCACCCGGCGGAATTGTGTCGTTAGCCGGTTTTGCAGCCGTACAACCGCAGGAAGAACGCACGTAAAATATTTTTAGCGGGGCATCGCCCGTGTTGTAAATTTCAAAATCGTGAGTTACAACCTCACCCTGCTCCACCTTGCCGAAATCAAATTTTTTCTCCGTAAAACTTGCCTTGGGACCAATTACCTGCGCCGCGTTAAACACCGGCACTAACAGCAAAATACCGCTAAGAAAAATCGAGAAAAGAAATGTCTTTTTCATTTTTTCACCTTCGGAACAAATTGTTGGAAATATTCGGGCTCAAGAAAGTCGTAATCTTTTGTTACTCTTTCCTTACCGAAATGCAAAGCCCATTTGCCAATCTCTTTCGCTCCGGTTAATTCAATTTGCTTGATTTTATTATTAAATGAAAAATCGCTAAAAACCATTTCGTCATTTATTTCCGCAAGTTCCTCTTTGGAAATCAGCGCCGGCTTTTCAACTACGGAGAAAAAATCTTCCCCGACCGAATAAACGCTTGAGTAAACATCCGAAATATTTGCGTTCATTACAATTCTAAATTTCGAACCGGCAGGCAAGAACCCGGAAATTTTCAAAGCAGCAGCGTCTAAAGTGGGAACGGGACAAATTGCCGCTTTCACTCCCATTGCAAAACCTTTTGCCGTAGCCAAACCGATTCTTAAACCCGTAAAAGAGCCGGGACCAATAGAAACGGCAACGGTTTTAATTTGTTCCGAATCTAAGTTAATGTTACTTAATGCCTGTTCAATAGCCGGCACTAACATTTGGGAGTGGACATTTTTCAATCTCAAGTTAACTTCGGAATATTTGTCCTCCTCCTTAAAAACAGCAACGGAACAAATCTCACCCGAGGTTTCTATTGCAAGCAACGGTAACAAATCATTCATAGCGATTCACAAAAATTTTTCTTTTAGCTTCGTCAATATATTCAATTTTTATTTCAATTCTTTTTGCGGGTAAAACATCAGGGAACATATCCGCCCATTCAACAAATTTAATTGCCACGGGATTGTTAACGTACTCGTAGTAACCAATATTAACAAGCTCTTCTTCGTTCTTAATTCTGTAAAAATCCAAATGGTAAACAAGGCGCTCGCCGTAATATTCGTTTACAATGGCAAAGGAGGGACTGTTAACTTCGCCGATTCCGTAATTGAAACAAATCTCTTTTACCAAAGCTGTTTTTCCCGCACCGAGTTCGCCAATCAAAGCGACAAAATCCCCCGCTTGCAATTTCCCGGAAAACTCCTTCGCAAATGTTTTTAATTCGTTAAGTCCGTTAATTATTTTAGTTTCACTCTGCAAAAGCAACTCCGTTAAATTTTGCTTTCCATTTTAATCACGGGCAAAATCATTTCTTCCATTGAAACGCCGCCGTGCTGGAAGGTGTCCTTGTAAATGCTCAAATATTTGTGGTATTCCGTGGGGTAAACAAAATAGAAATCTTCCTTTGCAAAGATGTAGCCCACAGCCGCACCGCGAACGGGTAATTTGTACTCTTCCGGCTTACTTACGAAAATTGCGTGCTTGTCGTCAACCTTAAGATTTCTACCGAATTTAAATCTCAAACCTTTGGAAGCTTCCCTGTCGCCAAGCACCTTTGCCCCGCGCAAAGAGCGAATGCTGCCGTGGTCCGTTGTAACAATTACTTTGGCATTTTTCATTTCCGAAATTACTTTGAACATTCCTAACAAAGAAGAATGCTTAAACCAGCTTTCCGTTAAAGAACGGTAAGCTGCTTCGTCGGGGGCAATCTCTTTCAGAATGTCACTGTCGCTTCTGCCGTGCGCAATCATATCGAGTGTGTTTACAACCACCGCCATGAAATGTGTTTTAACGTGAGAACGGATGTTCTGCTGAAAATTTTTCCCGACTTCGGGATCAATTACTTTCATGTATTTCATCTCGTTGCGCAATTTTACTTTTTTCTTTTCGAGGTAGCGCGCCAGGAAATCTTTTTCGAACTTGTTTTGACTTCGCTCGTCGTCCGAACCGCTTTGCCACAATTCAGGGTATTCCTTTTGAATTTCCAACGGGAACATCCCGCTGAAAATTGCATTCCTTGCGTAAGGCGTTGCAGTCGGTAAAATGGAAATGTAGTAGTCTTTTGAAATGTCAAACATTTCGAGTAAATATTTTTCCATTACCAGCCATTGGTCAATGCGTAAGCAATCGAGTACAAATAAAAACACGGGCCCGTTTGCGTCTTCAATTTCGGGCACAACGTACTTGTCCAATATTTGCGGGGACATTACCGGCGAATGATAATCCTCCGGCGAGTGAATCCAATCCAAATAATGCTTTTCCACAAATTTGCCGAACTCCCTGTTGCACTCCCTTTTTTGCTCATTAAGGCTTTGCCGTAAACCGAGGTCGGGATGTTTGTCAAACTCCAAATCCCAATTCACCAGCTTCAAATAAATTTCAATCCAGTCCTCGTAATCCGAAACCATCATTAAACTTTGCGAAATCTTATTGAAATCGCTCAAGTAATCTTTGGCTACGTACTCTCCCGAAATTTGTTTGCTTTCGAGAATCTTCTTACAAACCATTAATACTTGCGAGGGCACAATCGGCTTAATCAAATAATCGCTTATTTGGCTTCCGATTGCGTCGTTCATTAAACTTTCTTCTTCGCTTTTGGTAATCATCACGACCGGCAAATTGGGATTGATTTCTTTGATTTTTGCAAGTGTTTCCAAGCCGCCCAGGCCGGGCATCATTTCGTCCAAAAAAATCAAGTCGTAACTTTTATTTTGTATTTCGGAAATCGCATCCTCGCCGTTGGTTACGGTATCCACCTCGTAACCTTTTTCCGTGAGAAAAATAATGTGCGATTTCAGCAATTCTATTTCGTCATCTACCCAAAGGAGTTTTCCTTTATTCATTTTAATACCGTTTTAATTATTGAATGGTAATACTAACGTCAAGTCCGGCTTCGTTGGTCGTTGTCGGCGGAATTCTCGAAGCGCCTTCGGGCTTAACGGTTGTTCTTTTGTAATAGACCGACAGAGTAACCCTTGAACTCATTACGTATTTTACTCTCGGCTCAAGTGTTGTACGTGTTGTACCGTTCTGAGGTTTCCCGTTTTCGGAAAAATTATCCATATCGAAAATTACGGTCGCATTTTTTCCGCTCGTGTAACTAAAGGAAACTTCAATGTCGTTCTTCAGGGACAAGCCGAACAGCGGAATTTTAAACCCGCGTTTCTGAAAACTTGCCGTAAGCGAAATATCTCTGGAAGCGGATTCCGTAATGCTCCGTGTCGAAACGCCCAAGTCGTAAGAAGCTTTCGTGTTGTATTGGAACGAACCTGTCATGTTCCCGCCCCAAAGCTTATTGAACGTAACGTTCAAGCCGATTAAAGGAGTAAAGCCGTAAGAAATTTTTTGACTTTGCGTCTCCTTCAAGCCGTCGGGATTGATTTTCCAGCCTTCCGAATATTTTGACGTGTAGGCGTGATTCAAAGAAATGCTTTGTGCAAAGCCTTTGAACCATTTTAATTTCTCAAGTCCACTCCACGAAATTCTCCAATTCGGGCGGGGAATGTACTTAACAAAATCCTTCAGGAAGGGCAATCTCGAAAGCCATGGGAACGATTCAAAGCCTTTAACAAACGCAGAGGCAAGAGTTGCGTTCGGGGCTTCCGAAAATGCACCGCCGTTTTCCTTGTAAATTTTTTCAACGTTCTTAATTCCGCCTTGAAAAATCAGGAACTCGGGGAAAGCAAGGAACGAGCGGTCAATTGTTCCGTTGGAAGTCAGATTGTTTACTTCAATGTTTCCGAACTCGTCGGTTTTAAATGAAACCGATTTGTTAAGTCCCCAGCCGACGTTCCAGCTAAGACTGATATTTGCTCCTTCCCACAAAGGTCTTTGTGTTTTCAAAGTAAGATTGTTCTTTTGCGAAAACCTGTCCGAAAGGTTCCCGTTCGGTGCGCGCGGACCAACATCGTAAGAAAGCCCAAGCATAAACAACCTTGAAGGTCCCATTCTTTCCTGCTGGCGAATTCCCCAGAAGTTGGAGAATCCCGTTCCCGTTCCTCTTAATCCGCCTCCGCCTTTTGCATTGTTCTGCGAAAATCTCAGCGTAATGTTTTCGTAATCGAACAACGCCCACTTAATTCCGTCGCGTAAAAATGCAAGCGCTTTTTTGTAAATCGGCGTTCTGGCAACGGTGGAATCGGACTTTGACTTTTCCGCGGCAGGTTCTTCTTTGCCGCCGGCTTTTGTAACGCCTCTGCCTCTGGTTCTGCCTCTGCCACTCTCAAAGGA
>JALWGH010000289.1 GCA_027013735.1 Melioribacteraceae bacterium
GTTAAAAGAGTAAAAGGTTATTTAAATTTTTTCGGTGATTAAAATGGTAAAAGAACTTTTTGAAATAATGGAATCGTTAAATGATGAGTTGGAAAAGCTCCTGCTGATTTCACAAAACAAGCGGAAGGCTATCGTTAATAGGAATTTGGAGGAACTTGAAAACAGTATTAAAAAGGAAGAAAAATTGCTTGCCGAAATTAAAAAGCTCGAAAGCAGGAGAATGGAAATTTTAAATAATCTTGCAGACGGCAAGAATATTAAAACAAAAAATGAAGTCGATTCTTTAATGGAGAAGATTGCCGAAGGAATGCCTGAAAAGCTGAGCGAACAGCTTTATTATTTACGCGCAAAAATCAGAGAAACAGGACAAAGAATTAAAAGCGTGAATCAGCAAAATATGTTTTTAATTGAAAGCTCAAGAGAAATCTTACGTTTGTTGTTCTCGGAATTAAAAGGCTCAAGGGAAAGTTTCATTGTTAACCGGAAAGTGTAATGGCAATAAGTAGAATTTTTAACATATCGACGCGTAGTTTGTCTGCTTATCAAAAGGCGATGGATGTTGCGGCGCACAACGTTGCAAACGCAGGCAATCCCAACTATTCGCGTCAAAGGGTTTCGTTGGAGTCGGCTATCCCGCAAATCGGCTCTCACTTTGCTTGGGGCTCTGGAATAAGAATCGGAGATATTCGCAGAATACACGATTCTTTAATTGACACTCAAATAATTAGGAACAATCAAAAATATGCTGCTTATAAAAAACAATCCGAAGTGCTGGGTCAAGTGGAAGCCGTCTTCGGAGAGCCTTCCGAATACGGATTGTCGAACTACATTAACAGATTTTTTGATTCTTGGACGTCGCTTTCGGCTTCTCCTAATTCGATTGAATCGAGAAAAGAAGTAATTTATGCAGCACAAAATCTTTCCTCGAAAGTTTCGGATGTTTACCAACAACTTAACTTGATTGAATCCGATATTGTAAATTCTTTCAGAGAAAAGACGAAGCAGGTTAATAATTTATTAAAGCAAATCGGCGATTTGAACAAAAAGATTTTTGAAGCCGGTGCGATGAACACCGAAGCCAACGATTTAATGGACAATAGAGACAAGTTGATTAAGGATTTAAGCAAACTTGTTGATTTGAAAGTTAGTTACGACAAAAACGGGGTGGCTACGCTTTACGTTGGAGGAATTTTTGCTGTTAACGCCGATGCTGTTACACAATTTACAGTGGATAAATCCGAAGGAAAGTTAACTTTGAAAACGGTTAAGGGAGGAGTTAAAACCGCCTTAAGCACCGGCGAGTTGTTTGCTCTTTCCGATGCATTTACTAACAAAATTACAAATTACAAAGAACGATTGAAAAATGTTTTTGAAACAATTGTTGATGAAGTAAACGCTCTCCACACCAAAGGCTACACAATTGATAAACCGCCGCGTATGGGAATAAAATTTTTCGATTCGTTTGAAAACGGGAAATTGCAAATAAATGAACAAGTCCTTCGCGACCCGATGAAAATTGCCGTTTCTTCGGACGGAACGGCGGGCAACGGGGACATTGCCGTTGCATTAGCAGGAATTAAGGACAAAAAACTTCTTGAAGGAATGACCATCGGGCAATATTACAGCGAAATGATAAACGATATTGGAAACACAATCAATAATGCGAATAATTCAAAGGAATCCGTGAATCTTGTTTTACAACAATTGAACGCACAAAGGGATTCTTATTCAGCAGTTTCAATAGATGAAGAAATGACAAATATTTTAAAATACCAAAAGTCTTACGATGCTTCGGCAAAACTTGTTAAAATGGCAAACGATATGCTGGACACTTTAATAAATATGGTGTAATGCGATGAGAATTTCCGACAGTATGTTAAATAGGAATTACATTTACAGCATCAACTCTCAAAAGAGCGAAGTTGAAAAATTACGCGAGCAGATTGCTACGCAGATTAGAGTAAACCGCCCTTCGGATGACCCTCGCGCAGCTTCGAGAATAATGAATCTCTCGGGCGACTTGAGCGCAATGGAAAAATACAAAAGCAATATTGAGGACAGTTTGACCTTCCTGAATCAAACTTCCTCGACAATGCAAGGAATTTTAGACGAAATTGAAAGAGTGGATGTTAAGCTGACGGAATTTCAGAACGCGGGCATTGAAGGGAACGAAAAAGTTTACGCTAATCAGCTTTCACTTGCTTTGGATTCGCTTTTAAATCTTGCAAATCAAAAGTTTGATGACAAATACATTTTCGGTGGAACGGATTACTCAACCAAACCTTACGCCTACACAGCCGGCAAGGCAAATGTGATTCAACAATCTTCCAGCACTGCGGGGAAAGTGAGAGTTAAAATTTCTCCTAATATCGTGCAGGATATTAACGTTACCGGTGCGGAACTATTCGGAACGATATTGAAATACGACGGCAATTTGGACTCAAGTGCTGCCAGAGGTACGGTTGTAACTAACGAAAATAAAGTTTACGATGTTGAAGGAAACGAGTACACGGTTAAAACCGAAATTAAAAAGAGCGTGGCAGGGAAATACGAATTGACCTACGAAGTAACCGACAGCAACGGAACAGTTGTAACGGACAATAAAAGCAAACCAGTGGAAATTCAATTTGACCCGTTGAAGCATACTGTAAAATCAATCAACGGGCATAATTTAAAACTGATTAGCGTAAAGGCAAAAGGCGGAGCTTTGAATTTTTATCTTAACGTAAACAATCTTACGGATAAAAAAGGAAACACAGAAATAAGTTCGAATCTTAATCAAAAGACGGACATCTTTAACGTAATTGCAAAATTGCGTGACGAAATTAATAGCGGCAAAAAACCTTCGGCGGATTTGGTGAAAGCAGTTAAGGATTTTCATCAAAAAATGTTAAATAAAATGTCGGAGGTTGGAGCTGTAATTAACCGTTTAACCGATAACAAGGCGATGATTGAAAATCAAGAATTGTCAATGAAAGACGTGATTGCTAAGGAACAAGATGTGGATGTCGTTGATGCCGTGTCCAAAATGCAATATTACGATTACTTATTGCAAGTTTCTTACAAAATGTCAGCGATGATTTTACCAAAATCGATATTGGATTACTTATGAAAAAATATGCAGCGATAAACGGATTTCTGATTGCAATAGTTTCCATTTTCGGAGCATTTTTAATAGAAGGCGGGGCTTTAAAAGCATTGTTCCTTATTGCGCCGTTGTTAATTGTTTTCGGAGGTACGTTTGCGGCGGCAATAATTGGTTTCGGCTACGAAAAGATGCGCGATTTTTTCAAATTCGTAAAAATTGCTTATTTCCCGCCGGAGTACGATTTGGAAAATTTAATCGAAACGTTTTACCAGCTTTCTCTTAAAGCGAGGAAATTGGGACTCCTTGCGCTGGAGGAAGACCTTGAGGAAATAGACAATTTTTTTACTCGTAAAATGCTCCGTTTTATGATTGACGGAATGGACGATGCCTCGTTGCAGGAAATTGCGGAACTTGAAATGATTGCAATTGAAAACAGGCATAATTCAAATATTAGTATGTTTAGTAAAATGGGCGGCTACGCGCCCACAATGGGTATTTTGGGTACCGTAATGGCTTTGATTATGACTCTTGGCAACGCGGGAACCGACCCGAATGTTTTAATCAGAAGCATTGCCTCGGCTTTTATTGCTACTTTGTGGGGCGTGCTTTCGGCAAATTTACTTTGGTTACCAATTAGCGATAAATTAAGAGAATGTCACCAGAAAGAAAAATTGATGATGGAAATGGGTCTGGAGGGGACGTTAGCATTGCGGAAGGGAGAAATCCCGATGTTCCTGAGGAGCAAGTTAATAGCGATGCTGCCCCACAAGAACCAGAAAAGCCTGATAGAGTAAAGAAAGAGAAACCGCGCGTAGAGCGTAAAAGAATTTTAAGACGTGCTCTTTCTTCTACTCAACCGCAGGAAAGCGATGATAAAAACCGCTACTTGATTACGTATGCGGATTTAATCACCCTTTTGCTCGGGCTGTTCATTATTCTTTACGCCATTTCCAACATCGACTTAAACAAATACAAAAAGATGATGAACGTGATGGGAAATATTTTCGGTAATCAGAAAATTGAGCAAGTTAATAATACCGGTAGCATAGGGTCGGAGAAGAAAAGCGCTAAAAAAGAGTCTTCTCAAATGCAGCAGTTAAAAACCAAGATTGCCGCTATTGCTAACGATTATCATCTTGGCGATTCATTTAAAATTTTGGACAATAAACGCGGAGTGACTCTCCGAATACAGGAAAAGGTAATTTTTCCCTCGGGAAAAGCAACGTTAAATAATAATTTTAAAACTGTTCTTTTAAAAATTGCGCGGGTGCTAAGAAGCATTAAGAACGATATTCGCGTTGAAGGACACACGGACAACGTGCCTATTAATTCCAAGCAATATCCTTCGAACTGGCACTTGTCTGTTGCAAGAGCATTAAATACTGCTTATTTTTTAATTACTAAAGGTGGATTAAATCCAGACAAAGTTTCCATTGTGGGTTATTCCGAGTACAGACCCATTGCATCAAACGCTACTCCCGAAGGGAGAGCGCAAAACAGAAGAGTAGATATTGTAATAATAAAATAGTAGAGTGAATATGAAAGTTAAAACATTACAATTCGGCGAGCTCGAGTATAACGAAGAGCAGGTATTAAACTTCGAAAAAGGAATCTTCGGTTTCGAAGAATTAAAAAAATTCCTCTTGATTAAAAATGATGAGGAAATATTCTATTGGCTCAATTCCATCGAACAGCCGGAATTAGCTTTCCCTCTGATTGGTATTAGGATGATTGACGACGAATATCCGCAAAGGGAAAACTACGAGGCTTTTGGAATTGTGAAATTCGACAAAGACCCGGCAAAAATTACAGTGAATTTGCTTGCGCCGGTTTACATTAATCAAGAAGATAAAACGGGATTTCAAACCATTCTTGACAACGAGAAATATCCCGTTGAATATCCTTTATTTAAGCAATAGGACGGAGTGGAAATGCTAATTTTAAAAAGAAAAGTAGATGAAGCTATAAAGATTAATCGAAACATTACGATAAGAATATTGGAAATAAACGAAAATCAGGTAAAAATTGGAATTGATGCTCCGAGGGAAATTGAAATATTGAGAAGCGAATTAATTGAAAACGTTAAAGAAAACGTTAAAATTGCTTCGGAAGCTATTTCCAATAAACCTGAAAACTTAAATAACTTACACATTAACAAAATTAAAAAGTTAAAATGAGCGAGGTTAACAAAATAACGGTTCTTGTTGTTGACGATTCCGACGTAATCAAACATGCTCTCAAAAACTTTTTCAGAGAGTACAACTTTGAAGTTATTACTTCAAACGACGGGCTTGAGGGAATCGAAAAAGCAAGGCAGTTCAAGCCTAATGTAATTTTTCTTGATTTAATGATGCCGAATCTTGACGGAATTAAGATGCTCCAAGTGCTAAAAGTTCTTGATGATCTAAAGGAAATTCCTGTAATTGTAATTAGCGGAAATACGAGTAGAAATAATGTAATCAAGGCAATGGAAGCCGGAGCCAATACGGTTCTTTCGAAGCCTTTACATAAGGAGCATATTAAAAAAGCTCTGAAAGAAATATTAGGCGAGGAAGTGCTTTCGCGCTCAAGAACAAACCCAATGAGCGAAAAAGAGGCAGATGAAATAGCCGAACAAATGAAGAAATTTTTCTTCACGAGCTTCAAAAACAAAATGTCTGCTTTAAGCGAATATGTTAAAACAAGGAATAGGGAAAAGGTTTACGAGATTATTCATCAATTAAAAGGAGCCGGTACTACTGCCGGTTTTCCCAAAATAACCGAATATTCAACTAAGTTCGAATCATTACTTAAAGAACAGGAAGTCAATTGGGAAGAAGCTTTGCATTACAACAAAGTAATTACTGAAATGTTTGAAAAAATTTCATCGGAAATAAATTAGTGAATTAAAATGTTTATCATAATTGGCATAGTCATAGTATTTGCTTCGATTATTGTTGGTTTTACCATTGCAGGCGGTAACATTGCATTACTTATTCAGATTTCGGAATTCATTACAATCGGTGGGGCTGCTTTGGGCAGTTTTTTGGTAGGAACTCCCTTACCTGTAATTAAAAAAATATTTGCAATGCTGCCCAAAGTATTAAAGAGCGAGAGTTTTTCCAAGCAGGATTATCTCGACCTGTTGAAATCATTCAACGACTTGTTCCTCGTTGCGCAGAGGGACGGGTTGTTGTCAATTGAGTCCCACGTGGAGAATCCGAAAGAAAGTGAAATACTTTCAAGGAATCCAAAATTTGTTGAGAATGAATTCATTAGCAGTTTTTTCTGCGACACATTAAAAGTAATGCTTTCTGGTGGAATTCCCCCGCATGAATTGGAAAGCTTAATGGATGCCGAAATTGAAACTTACGAAGCTGAATACAGACCTGTGCCGTCATCCATTACAAAGTTAGCGGATGCATTCCCTGGACTTGGAATTGTGGCGGCGGTGCTTGGTATTATTGTTACTATGGCTTCAATCAATGAAGGTGCCGAGGTTGTTGGTCACCACGTAGCCGCAGCGCTTGTTGGTACGTTCCTTGGTGTGCTGATGTCCTACGGCGTGTTTAACCCGTTTGGAGCTGCACTCGAGCATGTAATCGAGCACGAAGTTCGTTACATGGAAACAATTAAAACTTGCATTGTTGCTTACGCAAAGGGCAACCCTCCGATTGTAGCCGTAGAAATGGCACGTAGAACAATCTTTTCGGAAGTTAGACCGACATTCTCCGAACTTGAAGACTATATGCGCGGAGGCAATAAGTAATGGCTGAGGAAGAAAAAGCCCCGATAAAAATAGTAAAGAAAAAGGGCCACGGCGGTCATCACGGCGGAGCGTGGAAAGTAGCTTATGCCGATTTTGTGACAGCAATGATGGCTCTTTTTATTGTGCTGTGGGTGCTTAGCCAGAGTGACGAAGTAAAAGAAGCAGTTGCGCATTATTTCAAAGACCCGGTAGGCTTTTCAGCCAAATCGAGCGGTGTGATTGGCCAGGGGAGGAAAGATTCCGGTAAGAAAAATAATGTAGTTACAAAAAGTATTAGCATGAGAGAGTTCGAACAGAAAAAGTTCGAGGAACTAAAATTACAACTCCAGAAAGACCTTGGCAAAAACAAGGCTTTTATTAAGCTTGCAGGACAAGTAAAAATAGAAATGGTTGATGAGGGATTAAGAATTGAAATGATGGACAGAAAAAATAATTATTTCTTTGACATCGGTAGCGCTAATTTGAAACCTGCTGCAAGAAAATTATTACACGAAATTGGAGCAAAATTAAAAACGCTTAAAAATAAAATTGTAATTGAAGGACATACTGATGCCCGTAAATTTGTTAGGGACAACGGTGGTTACACGAACTTTGAGCTTAGTGCCGATAGGGCTAATGCGGCGAGGCGGGCATTGATTGCAGGCGGTTTACCCGTTAGCCAGATCGACGAAGTGAGAGGTTACGCAGACCGACGATTGCGGGATCCGAAACATCCTTACAGTCTTGTTAATAGGCGCATTAGCATAATAATAAAATATGGAGAGTAAAAAAATGCAAGAAAGAATTTTCGTAGTGGAAGATGATGCTTTCGCCCAGCAGTTCTACGGCTTCCTATTGAAAAAAAACGGTTACGATACGGTAATTACCGATGACTGTGATAAAATAGTTGAAGAAATGGAAAAAGAACTGCCTGTATTAATAATAATGGATGTTAACTTAACCAATTCATATTTAAATGGGAAAAAAGTTGACGGAATTGAATTTTCTAAGTATATTAAAACTCATAAAAATTTTAATAGCATCCCGATTCTTGTTATTACGGCGCACTCTTACGATGCTGAAAGGAAAAAGATTTTGGAAGAAAGCATGGCGGACGGAATTTTCCCGAAACCGATTTATGATTTTAATAAACTTTTGCAAACAATTAATGAATTAAAAAGAAAACAGGCGGCATGAACAACAAAATAATTTTAGTTGAAGATGATGAAGATACCATTTTCATCCTTGAAAAGTTATTGCAAAAACATAATTTCGAGGTGAAAGTAGCGAGAAACGGAGAAGAGGCTCTTAAAATTATTGATGAGGGATTTTTTCCGCAGGTCGTTTTGGCGGATTGGACAATGCCTGTAATGGATGGACTTCAACTTTGTAAGGTTATTAAAACGGAAGACAAATACAAATCCCTTTATTTTATTATGCTTACTGCCCGCTCGTCGGTCAAAGACAGAGTAAAAGGGCTTGAAGCAGGAGCGGATGATTTCTTACTAAAACCGATTGACAACTCAGAGCTGTTGGCAAGAATTCGTTCCGGGATTAGAATATTCGAACTACAAACTGAATTAGCCAAGGTTGAACATAGCAAAGCTCTTGTGGAAATGGCTTGTACAATGGGGCACAAGTTTAATAATCCGTTGAGTAGCCTTACTATTTCCCTTGACTCGCTAAAGAGCGAACTACCTCCTGAAGTGAAAGCAAAGGTGAAAGAGGACTTCGAAACAATAGATGATTCGATAAAAAGAATCAGATATCTGGTTGACCAACTAACAAAACTTGACGACCCCAAAATAATTAACTACCTTAATGGACAAGGGATGTTAGAGCTTTAATTTTTTAAAGTGTCAACCTAAACTTTTTTATTCTTCTTTCGATAATTAGAGCGGGAGAAGAATATGTGGAATAAAATTGAAAATATCGAGCTCAATTTGGCGAGTAAAAACCGGAAAAGGAGTTACATCCGCAAAAACTTTTCCGAAATTTACATCGCCCACAAGTTTAAAGCTAAGGATTCCTTGGCTATCTCTCCCGCTTTTAAATTGTTAAAAAAACACTCGTTTGAAATAAGAGATTTTAATAAATTTACTTCGGATTCTTTTTCGCTTGCATTTGTAATTGAAGAATTTCTATTCCAAGTCTCCCCGAATTGTTCCCGAATAGTTGACCTTCACGAGTTGGAATATTTAATTAGAAAGAAAAAAAACGCCTCGTGGAAAGTTAATATTTTGGCAAGGACAAAAATTTCAAATGATATTGAACCGTTTAATGAAATAGATTTGAGTGCTTTTAGATTTTTATTTAAACGAATTAACGATTTAAATATTACTTCTACCGTAAGTACTGCCAACACCTTAGCCCTTAATAATTTGCTCGACAGAATTTACATTGAAGTTTTGGAAAGATTTACACAAATCAATTATGTGGTTGTGAAGTTTTTAGACCTTGCATTAGGAAAAAACTTGATAAAAAAGTGCAGCGAAACGAACAATTTCAACGAGGCGATTTTAATTAAAACAATTCAACCTATCGAAGAAAGCGATGCTTAGCGAAGAAAATCTCAGTCCGGTTATTGGGGATATCCTTTCAGAAATCGAAAGGCAAAATCTCAGGGACGAAAATAGAATCCTTTTGATTGCGGATTCCAGGATGAAAATTGAGTTTGTAAGCTCATTTTTCGATCGCTGGCGTTTGCTACATTCCGTTGAAGATTTAAACACCGAACCCGATTTGGCTGCGTTGTTGAGAATATTCACAAAAAACAAAATAAATTCTTTGAATCTTGAGGTCTCTATTGATTGGCAGGAAGAACAGGGGATTCTTGATTACAAGGTTGACATTACAAAACTTCAAATTGCAAACGAAGAATATTTTCTGCTCGTTTTTGAGTCATTAAACAAGCGTTCCAAATTAGAAAGAAAAATCAACAGCTTAACTTATGCTCTTGATTACGGGGGGATTCCCGTAATTATTACGGATGAGAAGAGCGAGATTATTTATTCGAGTGCAAAGTTCGAAGAAATTTTAGGAATCGAAATAGAAGAACTTTACCTTTCCAAATTGGTGGATGTTTTAGCTTCCTACGTTACTCTTGGCGAAATGAATATTTTGAAAAAGGCTTTGGAACTTCAGCAGCCATGGAAGAAGACATTAATAATAGAACAAAAGGGAAAGACAAAATACTACGAGTTTGTGCTCCTGCCTATTTTTTACGAGGAAAACGACAAGCAAAATTTTATTCTTACTGCGCACGACATTACCGATTTTATTCTTAAACACCAAGAAATCAGGCGTTCCGAAAAATGGCTGCACTCAATTATTGACAACATTTCCGATATGCTGATAGTTCTGCACTTTGACGAAACGGGACAGCTAACACTTAAAATTTCAAATCGTAGTTTTATTAACTACATTGGGTTGCAGAACATAATTGGTTATTCTATTTACGATTTATTTGAAAAGGACGAAGCCGACTTTTTGTTGAAGCACGTTAAAAAACTTGAAACAAAAGAAATCCCAAGTGTGAAATTCGAATGTAAACTGAATGAAGAAGAAACAACTTTCGAAGCGGTTGGAACTTTAATGTTCGACCCGATTGACGAAAAAGATTATTACATTTTTGTGTTCAAGGATATTTCTTCCCGAATTGCTTATGAACGTCAGTTGGAAAACGCATTTAAAGAAGAGATGCGTTTGAATAAGATGAAAACGGAGTTTCTTGAAAATATGTCCCACGAATTACGTACTCCTGCAAATGCCGTTGTAGGTTACAGCGAAATTCTAAGCGATGCGGTTGAAGAAAAAGATTGGCAGTTAATAGAAGAAATTGCTCCCGAGATGAAGAAAGTTATTCTACGTCTCATTAAACTTTTTGACAATATTGTTGATGTTGCCGAGGCGGAAGCGAACAAAACACAAATACATCTTGAGGAAATTAATTTAAATGATGCTCTAATCCCGATTAAAGAGGAATTTGAAAATATTGCAATTTCCAAAGGCTTGGAATTTAATGTTAATCTTTTTGGAAGTGACGTTATTGTCAAAGCGGACAAAGAAGTTCTGCACAAAATATTTTTCTCTCTTGTTGACAATTCCGTAAAATACACATTGGAAGGGAAAGTAACGATTAATACTTCGGTGGAAAAGGATTACGGAATTGTTGAAATTTCCGATACTGGCCCGGGAATTGAAGAGAAGAAATTAAATGAACTAATTAGACCATTTACTCAAGGGGAAGAAGGCTACACACGCAATTTTCAAGGCGCAGGTTTGGGTTTGCCATTGGCTTACAGACTAACGTTGTTAATCGACGGAAAAATTTTAATAAACAGTAATTCCGAAGGCACGCACATTACTTTAAAGTTTCCTCTCGTGAAAACTCAAAACGAATGAATGAAACAATGAAGTGATAATTTCTCACTTTCAAATTTCCATTTTCAATTTTCCATTTTCCATTTACAAATTTAGAACTGCCGGGATAAGTTTTTTACCGGTTATCACATTAAACGTTTTGTCACGATTTTTGTGTTACTAAAAACAGGCTTGCCAAAAATCGCGTTAAAACTTTTTTGTGTTTTTGCTTCCCAATCCCACGGGTTGAAACCCGTGGTTACCAAGCTGCCGCTCCGCTGGAGCTCTTTTAAAAAGATTTTATTTTTTTGTTTTTTACCACAATGAATGACGCTCCGCCGTCAGCGGAGCAAATGACAAATCACTTTTTGCAAGTACTCCATCTTGATTCCCTCTGCTCACTGTTATCTGTTCTCAAAATAGTACTAACGTCTTACGTCTAACCTCTCGCGTCTAGCGTAAATCCATTTCTTATTTCTCGTTTCTTATTTCTTCTATTTTTCAAAAATTAAATTTGCTCCAAGATGAAATAGCATTTTGTCTTAATCCGCTAATGGAATATTTTTAAAAGTTCAAAAGAGTCTTGTTAAGAGAAAAGACTATTATTGGTTAAATTAAAAGTAAAGTGGATGACAAATTCAATAACCACTAAAAATATTGAGTTTAATCCATTAAAGCATCATCTTGGATACATTGCTGATTTTGTTAAGAATAACAGCCGTAAGACAAATGATGTTAGCAAGGAGATTCTTTCAATCGGACATTCCGTTTTGGACATTTACACCGGAAACTTAAGTGTTAATAATATTCTGGATTCCATTGTTAAAATAGTTCGGGAAATGAATTGTTTTAATATTGAACAATACAAAAAATGGATAGTCAGGAATAATGATGATTATCGAATCGTTAAATTAAGCGATCAATCTTGCTGGACGTTAAGATTAGGAGAGAAGCGAGAGAGGTTTATTCACATTCATCCTTGTCGTACGGGGATGTTTCATTCAAGGTTTAATGCTTCAACATTAAAAACTGCGATTTTATTTTTAGTTGAATTTGAGGGCAGAAACACCGGGGGTATAAAAGAAAAAATAGATTCTGTCCGAACAAAATATTTAAGTTTACCACCTGTGAAATCGCTTGAAACTTCAAATAAAATTGTTGAGGCTATTGAACTAATCGAATCGAGATTAGAAAAATGAAAAAGTTTGACGTTGCTATTATTGGGGCTGGACCTGCAGGAACAACCGCTGCGTATTATTTGGCAAAGGCAGGAAGGAATGTACTTCTTGTTGACAAAGCCAGCTTTCCGAGGGAAAAAGTTTGCGGCGGGGGAGTAACGGCAAGAGCTTTTAACATCGCAGGTGATTTGTTAAAGGATTTTCCGTTTAATCTAGTTTCAAAAGTTTATTTTAATGAAAAAAGAACCGGAATAGAGATAGTAATTGAAAAAGAAGAGCCTTTTATTTTTATGACCGAAAGAGAAGAGTTTGACAATTACTTATTGAAAAAGGCAATAAATAGCGGCGTCGTGTTTTACTCAAACTTTGAAGTAGCTGATTTTAAGAAAGGGAAAATTTTTTCAAAAGAAAATACTACAATTCAAGCTGACTTCATTATCGCAGCTGACGGCGCAAACGGTTACTTTATTAAGAAGAATAAAAAATATTTAAAGCTCGTGCCTGCCTTGGAAGTAAAAATCGACAAGGAAATGTTTCCCAATCATTTTGGTGAATTACAAACACGTTTCGATTTTGGAATTCCCGACGGCGGGTACGCGTGGATTTTCGTAAAGAAAAATTCAGCTTCCGTTGGTGTTGCAAACGTTGCAAATAAAAAAGTAAATTTGAATGATGTGTTACGTGAATACCTGAAAAGTTTTTGGTTTTTAAATGATAAATTGAAATTCAACGGTTATTTTGTACCCTTATTAAAAAGCAATTTGAGTTCTTGTCAAGAATGGGCTTTGTTAACCGGAGATGCACTTGGTGTTGCCGATCCGATTACGCTGGAAGGAATTGCACCCGCAATGCTGACAGGGAAATTAGCGGCGAAAGCGATTTTGTCCGCTTCTTCGTCTGAGCAAGCTTGTAAGATTTACTCTCAAAAAGTGAAAAATGAAATTTACAAAGAATTAAAATATGCCAAGATTGTTAGCAAAATTATTTACGAACATCCGCACCTTCGTAAGTTTCTAATGAAAAATTACGGCAGCCGTCTTGCCGAAAAAATGGCGCAGGTCATTTTACACGAAACAAAATACTCGGATGAATTCAGAAATAAAAATAATTATTGGAAACTAATAAAATATTTGTTCGATTAGCTGTAATAAAGAATATTGAATCGGAGAAATCAACCCATTTAAAATTAACCATTTCTTATTTCTAGTTTATTCTTTCTAATTAAAAAAATTTACATTCAAAAAACAATATTTTTAGCCTCTAAAAATTTTTTTGTTGCATTTTAAAAATCAACCTCTTAATTTGCTGTTCATTAAAAATAACTTAAGGGAATTAGGGGAAGAATTTTTACAATTTTATTAAATGGATTATTGCTCAACCACTAACATACAAACCCAACCAAGTGCAGTAATAGCTGTGCTCACCCAATTTTGTTTAATTCAAAGAACTCATCAATTTTTTTGGGAGTCCGCATAATGAAGCTTAGATTTTTAGTAAGCGTTTTACTTTTCTTTACGACAATCAATTTATTTGCAGGTACGACGGGTAAAATAACCGGACGTGTTATTGACGCTACTAACGGCGAACCGTTGCCTTTTGTTAACGTGGTAATTGTTGGAACCACAATGGGCGCCGCAACGGACGTTAACGGTTATTACACCATTTTGAACGTACCGCCTGCCACTTACAAAGTAAAAGCGTCGATTGTCGGTTACGCAAGCGTTGTAGTAGAAGGCGTTAAAGTTGAAATAGACAGAACAACAAACGTGGATTTTAAATTAAAGCCCACAAGCCTTGAACTTAAAAAAGAAGTTGTCGTGCTTGCGAAAAGAGAAGTAATTAAAAAAGACGTTGCCGCAAGTCAAACAAGTGTTACCGCAAAGGAAATTGAAGCTCTGCCGGTAACAAGCGTGGGACAAGTAATCGGATTGCAGGCAGGCGTTAGTTCCAACTATTCTATTCGCGGCGGTTCTTCGTCGGAAACACTTCTAATGGTTGACGGAATCGTAATGCGCGACGAACGTTCCAATACGCCTATTTCAAATATTCCGCTTAGTGCGGTTCAGGAAGTTTCCGTTCAAACCGGAGGATTTAACGCCGAATACAACAATGTTCGTTCCGGTGTGGTTAACGTTGTTACACGTGAAGGGGATAAGCACAAATACAGCGGAACGTTGAATTTTAGAATCAGTCCTCCCGCACCCAAGCATTTTGGAATTTCCCCTTACGACCCGAATTCTTACTGGTTGCGTCCGTATCTCGATCCTAAAGTTTGCTGGACGGGCACAAGCGCGTGGGACAAATACACACAAAGGCAATATCCGAAATTTGACGGCTGGGTTGCTTTCTCAGAAGCAACATTGCAGGACGATGACCCGACGAACGACGTTACGCCGGAAGAAGCACAAAGAATATTTAAATGGCAATACAGAAAACAAGGCGATATTAAAAAGCCCGATTATTACATCGACGGCGGTTTTGGAGGACCCGTGCCGTTGGTTTCAAAATATCTCGGCAATTTAAGATTTTACGCATCCTTCAAACGCCAGCAAAATATGTATTTAATGCAGCTCTCGCGGGATGCGTTAACCGATCAAAGTTTTATGGTTAAGTTAACTTCCGACGTTGGCAAGGGAATGAAGCTGAATATTTTAGGTCTCTACGGCGAGACTTACGCTACTTCTTCCTCTAGGGCAGGAGGGACCGGGTATTTCTCTTCAGTAAGCGGAGTTGCAAGCATTGTTAATTCGTCGAGTTTTACTGTGCCGTGGAGAATTTACACGGATCTTTATTACAGCCCCACGGCTCGTTACGACCACATGATTTCGGCAAAGTTGACAACCGTCTTAAACCCGCATTCTTTTTACGAAATTCAAATCAGAAAAATCGGGAAGAAGTATTTTACTTCCGCTCCCGCATTGAGAGACACTACAAAGAAATACCGCTTGTTCGACGATTATTTTGTTGACGAAGCGCCAATTGGATTTTGGCCTCGTCCGGTTTATTCGATTGACGGCGGTCTTTCAATGGGCGGTGCAGTTGCTACTTCACGCGACTACAGCCGGATAAACACTTATTCAATCCGCGGCGATTACGTAAATCAGATTGACAACCACAACCAGATTAAAACCGGTGCGGAATTTACATTGGACGATTTCAAAATGAAATTCGGAATGCAGAACTTCTTCTTGCCGGAAGGTAATTATTGGACGGAAATTAACCGTTCTCCTTACAGAGGTTCTTTCTATTTCCAAGATAAAATTGAATTCGAAGGGTGGATTTCCACAATCGGGTTTATTGCCGATTACATTAGTCCGAACGGAAAATGGTACGACGTGCCGGTTTACGACAGGGACTTTTTCTCGCAGAACTACAAGCCAGGCGACGACGATAAATTTGAAGCAAATGCAAAAGGTCAATTTACGATTAGCCCGCGTATTGCAATTTCCCACCCGATTACGGAAAATTCAAAACTTTACTTTAACTACGGACACTATCGTCAGGTGGGTACTTCGCAGAATCTCTTTAGGGTTCAGAGAGACGTTAGAAACAAGCTACAGTTAATAGGCGATCCCACAATTCCGTTGTCGAAAACCGTGGCTTACGAATTAGGTTACGACCAAGCTCTTTTGAAAGAGTATTTAATTCACCTTTCCGCTTATTACAAAGATATTTCCGACCAAGAGCTTTACATCCGTTACATTAGCTTTGACGGAAAAGTAAATTACCAAAAATTGACAAACAACAGTTACGAAGATATTTTCGGCTTTGAAGCCGGATTGTCAAAAATTTACGGACGCTGGGTTACCGGTAATATTAACTACGAATACAGGGTTGGAACTTCGGGTTACTTCGGTTCTTTAATTTATTACGAAGACCCTGCAAAACAACGCGAGTACCTTGCCAGGAATCCGGTTCAAAGCAAACCGCGTCCGCGTCCGAGAATTAAATCTTACATCGACTTCCACACGCCAAGGGATTTCGGTCCTAAATTTATGAACAGAAATCTTTTGGGAGATTGGCATTTACTTGTTATTTCCAATTGGGTTGCAGGAAGCTGGTTTACTTGGAATCCCAACAATGTTCCCGGAATTCAGTACAATGTTCAGTGGAAACCGTACTACAATGTCGATTTGAAGGTCTCAAAGATTTTCAACTTCGGTAAATTCGACATTAAATTTTACATGGATTTCAGCAACGTGTTTAATTTCAAACATTTCTCGGGTCTGTCATTCCGCGATATTCACGACTACAACTATTACATGCAGTCATTGCACATGCCCGAATCGCAAGTTGGAAACTTGGGTTACAACAACATTCCCGGCGATGACCAACCCGGTGATTACCGCGAAGACGGCGTGGAATTCGTTCCGATGGAATGGATTTCCAGTATTAACGATACGAAGATTCAGCCTAACGAAAGGGCAATTTATTACGATGCTTCGACGAAAAGATACATGCAATACAGAAACGGGGCATGGCAGCAAGTGCCTCAAAGCAGACTCGACAAGGTATTGGAAGATAAGGCTTACATCGACATGCCAAACCAAACTTTCTTTACCTTCCTGAACCCAAGGGATATTTACTTCGGACTTTCAATAAGTTACAGATTGTAATGTTACACGAGAGAATAAAAATTAAAGGTAATAAAATGAGAAAATCAAGAAACCGAATATTAACAATTCTCTTCACTTTTATTTTGGTTGTATCGGTTACGAACATTTACGTCAGCGACGAAGTACGCTGGCTGGCTGTCGGCTCGCTGCACAGTTGGTATTCGAGCGCCGGTTGCGAAATTGAACTTGGACGTACGCACCAAATCCCCGACCAGCAGGATGGCTTGAGATGGCCCGCGCAGTATTTGTATCAGGACACCGAAGCTGCAAAGGGTTTGTGGCTGGGTGCTAAAAATTACTTTGACAAACGCGCAGGCAAAACGTTTAATTACAAAGTTGTTCACCAAGGTCCCCGCGTAATGAACGAGGAAAGTGAATTTATGCCTGTTAAGTTTAAGCTTGTCGGTAAATTCGACCACCCGAGAGTTTACGTGGACGGTATGCCTGCCGGCAAACTTGACTTTATGGACTTTGTTGACAGTGTGGACGAAAACCTTCCGTGCGACCGTCTTTTAATTGACGAGGTAAACACCTCGATGGGCGTGAAAATGGTTAGAAAAATTTACGCTTTCTCTCAACAATACAATGACAATTATTTTATTTACGATTACACATTTACCAATACAGGCGTTATTGACAAGGAAGGCACTAAGAACGAACAAACGCTTGAAGATTTTATGGTCTTCTTCCAATACCGTTATGCTCCTACCAGGGAAGGCGGACCATACGGTTACTATTGGCTGCCTCAAGGAACTTCCTGGGGACAAAGCACAATGAACGATTACGTAATGCAGGACGACAACGGAAATCCGTTCAGAGCTCAATTTTCGTGGCTTGGCAAGCACTCTTCCGCCGGTTACGACAACATTGGCGGTCCCAACGTAGGAACAGCTACTTACCCCGCAGACGGCAGATTGGGCGCAGCACAGTTCGACGGTGTGATTGTACTTCACGCGGATACGAGTCCTGCAGACACAACCGACGACATTAACCAACCTTACACAACAAAAGAAGTTGATTCGGACGGTAAAATAAATTACAACAACGACCAATTTAACGAACAGCAAATGGCGGAAGAATACGCCGCGATGACGGCCGGACAACCACCTGTTAGCATGGCACAACAAGTAGGAAATGGCTACGCCGACCAGTACGGCAACACTGCCGGCGGGTATTCTCAAGGACAGGGATTCGGTCCTTATCAATTAGCTCCAGGAGAAAGCATTCACATCGTTGTTGCCGAAGGCGTTGCAGGACTTTGCCGCGACAGTTGTTACACAATCGGTGCACGCTGGCTTGAAGGCAAAGGTCCCTTCGTATTACCCGACGGTTCAACAACAACGGACAAAGACCAGTACAAAGACGCTTGGGTAATGACCGGAAAAGACTCCCTGTTCCAAACGTTTAGAAGGGCAATAGCTGCGTACAACAGCGGCTTTAACGTACCTTCCCCGCCGCCTCCACCGGATCAGTTCATTGTTACTTCAGGCGGTAATAAAATTAACTTAAAATGGACGTCTAACGCCGAGAGCTGGCCGAATTTTATGGGCTACAGAATTTACCGTGCAATTAACAAGCCGGATACCACTTACGATTTAATTTACCAGTGCGGACCGGGTACAAACAATCCGATTGTTAAAGCGGGTAATTACAACACTTGGGATGATACTTCGCTTGCAAGAGGATTTGATTATTATTATTACATTACTTCCTTTGACGACGGAAGCACGAACAACATTAAGCCGGGCGTTCCGCTCGAAAGCAGCAAATTCTACACAATGACGAATAACCCGGCAAACTTAAAACGTCCTCCCGGAACTGCTTTGTCGCAAATCAGAATAGTTCCCAATCCGTACAACATTCGCGCAAAGGATTTGCAATTCGGCGATAGCGGACCGGACAGAATTATGTTCTACAACATTCCGCCTGTTTGTACAATCAGGATTTACACCGAAAGGGGAGACTTAATCAATACGATTGAACACACAAACGGCACGGGCGATGAAGCTTGGAATTCCGTAACATCTTACAGACAGGTTGTAGTTAGCGGAATTTACATTGCCGTAATCAGCACCCCTGACGGTCAACAAATTATTAAGAAATTTGTAATTATCAGATAAATTATGTTTGGAAAATCAAATATTCTAAAAGGTATTTTTGTAGCGGTCTTCAGCCTGCTTGTTCTGAATTTCTCCGTGTACGGAGGAACGTCAGGTAAAATTGCAGGCAAGGTTCTTGACGCTCAAACAAATCAACCCTTGCCGGGCGTTAATGTTGTTCTGGTTGGAACACAAATGGGCGCTTCCACCGATGCGGACGGCAATTACGTAATATTAAACGTTCCCCCGGGAAAGTACACGATAAAATTTTCAATGGTCGGTTACGCGGATTACCTCGTTGAAAATATTCGTGTTATTATTGACTTGACAACAAGGGTTAACGCAAAATTAAAGAGCAAGGTAATTCAAGGCAAGGAAGTTATTGTTGTAGCTCAAAAACCGATTGTACGTAAGGACGTTTCCAACAGTCAAATGAACATCGAGGCTGCCGTTATTAATTCCCTGCCGGTAAAAAACATTAATTCTGTTTTGACTCTGCAGGCAGGAATTGAAAGCGGACGGGACGGAATAATCGTACGCGGCGGCGGAGCAAATCAAACTGTGTTTTACGTTGACGGACTTACTCAAAACGACGAACGTTCCAACATTCCTTACGCAGCCGTTAGTTTGAGTGCAATTAAAGAAGTTCAAATTCAAACAGGCGGTTTTAATGCCGAATACGGAAACCTGCGTTCGGGATTGGTAAATATTATTACCAAGGAAGGTCCTGCTTCAAGATACACAGCTACAATAAATGTTCATTACACCCCCGCCGGACCAAAACATTTCGGTAATTCGGTTTACGACAAATATTCCTATTTTAACAGACCTTACCTTGACCCAGCGGTAATGTGGACGGGCACGAACAACGGTGCGTGGGATACTTACACACAACAACAGTATCCTCACTTCGACGGCTGGAATGCTGTTTCCGATGCCACGCTCCAAGATAACGACCCGACCAACGATTTAACTCCTACCGAAGCAATGCGGATTTACGAATGGCAGCACAGACGCACGGGCGACATTACCAAACCGGATTACGTTTTGGATATGGGCTTTGGCGGTCCGGTGCCGTTGCTTTACAATTACCTCGGTAAAATGAGATTCTACCTTTCTTACTACAAAGAGAGAAATATGTTTGTCTTCCCGCTTTCGAGGGACAGTTACCAAGAATCTCAAATAAGAGGAAAAATTAATTCGAGCATTACAAAATCAATAAAATTAATTGCCAGTGGTTTCTACGGCGAAATTCACTCCGTTTCGCCTTACAATTGGAATATCCCGACAGGCAGGGTATTGAAAGGCGTTGGCGAAGTTGCTTCTTTGTTGAACAGCAGCAGCGGGAACGCAATGCTCTACATGCCCGGCTATTTTAGCCCGAGCTCAATTTTCCGCTCAATGTTTGGCTTTAAACTTACTCACGTAATTTCTCCTTTAATGTATTACGATTTGAAATTTGAATATCTTGTAAACCGTTACAAGACTTTCCAAACAGCTTTGAGAGACACAACCAAACGTTACAGATTGTTTGACGACTACTACGTTGACGAAGCTCCTTACGGTTACTGGGGGTATTCGGTTAGCGGAATTGACGGAATGATTATGGGCGGTTGGATGAACTTGGGTAGAGACCGCAGTGTGAATTCCACTACATCCTTGCGCTTCGATTTAACTGCGCAGGTTAATCACACAAATCAAGTTAAAACCGGATTTGAATTTGTTTACAACGATTTCAACATCGACGCAGGAACTTACAGCCCTTCAATGAACACGTGGACACGCTCTCAGGTTTACCGCTTGTTCCCATTTAGATTTAGTGCTTACGCACAGGACAAAATGGAATTCGAAGGCTTTATTATGAACCTTGGCGTGCGCGCCGAATATTCAGACCCGAATTCCAATTGGTACAAACTTTCGGAATACGACAAGTATTTCTCCGCCGGCTTCGGCAACCTTATTGAAGAGGATGTTGAAAAAGACAGAATTAAAGGACGCTGGTATTTCAGCCCGAGATTAGGTGTTTCCCACCCGATTACGGAAAATTCGAAACTCTACTTTAATTACGGGCATTTCCTTTCCGAGCCGGCTTCATCTTACAGATTCCGCTTGCAGAGGGAATCCAACGGATTGGTTACTTACATTGGTAATCCTACACTGGAATTGGAAAAGACCGTTGCTTACGAATTGGGTTATTCCCAGAATATTCTCGATTTGTTGCTTTTGAATATTGCGGCTTATTACAAAGACGTTACGAACCAACCCGGCTGGATTTACTATCAGAACTTGAATTCCTCGGTTCATTACTACAAGGCGGCAAACAACAATTACGCCGACATTCGCGGATTTGAAATTACTCTTACAAAAATAAGAGGTGCGTGGGTTAGGGGCTTTGTTAACTATACTTACGATGTTACAACTTCCGGCTATTTCGGATTGTTGAAATATTACGAAGACCCTGTTCAACAAAGGGAATATTTGAAACTCAATCCGTACCAATCGCGCCCGCATCCCAGACCTTACGCACGCGCTAACATTGAATTTTTCACGCCGGAAAATTTTGGTCCGGGAATAGGAAGTTTCCACCCGTTCGAATCTTTGACGTTAAACATTTTATTCGATTGGAAAACCGGTGCTTATTCGACATTTAACCCTCACAATATTCCCGGTGTTATTGACAACGTTCAATGGAAAGATTGGTACAATCTGAATATGAGACTTTCAAAAGACGTGAAAATTAGCGGAATGAATTTCCGTTTTTACATTGATGTTACAAATGTTTTGAACACGAAACATCTTAGCAGTGCAGGCTTTTCCGATGTTTACGATTACAACGCTTACATGGAATCGCTCCATTTTTCGTGGGAAGAAGGAATTGAGCACGGGGACGACAAAATCGGGGATTACAGACCCGACGATGTGCCTTACGACCCGCTTGAACCGAATCCGAATAACGACCCGGCAATCAAGGCGAGGAACGATAGACGCAGAGCAACAAAATCGTACATCGATATGCCTAACATAAAATCTTTGACTTTCCTGAATCCAAGGAAAATTTCTTTCGGAATTAAAATAGATTTTTAACGGAATCCTATGAGTAGAAAAATATTTAAATATTGTTTGATTCTTTTTCTGAACCTTTCAACGCTTGCCCTTTTGGCGCAGGTTGCGGGAACTGAAAAAAGGTACGTTAGAATTGGCTCATTGCAAAGTCATTTCTCGGCTTACGGCTCGGAAAGAGCTTGGAATAATTCCTACTACGAAGGCTTAAAATGGCCCGCTGATTATCCCTACACCGACAACGCGGTAATTAAACGTAGCTGGATTGCAATTGATGATTTTACGGACGAGAAAGGCGAGCATTGGGACAAGTACGGAATTTACTTTGCTCTGGATTATGTGGGCAAATCCCTCTTCCCTGTAGAGTTGAAAGAAATTGCAAAGTTCAAACCGCCGACGGTTTACGTTGACGGCAACAATATTACGGCAAGGTACTTGAACGACATTGACGAGTACGACCCGAATTTGGTGTGCGACAGAAAAATCATTAATGTCGTCAACACCAACATCGGGCTAACGATGAAGCGTGAAATTTACGTCTTTTCTCAACAATATCACGACAATTATTTCATTAAAGTTTTTACTTTTAAGAATACCGGCAACACCGATTACGACGACGACATTGAACTGCATCAGGATTTGAAAGGCGTTAGAATAAGTTGGGGAACACGTTACAGCGTTTGCCGCGAAGGAGCTTACAAAATCGGCGACGGGCAATCCTGGGGCAAACACTCTTGGGTAACAAAACGCGGAGAAGATTACCCGCAACACGTTGGAGAAAAAATCACCGAGAGTAATCCTATTGTTGATTGGCTACGTTGCGGCTTTAGCTGGGCAGGGCAATCTTCCAAAAATGCTTTCGATAATATCGGTGGTCCAGATGTTAAAGGTTACGGAAGATTAAACGCTCCTCAGTTTGCTGGTACGGTGATTTTACACGTTGACAAAAGTGCCACGGACAAAACGGATGACCCTTACCAGCCTGCCGTTTTGGGCTGGCACGCAGGGGACACTTACCCCAGCCTTGGCGATATGCAGGACGAAACCAAAATGGTTCAGCTTTATTCAATGTTGTCAGGGCATCCTTACAAAGGTCTTGGCGGTACGGACAGATTTGACGAATCTCATTTGACTTCCATTACGGACAGAGTTGACCCGTTTACAATTCACAATGATGCAGGCGGAACAAATGTGTGGATTGCTTACGGACCTTTCGACATTCCCTTTGGAGACAGCGTTGTGATTGTGGAAGCAGAAGGCGTAAGCGGACTTAGCCGTGAAAAATGTATTGAAATTGGCGAACGCTGGAAAAAGGCTTACGACAGTTCGAACGACAAAGGTCCTTTTGAGTTGCCTGACGGCTCAACAACGGACAATAGAAATATTTACAAAAACAGTTGGGTTTACACCGGAATGGATTCCATTCTTGAGACTTTCGGCAGGGCAAAGAGAAATTACGACTCCGGCTTCAATATTCCTCAACCGCCG
>JALWGH010000290.1 GCA_027013735.1 Melioribacteraceae bacterium
ATTAATAATATCGTCCACCGTAGCACCTCTCTGAAGCACGTGCACGGGCTTTCTCATTCCAAGCAGAATGGGACCGATTACCGTTGCATCGGTCAGGCGCTCAAAGAGTTTGTAAGAAATATTTCCCGAGTTCAAATCGGGGAATACAAGCACGTTGGCATCTCCCTTAATAGCGCTGAAGGGAAATTCCTTCTCGCTTATTTCAGGTACAACTGCCGTGTCCGCCTGCATTTCGCCGTCAACAATCAGCTCGGGACGTTTTTCCTTAACCAGTTTCACCGCCTTCATTACTTCAATCGATTCGGGATGACGAACACTTCCGAAGTTACTGAACGAAAGCATTGCAACCTTCGGCGTAATATCGAAATCGTGAACGGCATCCGCAGCGGATATTGCAATCTCAGCAAGCGTTTCGGCATCAGGTCTTACGTTTACCGTAGTATCAGCAAAGAAGAAAACTCTCCTTTGAATAATTACGATGTAAAGACCTGCTACAACGCTAACTCCTTCCTTAACGCCAATGCAATGCAAAGCAGGACGAATTGTGTCGGGATAGTGGGAAGTAAGTCCGCTAATCAAAGCGTGGGCATCGCCGTTCTTAACCATCATTGCGCCAAAGTAATTGTTGATTTTCATCCTTTCAATTGCCTCGTGCAAAGTAATTCCCTTGCGCTGACGCATCTCAAAGAACTGCTGAGCGTAAACGGAAGCCTTGTCGGATTTCAACGGGTCAACAATCTCGAACTCCTCGAGAGGAAGTCCGGTTTTTTGAATTCTCGCCTTAATCGTCTCTTCGTTACCGAGCAGAATAGGCAAACCGATTCTGTCCTTGTAAACGGCGTGAGCAGCGCGGATGATTTTCTCTTCTTCGCCTTCGGGGTAAACAACTTTCTTAGGTGCTTGTTTTGCTTTGTGAATCATTACGCGAGTTACTTGCTCGGAAAGTCCGAGGCGTTCTTTCAGCTCTTCTTTGTAAGCCTCCCAATCTGTTATTTGAACCCTTGCAACGCCGGAATCAATTGCAGCTTTGGCAACTGCGGGAGCTACGTTCCACAGCACGCGCGGGTCGAAAGGTTTGGGAATAATGTACTCTCTACCGAAAGAAAATTCCTTTCCGCCGTAAGCCGAGAAAACCGATTCCGGCACTTGCTGTTTAGCCAAATCGGCAAGAGCTTTAACGGCAGCTAATTTCATTTCCTCGTTGATTGCTTTTGCCCTTACGTCGAGAGCACCCCTAAAAATAAAGGGGAAACCAAGCACGTTGTTAACTTGGTTCGGGTAATCGCTCCTTCCCGTTGCCATTATTACGTCCGGGCGCGCATCGGTTGCGTCTTCGTAAGTAATTTCCGGGTCGGGATTTGCCATTGCAAAAACAATCGGATTGTCCGCCATGGACTTGATCATTTCTTTCGTCAAAAGTCCGCCGACGGAAACACCAACAAAAATGTCCGCTCCTTTAAGAGCTTCGGCAATCGATTCGTAACGGTTTTCGGTGGCGAATTCCATTTTGTACTTGTTCAAATCGGTTCTGCCAAGGTGAATGTGGCCTTTGGAATCGAACATCGCCACGTTTTCTTTTTTCAATCCGGCAGTAATGTAGAGCTTTGTGCAAGCAATAGCCGCAGCACCGGCGCCGGAGACAACCATTCTCATATCTTCCAATTTTTTGCCGGCAATTTCAGCGGCGTTCAACAACGCAGCAGCGGAAATAATAGCCGTCCCGTGCTGGTCGTCGTGGAAAACAGGAATGTTCATCGTCTTCTTAAGCTCTTCTTCAATGTAGAAACATTCGGGGGCTTTGATGTCCTCCAAATTAATTCCGCCGAAAGTCGGCTCAAGAAGTTGAACGGTGCGAATTACTTCATCGGGATCTTCCGTCTTCAATTCAATGTCAAAAACATCAATGTCGGCAAATCTTTTGAATAACACTCCCTTTCCTTCCATTACGGGTTTGCCTGCAAGCGGACCGATATTTCCGAGTCCGAGAACGGCAGTACCGTTGGAAACCACGGCAACCAAATTGCCTTTAGCCGTGTACTTGTAAACATCGTCGGGATTTTTTTCAATTTCCCTGCATGGCTCAGCAACGCCTGGCGTGTAAGCCATTGAAAGCTCTCGGGAAGTAAAGCAAGGCTTTGTAGCCCTAACTTCTATTTTGCCTTTTCTTCCCCGGCTGTGATAATCCAATGCTTCTTCTCTCGAAACACTCATTTCATTTTCCTCAATTAACTATTTCAGTTTGGTCATTTAAAAAAGCCGTTTCTTTCGAAACGGCTCGTTGTTACTTAGACTTCCAGAATTTCTTTTTCCTTTAGTCCGGTAATCTCATCAATTTCTTTAATGTGTTCGTCGGTGATTTTTTGAACTTCGTCAAGCAAATCGTCCCGTTCGTCTTCGGAGATTTCCTTATTCTTTTCAGCTTTTTTAAGATGTTCGTTAGCATCACGGCGAACATTGCGAACCGCTATTTTGGCATCTTCGGCATATTTCTTGACCAACTTGACCAATTCCTTCCTGCGTTCTTCGGTTAAAGGCGGAATTGGAACTTTAATGTTCGTTCCGTCGTTAATGGGATTTAATCCCAAATCCGCACTTTGGATTGCTTTGTCAATTTCCTGAATCATCGACTTGTCCCACGGAGTAATTGCAAGCGTGTGGGCGTCCAAAACAGTCAAATTTGCTACTTGATTCAATGGCGTGGGAGAGCCGTAATAATCCACCTTAATACCGTCAAGCAAAGCCGTAGTGGCTTTTCCCGTACGTATTTTGGCTATTTCTTCCCTGTAAGTTTCAACGGATTTTCCCATTCGATGTTTGGCATCTTTGACTATCGGATTCGTCATATTTTCACCTTAAATTTGTTTATTATTTTAATTTAATTTCCAAATTTCCAACCGAAGTACCTACCGGTTCGCCTTTAACAACTCTCAACAAATTATTTTCTTCATTCATGTCAAAAACGATGATTGGCAAATCATTTTCTTTACAAAGACTGATTGCCGTAAGGTCCATTACCTTTAGGTTTTTTTGCAGAACGTCAAGGTAAGAAATTTCTTCAAACATTTTTGCTTCCGGATTTTTTTCCGGGTCAGAATCGTAAACACCTTTAACGCGAGTGCCTTTCAAAACAGCGTCGGCTTCAATTTCAATTGCGCGCAAGGATGCGGCAGTGTCCGTGCTAAAATAAGGGCTTCCGGTACCCGCTCCGAAAATTACTACCCTACCTTTTTCCAAGTGACGTATTGCCCTGCGGCGAATAAACGGTTCGGCAATTTCCTCCATTTTAATTGCGGTCATCAAGCGTGTAAATATTCCCGCTTTCTCGCAAGCGGTTTGCAGAGCAAGCGCATTAATGATTGTAGCAAGCATTCCCATTTGATCGCCGGTAACCCTGTCAATTCCGTGAGCATCGGCGTTTAATCCGCGGTAAATATTTCCGCCGCCGATTACAATTCCCACCTGCACGCCAATATCGTGAACCTTCTTAATTTCACGGGCAAAAAAGGAAAGCATTTGAGGATCAATTCCAAATCCTTGGCTTCCCATTAGCGATTCGCCGCTGAGTTTTAGTAATATTCTACGGTATTTCAAATCTTCTTTCATCATACTTCTCCAATTTAATAAAAAAAAAGGTCTTATTGAAAAATAAGACCTTTCCAATTCTTGAATTAAAGAATTGTCCCGTCAATAAAGGACGAAACGAACATTAGCGGAAAACAAAAAGCGTTCGACATTTTACGTTCCGAAAATAATCGATTTACGCTTTGTTCTCGTCGCTCAGATGAAAACGCTTGAAGGCAACAATCTTAACATCCGCCGAATGCGCTTTGTTAAATTCGTCAATCAACTGCCCGACAGTCTTAGTATTATCTTTAACGAACGCTTGTTCAACAAGGCATGTTTCCTGATAATACTTGTTCAATTTACCGGTAGCAATTTTGTCGAGAATTTGTTCCGGTTTGCCTTCCTTACGGGCAACTTCCATGTAAATTTCTTTTTCTTTGTTGATGACGTCTTCGGGAACTTCCTCGCGCGTAACAAACAACGGCTTCATTGCAGCAACCTGCATTGCAACATCTTTCAAGATTGCAGCAAGTTCTTCGGCAAATTCATCCTTGACGTTGTCCGCAACAACAAGCACGCCGAGTTTTGCGCCGTGGTGAACGTAATCCACAACCAATCCGTTTTCGGCGTCAACAATTGCAAAGCGGGAAATTTCAATTTTCTCCCCGATCTTTCCGATGATGTCATTCAAAGCCTCGGCAACTTTTTTGCCGTTGGTCTCGACGTTCAACAAAGTTTCGATGTTTTCCGGCTTGTTGTTTACTACTGCGTCGGCAACAAAGTTGGCAAACTCAACGAAGTCGTCGCTTTTTGCCACAAAGTCCGTTTCGCAGTTAACTTCCACGATTGCGCCGGATTTACCATCGTTAAATATTCTGGTTACAACCATTCCTTCGTTAGCAGCTTTTTCCGCACGTTTAGCTGCAACGGAAGCTCCTTTTTTACGAAGAATTTCAATTGCTTTTTCGAAATCTCCGCCTGCTTCCGTAAGAGCTTTTTTACAATCCATCATCCCTGCGCCGGTTTTGTCGCGCAAGGCTTTTACGTCTTTTGCTGAAATGTTCATAATCTATTTTCCTCTTATTTCAATTATTCTTTGTTTTCCTTGTCTTCTTCATTTTTTTCATCGGAAGATTTCTCATCCGCTTTATTTTCTTCTTCTTTCTTCTCTTCCTCGGAATTTTTTTCAGCTTCGGCTTCTTTTGCTTCAGCTTCCTTTGTTTCGGTTTCTTCTACCTTCGATTCCTCGGCATCGGATTTTTCCGTTTTGGTTTCTTCTTTCTTTGTTTCTTTTACTTCACTTTTTGTTTCTTCCGGTTTTACTTCTTCGGCATTTGTTTCAGCGGTTTTTGTTTCTTCAGCCTTTGCCTCTTCGGTTTTCTTTTCTTCTTCAGCCTTTTCTTTCTTTTCAACTATTTCTTCTTTTTCTACTTTCTTGCCGTCTTTGGAATCGAATTTCACTCTACGAACACGGCTTTTACCGCCTTTCTTTTTAGCTTCTTTGCGGTCTTCTTTTTCTTTCTTTTCTCTTTCGGCTTCGGCTTTCTGTTCCGCCTCAACTTCTTTGTACTTTTGAACACCTTCTATTACGGCATCTGCAATGTACTTGGTAATTATTTCAATCGTACTTCCGGCGTCATCGTTTGCGGGAATAACATAGTTAATCGGGTCAGGGTCACAGTTTGTGTCCACAATTGCGTAAATAGGAATGTTTAACCTTAACGCTTCGTTAACTGCAATTGCTTCTTTCTTAATATCAACGATGTAAAGTGCGCCGGGAAGTTTTTTCATTGTTTCAACGCCTTCAAGGATTTTCTTAAGTTTGTCCTTTTCACGTTGAAGTTTCAATTGTTCTTTTTTAGTGATTTTCTCAAACGTACCGTCGGATTCCATCTTTTCGATGTTCTGCATTCTCTTAATGCTTTTACGAATAGTCTGGAAATTCGTGAGCATACCGCCAAGCCAACGCTCGCTGACCCAATTCATTCCTGCTCTTTTAGCTTCGCGTGCAATAATGCTTTTTGCTTGTTTTTTAGTACCGACAAACAAAACGGTTGCACCAGTAGCCGTAAGCTCGGAAATGGATTGTCCTGCCGTTTCCAGCGCTTTGAGGGTTTTCTTTAAATCGATAATGTGAATCCCTTTTCTTTCCATAAAGATGTAGGGTTTCATTTTGGGATTCCAACGGCGGGTTAAGTGCCCAAAGTGAGCACCGGCTTCTAATAATTGCCTTAAGTCAATTTTTTCCATAATGTTTCTCCTGTTTTTCTCCTACTTTCTTCTCCTCCGTTTTCCATCCCATTTCTCCGGGACACAGGCAACGGATCCGAAAGTATGATTGTTTTTAAAAAATGTGCCGCTTAAACAAAAGCGACACTTTGTAATTTAATTAAATCGAAAGTTCCGAAAATGAAATTATCTTTTCGAAAATTGAAATCTTTTACGAGCCTTGGGTTGTCCGTATTTTTTACGCTCAACCATTCTCGGGTCTCTGCGCAACAAACCTTCCGGTTTGAGAACATTCCTGAAATCGGGATTAATGTCAACCAATGCTCTTGCAATACCGAGTCTAATGGCTTCCGCCTGACCGGTAGTGCCACCGCCTTTTACGTTTGCAAAGATGTCGTACTTACCAAGCGTTTCGGTAAGTTTGAGCGGCAGTTCAATGCTGTCCCTGTTTTCTTTAATCGGGAAAAATTTTTCAAATTCTTTTTTGTTAACTGTTATTTTGCCGGAGCCCGTTCTTAAATAAACCCGAGCCACTGCATTTTTTCTTCTTCCGACAAAGATTTTATCTTCCATTCAAAACTCCAAATTAAAACTTTAAAGGTTCCGGTTTTTGTGCCGCATGGGGATGTTCTTCCCCGGCGTAAACTTTCAAATGATTAATCATTTTTCTTCCGAGTCTGTTTTTCGGCAGCATTCCTTTTACGGCATGGCGAATAACAAATTCGGGATTCTTTTTGAGCATATCTTGAAAAGAAGTAACCTTCTGACCGCCGGGATAACCGGAGTGTCTGATGTAGGTTTTCATTTCAGCTCTTTTGCCGGTAACTTTAACCTTATCGGCATTAATAACAACGACGAAATCACCGTTGTCCATATTAGGTGTAAATTCAGGTTTGTGTTTACCCCTAATAATTGTTGCTACTTTTGCAGCCAAACGACCAAGCACCTGATCTTTAGCATCAACAACGTACCATTTTTTTTCTACGTCTTCGGATTTAACAAATCTTGTTATTTTTTCCTGCTTCACTTACTATTCCTCCAAAATCGAGATAATATTTTTTACAGAGCTTACAAATATATTTGATTGATTTCTTAAAGTCAAGATTTGGGAGAGTGGAAAATGCGAATTGGGGGTACAAGTTTAAATTTGGTACAAGTTTAAATTTGGTGGCAAAAAATACACGCTTCAATTATTTTAAAAATTGTTCTTCTTTTCCTTTCAGAACTCTCCCCCTTTTCAAACCAAGTTGAAAATTTCGGGAAAGCAGAGTCCCCCTCTCTTAGAAAGAGAGGGGGAAAAAGGGGGTGAGTTGGTAATAAAACCTTCCTTAAATTAGTACTAATACGCTATTTTTCCCTGATTTTCATCCATTTACAAAAGTCATTAGATTTTTGAGCATCTAATGACTTTTGTAAATCTTTTTTTCGATTCCCTTTACTCATCGAATTTCTTAAATCTCCTTGCTCGCCAATTGTTGTATTTTTAAGTCTTTGAAATTTTGCCACCGATTTTAAACCTGTACCAGAAACAAGAAATAAGAAATC
>JALWGH010000291.1 GCA_027013735.1 Melioribacteraceae bacterium
TCCGTGTTGGACACAATGAAAAGCGCCGGCAGCGATTTGTCCGAAGGAAGATTAAGAACAATATTAGGAGCTTTCTTATTTACGGGAGACGATGTTTACAAAAAGGTAAAAGTCCTCTCGGGCGGGGAAAAATCGAGATTGGCTCTGGCAAAACTTTTACTGAAAGGCAGTAATTTACTTGTGCTGGACGAACCGACAAACCACCTCGACTTCGATTCCAAAGAAGCGTTGAAAAATGCGCTTTTGGATTTTTCCGGTTCGCTCGTTGTAGTAACGCATGACGTCGATTTCCTCCGCAACCTTGTAACGAAAATAGTTGACATTAGAAACCACCGTATTAAAGAATATTACGGCGGAATCGACTACTACATTTCCAAACGTTTTGAAACTGAAAATGACTCATCACAAGTTCAACAAAAGGAGAAAAAGACTTCCTCGAAAAAAGAGAGAAAAAGATTGGAAGCCGAACTGAGAACGGAAAAATACAAAGCTACAAAAGAGCTGAAAGAAAAAATCTCCGAACTCGAAAAAACAATAGATACTCTTGAGGAAGAAAAATCACGTCTCGAAAACGAGTTGGGGCAGGAAGAAATTTTTTCCAATCCCGGGTTGTCCAAACAAAAGAACAATGAGTATCAGCAAGTTAAAAGCAAACTCGAAACAGCTTACGATGAATGGACAAACGCAACGGAAGAGTTGGAAACTGTTGAAAGAAAATTTGAGGAAAAGCTCCGTTCATTTTGATGTATTACATGAATAATTGAAGACTGTGCAAAATTTTACTCTTAACAGTCTTTGAGTTTTAGTTAATTATCAGATTCAGGTTCATTTAATTTACTATTTAGATAATTTAATACTTCTTTTGTTTTGTTTACGATATGATCGATAACTTGTGTTTTATCCATTCCCGGTTTTAAAATTATCCCATATTCTGAACCAAAAGAATTACCTCTATCATATTCTTTTAAATAATGTTGAATATTAAAAGATTCCTCCCAGTCCTTATCTGTCACAAGTAACCAAAATGGCGTATGATTTTCTCTTAAATACCATTTCTGAGTATCAAAATGAAGATAACATCCAAAATCATAAGCCAAAAAATAAAAGCCATATCCATATTTTTTCGCTGTTGATTTAAGTCCGTCAAAATTGGAGTATGACCAATTTCTAAGAATTGAATTACACTCGTCAATTATATCGGCAAAGTTTGATGATATCCTTCCATTCATTGGATCAAGGTCAGAACTACTCAAAGGAGGCATTCCCTCAACATCCATTTTTTCGCATAATTTTTTTATTTGTAATAAGTCTGCCTTTAAATACTTGTCATAGTCTTTTTCATTCTCTACTTCAATCAGCTTAATGAAATCTAACCAAGAATAAACAACAACTTTCTCAATTTCCTTTTCACCAATCCTATTTTTAATTTCTTGTAATAATGAATTACTCCTTTTTTCTGGGGCTAAGAATAGGATTTTGCCATCTTCTGTGATTTCCTTCAAGTAATTATTCGGCTGATTTTCTGTTAAGTTAGCCCAAAATTTACCTTCTATTATTATTTTTTTCTTACCATTGGCATCAATACCTGTTACATCAGGTCTTCCGTTTATTTTACTGTCCAATTCAGTCACATAATAAATTGGCACATCCTCAAAATCGAGAATATTTTTTAATGCTTCCCTTGCCGAAGAATATTTGTTTAACAAATAAGCAATGCTGCTATTAGCAACATTTTCATATTGCGAAACAAACTTACTGGCTATATGTGATAATATTGACTCTTGCATAGATCTCCTCCAAGAATAAATAATTAAACCAAATTTTTCTAATATTATTTTTCTTCTAAAAATTCTTCCGCCAAGGCAATGCCTCCGTAAAGCGGTGCGTCGTCGCCTAATTTAGTTACGTGAAGTTTTGCAAATTTGCCGGGCTCTTCCAATACTGCTTTGTAAAACGATTTTTCAATAATGGGCATCATAAAATCCGACATTGCTTCCAACACACCCCCGCCAAGCACAATAGTGTCAAGGTTTAGCAAGGTCGTGAGGCTTCCGAGTACCGTGCCTATTACCTTACTTGCCTGTTTAATGTGGTAAACGGCAATTTTGTCCTTTGCCTTAACAGCTTTAGCTAACGCTTTGCTTTTTATTTTTTTCTTAATGCGCAAGGTTGAGTTGTAATCGGGATTTTCTTTCAGAGATTTTTTAATTGCTTTTACAATTGCCGTACGGCTTGCAATATTTTCAAACGTGGACTTTCCGGCTTTTAAATTCAAGTAACCATCGGAGGAAACTTTCATGTGCCCGATTTCGCCGGCAAAGTAGGATGAGCCCCTGTAAATATTACCGTCGAAAACAAGTCCCCCGCCAAT
>JALWGH010000292.1 GCA_027013735.1 Melioribacteraceae bacterium
AACTCTTAAAAAAGATTCAAAAAGACAGCCTTTGGATTAAAGATGTAACACCGATACTAAAGAGAATTAAAAACGGAAACATTACTCTTAATTTGGCAAACGGATTATTGGATAAAATGACAACCGTCTCAATGGTTACATTTAAAACGGGGACTTACGAAAACATCATTAATAGCGGAAATTTAAACATCATTTCCAATTACGATGTTAGGGAACAAATTGTTGACTATCAATTACTGCTATCCGATGCGAAATTTCTCGATGATTACTATTTTCAATATTTCAATGAATTTGTTTTACCTTTATTAATGACAAATTATAATTTCATTAACAAAAAAATAACCTACAAAAAGGTTATTTATTCCACAAAATTTCAAAATATAGCCAGCGGGTACTATTCTTTAAAGAAACAGCAAAAAGACAGTTACAAGGCACTTTTGAAATCAGGGAAAAAATTATTAAAGTTACTCAAATCTTTTTCGAATCATTAAATTTCAAAACATACCCTGAACTATTGCCCCGAACAAATTAAAAAAGTGCGTCCTTTTTCCTATCTTTGCATTTTAAAAATCAGATTATTTCAGGAGCTAATAAATGGAATTCAAAAGAAGAACACACACCTGTGGTGAACTTAGAGAAAAAAACATCGGAGAAAGAGTTGTTTTAAATGGCTGGGTGGATAACCGGAGGGACTTGGGAGGGGTGATTTTTATCGATTTACGGGATAGATATGGTATTACACAAGTTGTTTTTGAACCTGCTTTTAACATCGAAGCTCACGAATTAGCAAAGAAATTAAGAAGTGAATATGTGATTTCTGTTAAAGGCGTTGTTCGTCATCGACCTGAGGACACCGAAAATCCGAGTCTTCCGACAGGAATGATTGATGTTAAAGTTGATAAACTTGTCATTCTGAACGAAGCCGAAACACCACCATTTCAAATCAAAGATGAAATAGATGTTAATGAAGATCTCCGCTTGAAATACCGTTACCTTGATTTACGTCGCCCGAGAATGCAAAAGAATTTGCTTTTAAGACACAAAGTTTATCAGATTGTACGGAAGTATTTTGACGAAAATGATTTTGTTGAAATCGAAACTCCGATGCTGATGAAAAGTACTCCAGAGGGAGCAAGGGATTTTCTTGTGCCTTCGAGATTACACAAGGGTAAATTTTACGCACTTCCTCAATCGCCTCAAACTTACAAACAGATTCTAATGGTTTCGGGGTACGACAGATATTTCCAAATCACAAAATGTTTCAGGGACGAAGATTTACGCGCCGACAGGCAACCTGAATTTACACAAATAGACGTTGAGATGTCTTTTGTTGATGTTGAGGACATTTTCGAAATTGTAGAAGGATTAATGAAAAAACTTTTCGGGGAAATTTGGGGAACCGAACTTCAAACTCCGCTTCCCCGATTATCTTTCGACGAAGCAATGGAGAAATACGGCAGTGACAAACCGGATTTGCGCTTTGATTTGGAAATGGTAACGTTAAATGATTTATTCGTGAATTCCGGCTTCAGAGTGTTTACCGATACTTTAGCCAAGGGAGGAATAATTACAGGACTACTGGCAAAAGGGTGCGGTAATTACACGCGGAATCAATTAGATGTTCTCACGGACTTTGTTAAAAAATTAGGCGCCGGCGGACTAATCTGGATGCGTGTAAAAGAGGATGGGTTGGAAGCTCCCGTTGCAAAATTTTTCAACGATGAAGAAAAGAAAAGTTTAATCGAAAAAATGGGCGCAGAAGCAGGGGATCTGATTTTCATTATTTCCGGACCTCGGCTTAAGGCGCTTTCAATAATGGGTGCGCTCCGTCTTGAAATGGCAAGGCGTTTGGAATTAATTAAAGAAGATGCTCCGCCGAAATTACTTTGGGTGACCGATTTCCCGTTGCTTGAATGGGACGAAGAAACAAAACGCTATTACGCGATGCACCATCCTTTTACTTCCCCAAGATTGGAAGATGTTGATTTGCTTGAATCCGACCCGGGAAAAGTTCGGGCAAGAGCTTACGACCTTGTTCTTAACGGAAACGAAATTGCCGGCGGAAGTATTAGAATCCACAACGCAGACTTACAGGCAAAGATGTTCAAAGCATTAGGAATCTCGGAAGAAGAGGCGCAGGAAAAATTCGGCTTCTTAATGAACGCCTTTAAATACGGTGCGCCACCGCACGGTGGAATTGCATTCGGTTTCGACAGGTTGGTAATGCTGTTTGCCGGAGAAAATTCCATTAGGGACGTAATGGCATTCCCGAAAACAACAAGCGGTTTGTCTTTAATGGACAATTCCCCCTCGGAAGTAAGTGAAGAACAATTAAAAGAATTACACATTAAAGTTACCGGACATTAATTAATAGAAGCTGTTCTAAAAATATCTGAACTGTCATTTCGAGGAGTAAAACTACGTGACAACCTGCCTGCCGACAGGCAGGTCTTTAATATTTGTAGAAAATAAAAAGTTTTTAAGTTGTCACTTTTCTGAGAAATACTTTTGGACAGCACCTAATTTAAATTTAGTGGCAAGAGATTTTTGCTGATTCCCCAAAAGCTCCTTGCGTTGCGGATATAATTAGTAAAGCGAAAATATTTTAAAAATAATAATTCGGAGAAATTCATGAGTTTCAAACATTTCTCAACATTTGTTTTTGTCATATTTTTAACCGCTTCTTTCCTATTGTTAAAAGACAGCAAAACGGACTTCAAACTTAGCAGGCGTTTTAATTCTCCCAAAGAAATTAAGTTTGCAATTGAAAGATTCAAAAAGAATTTTGAGATGGCGGAGTTAACCGGAGATATTCAAAACTTTTCCGGTGAAGCAGAAAAAGAAGACCATCCCGATCTTTTTGCACAATACGAGCACGACATCCGCACGCGTAACGGGGAAGAAAATCCTACTTACCCGCCTAATTACAGAATAAAGGAATTGCTGAAAGCACGGGGATTAAAGTCCACAAAAGATCTAAAACGTATTTCGGTAAAAGGCTCTGACTTGCACTGGGTTGAAAGAGGTCCGGGAAATATTTCAGGCAGAACGCGCGGAATTGTAATTGACCCGGACGATCCGACTGCGCGCACTTGGTTTGTTGGCTCAGTAGGCGGCGGTGTGTGGAAAACAACAAATGCCGGAGAAAGCTGGATTAACTTAACTCCCCAATTGCCGAACCTTGCGACAAGCACAATCGCAATGGCGCCTTCGAACCACAACGTGCTTTACGTTGGAACGGGAGAAGGCTTTTACAATGTCGATGAAATTGACGGAACGGGAATCTGGAAAACAACGGACAAAGGAGAAACTTGGCAGCAATTAGAATCTACTACCGACCCGAAAAAATTTAAAAATATTATGCGCATTGTGGTTAACGCTGAGGATGAGAATATCGTTCTTGCAGCCTCGGGATTGGGATTTAACGGCGGGGCGCTCAGTTCCAAAATTTACCGTTCTACCGATGGCGGAGAAACTTGGAATGCCGTCTTGGCAACTGGCTCTAACAACATCGAACAAATTGTTGCTGACCCGGTAAATCCTGATATTTACTACGCAACTGTTAATACTGTTGGCGTTTACAAATCCTTGAACGGCGGGAAAACTTGGCAGAAATATTCGAACGGCATTAGTAAAGTTGGGAGACTTGAATTAGCCGTATCTCCGGTTGACCACAACAGGGTTTACATTTCCGCACAAGGCGGGAAGAAAGGCTCAACGTTCTATTACTCTACCGATGGCGGCAAAAACTGGACGGGAATTGAACCGCGCTACGATTGGCTTGGGGGGCAGGGCTGGTACGACAACACAATTGCCGCACATCCTTACGATGTTGACGTTTGCTTTGTTGGCGGAGTCAGCCTTTGGAGAGTGGAATTAACCGGCGTGGAATCAATCCAGATGATCTCCATTGCCGACGGTTACGGACAATACGGCGGAAAGAACAGAAATGTCCACGTTGATCATCACAACATTGTGATTGTTAAAACGGACACATTAAATAAAGAATTTATGCTTGTAAACGGAAACGACGGCGGAGTTTCTTATTCCACGGACGGCGGCGATTCCTTTACCCAACCGTGCAACGGTTACAACACAACGCAATTTTACGGCGTTGACAAGAAAAACGGCGCCGACGAATACGTTGGCGGAATGCAGGATAACAGCACTTGGCGTTCACCCTCCGGTGTCTCGGCGGATTCGCTTTCGCAGTGGATTTTCCAATGGGGCGGTGACGGCTACGAAGCCGATTGGAACTACAAAGACCCGAACAAAATTCTCGTTTCCTCACAGTACAATAATGTTGCCCGTTCGCTTGACGGCGGAAAAACTTACCATTCCGTTGTGGGAACGGTTGACGACGTGGGCTCGGACAAAGCTCCTTTCTTTACGAAAATTGCCAAGTCGAAGCAAGATGCCGATCTTGTCTTTTTAATGGGCTCTTCGGGCGTTTGGCGCTCTTCGGATTTCGGCAGCACTTGGCGGTTAGTTAAACTCTCGGGCGGTTCTTTTGGTGGAACAAGCACTTTTTCCCAAATAAAAATTTCCCTTGCCGACCCGCAATATGTTTGGGTTGGGAGTAATCTTAATCCCACGGGAGGAATTTTTGTCTCTACGAACGGAGGATTTAATTTTACCAAAACCAACGGTTACACTGAGGTGTCAATGGGTAGGTTAACCGGTTTGGCAACTCACCCGTTCAATCCGAAAACAGCTTACGTGACTTTTTCTTTTGCCGATGCGCCGAAAATATTGAAGACAACAGACCTCGGTCAAACTTGGCACGACATTTCCGGCTTTGGCACTTCGGACGAAAGCTCCACGGGTTTCCCCGACGTTGCGGTTTACAGCTTGCTTGTAATGCCTTACGACACAACTATTATTTGGGCGGGAACGGAAATCGGAATTTTTGAAACGACGGACAATGCACAAAGCTGGCATTTCTTGGAAAGCAATCTCCCTGCCGTTGCCGTTTACGATATGGAGATTGTTAATGATCAGGTGATTATTGCAACGCATGGCAGGGGAGTTTGGACAGTCTCCCTCCCGCAACTGAACGGTTACGAACCGCCGGCGGTCAAACTTGCTCCCGTACTCAAAAAAGTCAATTATTCTCCGGGAGTTCTCTCTTACGAAATTCAACTTCGCGACGTTTACGACTCCACACAAGTGCTTGTAAACAACCACCCGATTAAAACCTTAATCACTTCCGACGTGAAGGACACTCTGCTTATCATTCCTTTTGCGCCCGACAAGACAGGGAAATATTTCTTCTCGGTTGTTTCCTACGACGGCGGAAGAAGGATTTTCACGGAAACTTTCACTAAAAGATTATTTACAATCTCAAACCCACAACAGTTTTACGTAAATGATTTTTCGACTAACGACAGCGCGTTTGTCGGAGATGATTTTGTGATTAAGCGTTACTTCGGATTTAAAAATCCGGCAATTCATTCCAAACATCCTTACGAAAACAAAAAGGATGTTACTTACACGTTAAAAATTCCAATCGTTGTTCAACCGACGGATGCTTTTTTAAATTACGACGACATTGCTCTTGTTGAACCGGGCATGGCAGGTGCACAATTTGGAGACCCGCTGTTCTACGATTACGTAATTGTTGAAGGTAGCAAGGACGGCGTTAACTGGACTCCTCTTGCGCCCGGGTACGATGCCTCGTACGATTCTACTTGGTTGAATGTTTACAAAAACGGCGGAAGAATCTCCACGCTTTTCTTGAATCACCAGATAAATTTGCTGGACACGTACAACGCGGGTGATACAATATTAATACGTTTCAGGCTTTTTGCCGACGATGAAACAAACGGCTGGGGCTGGGCTATCGACAATCTTGAAATACAGAAACACCTTACGAATGTGGAAAAGACAAAGATGCTGCCTGTGAAATTTGCACTCGAGCAAAACTACCCCAATCCTTTTGGCAATACCGCTCCCGGAGGTAATGCAACAACGACAATTAAATATTCAGTTCCTGCCGTAGGGACAGCTCATGAGCTGTCCCTACACCTGACGGTGTATGATGTTTTAGGTCGCGTGGTAGCAACGCTGGTTAACCAAAAACAAAGTCCCGGGAATTACAGCGTTGTTTTCAATGCCGGTAATTTGGCAAGCGGAATTTATTTTTACAGATTACAAGTTGGTAACTTTATTGCCACAAAGAAAATGATTCTTCTAAGATAGCGGATCTGTTTGGAATTTGCGGTTATTTTTTCAGAAGGAGCAATCCCAAAAATTGGATTGCTCCTTTTTTTATTTTACGGTGAAAATCTCGGCATTTATTAGCCGGGAATTTTTGGCGGTTTGCTCAAAACAAAAAAGTTTTAAGGGGATTAAGTCAAAGTGCTGGGAATGTATTTCGAATGAGGTATTGAACAAGAATGATTTTTTACGGAAAAACAAAAAGAATATTTAAGATGATTAAGCAACAAACTTTCAGCCGATGTTCGAAAGGGGAAAAATAATACCATTGGATTGAAACATTATTTGGTAAATGTTTGTAAAATGCCCTGCTTTGAAAAACAATGTGATGATAAACAGCAATAATAACAAAGCAAATGATTGTTCTTTAAAGTCCAATAGGCAGGAAAAATAATTTTAAAAATTTTTTTAATTTTTTCTTGCATTTTTAAAATAATACTTGTAAATTTGGAGATGTGTTTAAATGAAATTAGCACATTGACAGATTGAAAATGACGCACTGAGGAAACGGATTTTTGTTGATTAGGCTTGACAAAAGAAAATGATTAATTTATCTTTCGAGTCCGTTTCGAAAGTTCTTTGACAGAGTGAGAGACTAAAGAGAAAGACTTTAGTGATTCGACTCAGGTTACACACAGTTTGAATAAAATCTTACAACGGAGAGTTTGATCCTGGCTCAGGACGAACGCTGGCGGCGTGCTTAACACATGCAAGTCAAGGAGAAACCGAGATTCGTCGAGGGAGTAAACTGGCGCACGGGTGAGTAATATATAAGTAACCTACCCCTGGGATTGGGATAACTTCGAGAAATCGAGGCTAATACCAAATAATGCAGCGGCACCGCATGGTGATGTTGTTAAATGCCTTCGGGCGCCTAGGGATGGGCTTGTATCTGATTAGCTTGTTGGTAGGGTAACGGCCTACCAAGGCTACGATCAGTAGCTGGTCTGAGAGGATGATCAGCCACACTGGAACTGAGACACGGTCCAGACTCCTACGGGAGGCAGCAGTGAGGAATATTGGGCAATGGGCGAAAGCCTGACCCAGCAACGCCGCGTGGAGGAT
>JALWGH010000293.1 GCA_027013735.1 Melioribacteraceae bacterium
TACTTACGGACATTTGGGCTATCCCGTTTTGCAGGCGGCGGACATCCTTTTGTACAAAGGCGAAGCCGTTCCTGTTGGCGAAGACCAAAAACCGCATGTGGAAATCAGCAGGGAAATAGCGCGGCGTTTTAATAATCAGTACGGAAATGTTTTCCCCGAGCCAGAAGCATTGCTTTCCAATTTTGCGAGACTTCCCGGCTTGGACGGCAATGCTAAAATGAGCAAATCTTTGAACAACACAATCCTGCTTTCCGACGAACCGGAAACCGTTGAAAAGAAATTACGCAAAGCGGTTACCGATCCGCAAAAAATCAGACGTAACGATCCGGGGCGTCCGGAAGTTTGCCTTGTGTTTACATACCACAAAAAGTTTAACCCCGCCGAAGTTCCCGAAATTGAAGCCGGTTGCCGCAGCGGAGCGCTCGGGTGCGTGGATTGTAAACTAAAATGCGCTGCCAAAATAAACGAATTTTTAGCTCCGTTCATTGAAAAAAGAAACTACTACGAAGCGCACATTGACGAGGTCAAAGATATTCTGAACGACGGCGAAAAACGCGCCAAGGAAGAAGCCGTCAAAACAATGGACGAAGTTCACAAAGCAATGAATTTGGGATAATGTACAAGATTAAATTAAATCAGTTCGAAGGTCCGCTGGACTTGCTCCTCTTTTTTATTAAAAGGGACGAGCTGAATATTTACGACATTCCGATTTCGAAAATTACTTCCGAATTTATGAGTTACCTCCACATGATGGAACAGTTGGATTTGGAAGTGGCGGGCGAATTTTTACTGATGGCTGCGACTTTAATGCAAATAAAAGTCAGGATGTTACTTCCCCGCGAGGTGGACAAATCCGGCGAGGAAATTGACCCCAGGACGGATTTGGTTAATGCACTGCTCGAATACAAGCGTTACAAGGAGATGGCTGAAGAACTTTCTTACATGGAATCGAATCAGAGAAAAATTTATTACCGCAGTTACTTCAAAGCGGACGAAAAAGAGAAAGTTGAAAATGTTGAAAAGTTGCTGAAGAACATTACTATTTACGACTTGTTGAAAGCATTTAAGACGGCTTTGCTTGACAAAAAGGACGAGCCCGTTCACACAGTTGAAAAATTTAATGTTACGATTGACGAACAGATTGAGTTCATCTTGCGGCGCGTTACCAAATCGACTTACGTGCACTTTTTGGATTTGATTGCAGGAATGAAAGAAAAGCTGAGGATTATTGTTACATTCATTGCGCTGCTTGAATTGGTTAAGTTGGGTGCAATAGGTATTGAAGAGTCAACTAAATTTAACGATTTTATGATTTACGGGATTAAAGATGGAGAAAATATACAACTCGGTTATTGAGGCTTTGATTTTTGCTTCGGACGAGCCCCTGCCGGCAAAGGAAATTATTGCTGCTATCAGGGAAATTGACGGCGATGATGTTGAAATCAAGGAGAAAGAAATTGAACGGCAGGTTGATGCTCTGAACGAAATTTACGAGCAAACCGATCGTCCGTTTAGAATCTTGAGGCTTGCCGGAGGCTTTACTTTCGGCACACTGCCGGAATATTCCAAGTATGTGGGCTATCTCTCAACGGAAAAGAGCAAAAGGCGTTTGAGCCACGCTGCGCTTGAAACCCTTGCCATTATTGCTTACAAACAACCTATTACAAAACCCGAGGTTGAAAGTATTCGAGGCGTTAATTCCGATTATATGATTAACACTCTGTTGGAAAAGGGATTGATTACGATTAAAGGCAGGGCGGACACGGTTGGAAGACCGTTGCTTTACGTTACAACCAAAAACTTTTTGAAATATTTCGGATTAAACAAAATCACGGATTTGCCCAAGCCGCGTGAAATTGAAGAGATTATGAAAGATCAGGATTTCATTGAGCAGAAGGAAAAACTGTTCAAGAATGCGGTTGAGGAAGAAATTTTAGAAGAAGGAATAAATGAAAACGAATCAAGTCAGGCTTAACAAGTATCTTGCCGAATGCGGCGCGGCTTCCCGCAGGAAAAGCGACGAGTTGATTTTACAAGGGCGGGTTCTCGTAAACGGGAAAGTTGTAACCGAGCTGGGAATGAAAATCAATCCCGAAAGAGACGATGTTTTGCTTGACGGTGAAAAAATCAGCCCGGAAAAGAAAGTTTATTTTTTGCTGAACAAACCTAAGGGGTTCATTACTACTACGGAAGATGAGCGGGGCAGACAAACGGTTGTTTCATTAATCAAAACCAACGCAACAATCTTTCCTGTGGGCAGGTTGGATTTTAACACTACGGGAGCTTTGGTTTTAACTAACGATGGCGACTTTGCCAATAAATTAATTCACCCAAGGAA
>JALWGH010000294.1 GCA_027013735.1 Melioribacteraceae bacterium
AATAATGCATTCCTCCAATTATCCGAGAGTCCCGTTTGCGCGAGTGCTCTTGGATGACAGGATGGAAGAATCACAATTATTGAGTAACAATCATTTTTTCTCTGTTCACTGTTAACTGTTCTCTGAAAGCGTCTAACGTCTCGCGTCTCGCGTAAAGCCATTTCTTATTTCTCGTTTCTTCTTTCTTATTTCTATTATTTTTTACCGCTGATTTTAAACTTGCGCATAATTTTTTAGCTTGTATTAAACCCACTTAATTTATTAAATTGAAATTTGGGTTTTGTTATTTTTTGAACGGGAAAGAAATTTTATTCAAAATATCAGGAGAAATAAATGTCAGCACTAAAAGACTTCAAAACCGTTCCCGAGCTTTTTTACCACATCACTCAAGTGTTCGGGCCCACTGTTGACAAGCCTGCCTTGTTGGTAAAACGAGAAGGTAAATATCAGGGGATTAGTTATTCCGAAATGTACGAAGAGACAGAGCTAATTGCAATGGGCTTAGCTTCGTTAGGCGTAAAACGCGGCGACAAAGTTTCTTTAATTTCAGAGAACAGACCGGAATGGGTTTATTCCGACAATGCAATGCTTGGAATGGGTGCAATTAATGTTCCGCTCTACCCAATTTCCACAGCCGACAGCATTCAATACATGCTTAAAGATTCCGGCTCGGTGGGAATTATTGTTTCCAACAAATTCCACATGAACAAAGTTTTGAAAATACGCGACAAATGTCCGGACTTGAAATTTATTGTTGTAATGAACGAAATTGAAGAAGCGGCGGAACACGAAAACGTTTACACATTCCGTCAATTAAAAGATCTCGGACGCGGTTACAGACAGGAAAATCCCGACTTCTTCAAAGAAAACTTGAAACTTGCGCACGAAGACGATTTGTGCTCTATTATTTACACCTCCGGCACAACGGGCGAACCGAAAGGGGTAATGCTTTCACACAAAAATTTCATTTCGAACGTTATGTCCGTTCACACATTATTCGACATGAACAAAGAAGACACTTTCCTTTCCTTCCTACCCCTGTGCCACGTGTTCGAAAGAATGGCAGGTTACTACACCGCCCTTGCCTGCGGCGCCACAATTGCTTATGCCGAGGGAATTGAAAAAATTGCAACAAACTTGAAAGAAGTACAGCCGACAATAATGACCGCCGTTCCGCGTTTGTTCGAAAGGATGTATTCCAAAATAGTCAAGAACATTGAGAAAGAATCGGAGAAGAAAAGAAAAATTTTCGAGTGGGCTATTGAAGTAGGAAAGGAATATTCCGAATTGGTCAGAACAAATTCTTCCATTCCCGTTTCCTTGAATTTAAAACACAAATTGGCAGACAAGTTAGTCTTTTCAAAATTAAAAGCCGTAACAGGCGGAAGGCTGAAATTTTTCATTTCGGGAGGAGCTGCTCTTTCAAGAGACTTAGCTCAATTCTTTGCAGCAGTTGGAATTTTAATTTTGGAAGGTTACGGACTAACCGAATCCTCCCCTGTAATTGCGGTTAACAGACCCGACGATTACAAATTCGGGACGGTAGGAAAACCCATTCCCGGCGTTGAAGTAAAAATTGCCGCGGACGGTGAAATTCTTGCCAGCGGACCAAACATTATGCTAGGCTATTACAAAAAGAAAAAAGAAACCGAGGAAGTACTCGAAAACGGCTGGCTGCACACAGGCGACATCGGTGTTTTTGACGCCGAGGGTTTCCTGATTATTACAGACAGGAAAAAACACCTCTTCAAAACAACCGGCGGAAAGTACATTGCTCCTACGCCAATTGAAAATATGTTCCTCGCCAGCAAGTACATCGACCAGTTTGTAATTATCGGCGACAGAAGGATGTTCATTACTGCGCTTGTAGTTCCCGATTTTGAAGCGCTTAAGGAATACGCAGACGCACACCGTATTCCTTACGAGGACGAAAAAGATCTCGTGCAAAAGAAACAGATTTACGAATTCCTCGAAAAAGAATTTGCGAAGTTCCAAAAGAATCTCGCTTCGTACGAAAGGATCCGGAAGTTCACATTACTTGATCATCCTTTCTCAATCGAGACCGGCGAGATGACGCCTTCGCTAAAATTAAAGAGAAAAGTAATCGAGCAACGCTACTCGGACTTAATAGAAGATATGTACAAAAGTCTCGGTTCGTAAAGGAAAAATTATTTCGCTTGGAACCCGGAGGAAACTCCGGGTTTTTTATTTTACGAATTTAGGTTTCTCTTCATCCAACCGGCACGGTCTGTAGTAATACCCTCGATGCCCCAGTTAACAAACTGTTTTGCAAGTTTTAAATCGTTGACCGTCCAAGTAAAAATTTCCAATCCGCTTGCTTTTACTTTCCGAATTACTTCCGCGCTAATTAACTTGTAGTGCAAGTCCAGACCGTCGAGCTCAGCATACTTTACTTTTGAAATTAACTTTTCCAACTTAAACGGAACAGGCAACCAATGCCTGTAAATCAAATAATATTTGTATTCGGGCAAATGCTTCTTCAACAAAACAAGTAATTCAAAATTAAAACTAATGAAACGGATTTGTCCTTTCGGCACTTTGCAATTCCGCAGTAAATCTTCAAGCGGTTTCAACACACCTTTTTTTGGCTTAATTTCAATGAACAATATTTTCCCGGCTGGAACGGTAAGCAAAATTTCTTTCAAAGTTGGAATTTTCTCGAAACCGGAATTGCCTGAATTTTCTTGCCCAATATTAACCTTAAAAATATGTTCCGAACGATGCTTGGTGATTTTTAGCTTTTTATTTCCCTTTCTTTTAATTGAAACGTCGTGGTGGGCAATAATTACATCGTCTTTCGTTAGTCTTACGTCAACCTCAACGGCATCGGCGTTTCTTTCCCAAGCCAGTTTTACCGAACCAAGCGAATTTTCCACCGCATCAAACGATTCCCCCCTGTGGGCAATAATCAAAACTTTGTTCTTTTTTTCCAAAATATTACTGCTTCGCGTAGTTGTTTTCGTTTTTCTAACTTTTGATTACTCCTCAAATATAATTATTATTCGAACGAAAGAAAAAGAAATTTTATTGTTGAGATTAAAAATGAGATTCGAATTCGACTTAACAAAATTCAGATGTGTTACAACGTTAAAAGTCCGTTTCGGCGACCTCGACGCAATGGGACACGTAAACAACGCATCCTACCTTTCTTACCTTGAAGAAGCAAGAATCGATTACTTCGGCTGTGCGGTTGAATTTCCGAAAGATAATCTTGATTTCGGCGCAGTGGTTGCAAGGATTGACATCTCCTACCTCCGCCCTTTGGAAATGGGGGACACGGTAAACGTCTTTTCCAAAATGTACGAAATGGGTGAAAAAAGTTTTGAGCTCAGGCACGTAATTCAAGGCAACAGAAACGGTGAAAATTTCGTCGCTGCCCTTGCTTCAACAAAATTAGTGGCTTACGATTACAGAAAAAAAATATCATTAACAATTCCTGAAGAGACGAAAGAAAGAATCAGAAATTTTGAAGAAGGTAAGGCGGGGAAAGAATAAATGAACGAAGGAGATTTTAAGAAACCCGACTGGCAGCCGGAAAGCGGCGGAAAGGAATTCGCGGCAAGAATTGTAAAAGGCGAATCGCAGGCTAAAGCCCAAAAATATTCTTCATCGGAAAACAGCTCCGAGAATTCGAATTTTTCACCGGAGAAAATTGTTGAAGGCGTGCAAAACGGCAACAGGGCGCTCCTTGCAAGAGCAATCACGCTTGTGGAAAGCAATTCATTAAAACACCGCGCAATCGCCAAACAAATTTTAAACAAACTCCTTCCTTACTCCGGCAACTCATTGCGAATTGGAATTACCGGAATGCCCGGCGCGGGGAAAAGTACATTGATCGAAACACTCGGACTATCCCTTATTAAACAAGGACACAAGGTTGCCGTGCTTGCCGTTGATCCTAGTAGTAAGATTTCCGGCGGCAGCATCCTTGGCGACAAAACCCGAATGGAAAAATTGAGCGGAGAAGAAAATTGCTTTGTGAGACCTTCTCCCACCGGCGGAACTTTGGGTGGAGTGGCACGAAAAACCCGCGAGAGCATTACCGTTCTCGAAGCAGCCGGTTACGATACTATTTTAATCGAGACAGTTGGCGTCGGGCAAAGCGAAACGGAAGTGCGCTCAATGGTCGATTTCTTTTTGCTTGTTTTAATTCCCGGTGCAGGCGACGAACTCCAAGGCATTAAAAAAGGAATTATGGAATTAACCGACTGCATTCTAATAAACAAAGCCGAAGGTGAAAATTTGCAAGCTGCGGAGCTTTCCAAGAAAGAATACGAAAGTGCCGTCCATTATCTACGACCCTACACAAAAGGCTGGACTCCAAAAGTAATTACCACCTCGGCATTAACAGGCAAGGGTATTGACCAACTTTGGAAAATAATTAAAGAGTTCGAAACTGTTACGAAAAGTTCGGGCGTGTTTTACGAAAACAGAAAACTGCAAGCATTGGCTTGGACGAAAAAAATAATTGAGGACGGTCTTTTGGAGATTTTCTACAAAGACCCGCACATCAGAGAAAAGTACGACATCCTAAGAGAAAAAATTCTCTCCGGCAAAATTTTGCCAACTTCCGCCGCAGAAGAATTACTGGAACTATTTCTTAGTAAAAGGAAATAATCCTATTCATTCAAAGGCGGAAGTACTACAATCAAAAATGTAGCAATGGGACCAATGAACAAAGAAGCAAACCACCACATTAAACCGTTACGCCCTTTGCACTGAGCCAAACCGGCATTAATTAAAGATAAAGTCCCCCAGCCGACGAAATAACTACTATTCATTTGACCTCCTTGAAAATTTTATTGTTTAAAATAAGGAATTTTTGAGGATTAAAAAAATGAGAAATTAGAAACCAGAAATAAGAAATGGACTCAACGCTAGACGTCCACCTTCGTCTGCGCTTTGCTTGACTACGGCGCGACAAGCAAGAGGCAAGACGTTAATCTTATGCAGAGAACAGTAAACAGATAACAGTGAACAGAGTTGCAACTGAGTTATTTGTCATTTGGGGTTGTTCAAAAAGCACTTGAGCTGTCATTGCGAGCAACTCCGACTTGTCGGAGGAGCGTGGTAATCTGTGACACTCCACTGTCATTGCGACCCTGCAGAATGCGGGGGTGGCAATCTGTAAGACACCACTGTCATTACGAGCAGAGTGTAACGGAGCGAAGTAATCTGTCTGCCAAAGAACCAAAAGCTGAATGAACAACAGATTGCTTCATCCCGACAAGTCGAGATTCGCAATGACGTTTGTTTTTTGCACCGCCACTTCGAGGTCGAAGAGGTAACATAAAACCGTAGAGGCTTACGACGCGGAGTTTCCGAAAGAACCTTGAAGGGATGTCTTTTTCTTTTGTCGAAGTAACAATTCATTAATCACAAGTTTTAACTAATAATTTTTTCAATTACAACTTTTAAATTAAATTTTAATATCAAAAACATTTAATTAAGGGAAAGAATGACCGAAGGGGAAATTAAACTCAGCAAAGACTTACTAAAAAAAAGTCGCTACTCAAAATTCCAAGACTTTCACAACTTAATGGCTTACCGGGTTACGGACATCCTGTTGGTCTCAAGCCTTTACGATTCTTACGTCTTCGAAGAGGACGGCAGACTTTACGAATTAATCCGGCAGGAATACTTGGGACTTAACCTTAGCCATTCGCCGGAATTACACCAAGTTTCCCTTGCAAAGGAAGCGCTAAAAATTTTAAAACGCGAGGAGAGATTCAAACTTATTATTGTTACGATGCACATCGAGGACATGTCCGCGACAGAATTTGTTAAAGCCCTGCGTAGAAAAGGAATTAAAACTCCCGTTGTTTTACTTGGCTACGACAATCAGGACTTAGCCGACGTAATGAATTCCCCCGAGGTAAAATTATTTGAAAAGGTTTTTGTTTGGCAGGGAGATTACCGCCTGCTTGTAGGCATCATTAAATTCATCGAAGACAGAATGAACATCGAGAACGATGTAAAAATAATGGGCGTACAGGTCATTCTAATGATAGAAGACAACGTACGTTACTACTCCTCATTTATGCCTGTAATTTACCTTGAGCTTTTCAAGCAATCCCAAGCCTTATTGGAAGAAAGCGTAAATCTACCTCACAAATTTTTAAGAATGCGGGCACGCCCAAAAATCATTCTTTGCTCCAATTACGAAGAAGCAATGAAATACTACCGGCGCTACAAAGAATCGATCCTCGGAATAATCACAGATGTGGATTTCAATCGCAAAGGAATTCCCGACAGAAAAGCAGGTTTGAAACTAACAAAACAAATTAAAAAAGAATACCCCGACATTCCGATTTTAATTCAATCGAATGTTCCCGAAAACGAACAGCTTGCCTACAAAGCAGGTGCTTCATTTTTATTGAAAGATTCCCCGACCCTGCTGAACGATTTAAGAAACTTCATGAAGGATAATTTTAGCTTCGGTGATTTTGTTTTCAGAGACAAAAACGGAAACGAGGTTGACAGGGCAAAAAATCTTGAAGAGTTAGAAGAAAAATTAAAAACAATTCCGGACGAAAGCTTAATTTACCATGCAAGCAGGAATCACTTCTCGAACTGGTTGAAGGCAAGAACCGAATTTTACTTGGCGCACTTACTAAGACCTCAAAAGGTAAGTGATTTCAAATCGCCCGAGGAGTTGAGGAAAACTCTAATTAACACACTCTTTGAATTTAGGATTAACCGACTGCGTTCTGTAATCTCGGAATTCAAAAAAGAGACGTTTGATTTTTCGAGCACAATCTCCAGAATGGGCGGTGGCTCAATCGGAGGCAAGGCACGCGGGCTTGCTTTCATGAACTCCCTTCTTTACAGCTTTGACATAAAAGATAGTTTTAAAGGCGTAAAAATTTTCATTCCCTCAATGGTCATAATCGGCACGGAAGTTTTTGACGAATTCCTTGAGATGAACAACCTGTTGGAATTTGCTTTGCGTTGCAAGAACGATGACCAACTTGTGGACAGGTTCACAAGCGCCCCGAACTTTCCACAAGAAATTATCGGCAAACTTTACGAATTACTCGACAAGCTCCGCACACCCATTGCGGTGCGTTCTTCTTCGCTTTTGGAAGACTCGCAAGGTCAGCCCTTTGCCGGAGTTTACGAAACAATAATGCTACCCAACCGCCATCCCGACATTCACATCAGAGTAGCGCAATTATTAAATGCAATAAAACACGTTTACGCTTCCACCTATTACAACAGCGCAAAGGATTACATTCGAATGACAACCTACCGCACTGAAGAAGAAAAAATGGCGGTAATAATTCAAAAGTTGGAAGGACTGGAACGTAACGGAAAATTCTACCCGGAAATTTCCGGCGTGGCAAAGTCGTACAACTTTTATCCTTCTTACCCTGCCGGACCGGAAGACGGGACGGTTTCCGTTGCACTCGGACTCGGTAAAACAATCACCGACGGCGGAATTACAATAAGATTTTGCCCGAAATATCCCCAGCACATTATGCAATTTTCTTCCGTGGAAGACACACTGAAAAATTCGCAGAAAGAATTTTTTGCCGTCGAGCTGAGTGAAGATTTGGACGATTTACATCTCTCCGAGGATAAATTTATTCGTAAATATTCAATTCCCGATGCAGAAAAGGATGGAATGCTAACGTACACAGCCTCCACTTACGACCCGCAAAACCACGCTATTTATGACGGAACTTCGAGACCGGGAATTAGAATCTTCACACTTGCCTCTATGTTGAAACACAAAACTTTCCCGCTGCCGGAAATCCTGAACACGATTTTACGTCTCGGCAAATGGGGAATGGGAGCGCCGGTTGAAGTTGAATTTGCTGTTAATCTCTCAGTGCCGCCGGGAGAACCGAAAGAATTTGCAATCCTGCAAATGCGCCCTCTCGTAGTGTCAAGCGAGTTGGAAAGCATTAAAGTCGAAGAAATTCCCGAGGACAAAGTAATCTGTAAAAGCAAAAACGTTTTGGGCAACGGCAGGACAGACAATATCCGCGATTTGGTTTTTGTTGACAAAAATAACTTTGACCGTTCCAAGACCAGAACGGTTGCCGAAGAAATAAGAAAAATTAATTCCAAGTTAATAGAAGAAAAACGTTCTTACGTTCTGATAGGCATGGGGCGCTGGGGCAGTATGGATCCGTGGCTCGGCATTCCCGTTACTTGGGGCGATATTTGCGGTGCAAAAGCAATCGTTGAAACCAATTTCGAAGACATGGACGTTCAGCCTTCGCAAGGTTCACACTTTTTCCAAAATCTTACTTCTTTCAAAGTGGGTTATTTCACGGTGGACAAATTCGACGAAAAGAATTTCATTGATTGGGCTTGGCTCTATTCGATTAAACCGTTTAGGAGAACGGAGCACATTATTCATTTAAGATTTGTCCAAAATATCTCCGTCAGAATAAACGGCAGAACAATGGAAGGAGCAATTTGTAAGCCAAGATGAGTTAAATAAGAAAGAAGAAACGAGAAATCCGACTTCGCCTTCGCTTCGCTTGGCTACGTCGCGACAGGTCCGACTTCTCCCTCGCGTTGCTCGGGCTACGCCGTGACAAGTGTTTTTCGCGAGACGCGAGACGTCCGCCTTCGTTTGCGCTTCGCTTAACTTCGGCGCGACAAGCAAGACGTAAGACGTTTTCAGAGAACAGAGAACAGTTAACAGAGTGAAATGATTGTTACTGAGTAATGAAGACCATTTCATCCAATCATCCATTCCTCCAATTATCCAAAAAGCGTCTTTGGAGAATTCGTCAATAACGCCACGGCTGTTCCACAAACTGCGTAGCCCGTCCGACCAGCGGCGAGGTGAATGCGGGACAAATGACAAAACCTCAAAGGAAAAAATCCAACAAAAAAGCCCCGTCCCAATTATCCGACCGGACAATCGAGACAGGGCAAGGGATTATTGGGAGGTATCCCTTTATTTCAACAATACCATTTTTTTCGAAATCATTCTATTGCCTGCGGTAAGTTTGTAAATGTAAACCCCTGCAGCCAAATTTTTTGCAGAGAAGTTAACCCTGTGCTGTCCCGCAGACATTTTCCCTTTAACCAAAGTCGCAACTTCTTTCCCTAAAACATCGTAAACTTTCAGGGTTGCGAACTCTTTTTTCGGCAAAGTAAATTTAATCACCGTCGATGGATTAAAAGGATTGGGATAATTTTGTTCAAGAGAGAATTCGTACGGTTTTATTTTGTTGTCGTTTACAGCGGACAATGTACCAACGTAAGGAATACGTGCGTACATTAAATAGTAACCTAATTTGGAATTCTGGCTTGCTTCCGTCCAAACCACTTCCGCTCCTCCGTCAAAGACGCCGGGAATTTCTTTTTGCACCTTCTTCCCAATAGTCGGATTTTTAACCGAATAGAAATTATCGTTCATGTAAGTTGTGTTACTTAATTGAACGGGATCGTTCCACGTAGCTCCGCCGTCGGGAGAGGTTGCGTAAAACACATTGTAAATTCTTTTACCATCTTTATTTTTACTGGTTTCCTGCACCCATGTTACATAAATTCCGTAATTGGGATCAATCGAAATATTCGGACGCATTACTTGAACAGTATCGTCGGAAGCATCTACGCGAATAGAATCCGACCAAGTACCGTTTTCGTAAGTTTTGTAGAGAATGTGATTCCCGTTTGCGTCGAAATAAACCATGTGCAGCTTACCCGAAGGATCGCAAGCAATGCTTGGCTCACCTTGACGAGTACCCGAATTTTTCCAAGTAATCTGTTGAACTGAGCTTACGTTCAGTGTGTTGTCAACCTTATTCAATTGGGTTACGCCAGTAAAGCCGTCGTCCTTCCACGATTGTCCGGCATAAATGCTAATACCCAAATAGTCGTAAGCAAAGTCTCCTGCTTTCAAAGTATCGGGTGCGTTACCGTAGCGGTCGTACATCCAGCTCCTGCCGCAAACAAAAAGCTGTGCACCACTTTGGTCCAAATATTTTTTCAACTCTGGATTGTCCTGATCAGCAACGTTCCAGAATGCAAGGTCTTTGTAATCATCGCCGGTAAACCAAACTACTAACTTTTTCCCGCTTAAGTCGTTGTCAAAACTCGGAATCGCCGTAGCCATTCCGCTGCTATTGCCACAATCGAAGACACGATATTGCACGCCCATTTCGTCAAGGACTTTCGTAACAATAGTGTCATTGTTGTGGTAGTTGTCGTCGTCAACAACAAGAACGGAATCGCTTTGTCCGACGCCAAAGAAATTTACAACATCTTTCAAATATTGATCCCGTTGGGAATTAGGGAATTCGTAGTAAGGATTAAAAGAAGAAATTAAAGATTTGGAGGTTGAAGTTTCGTTGTAAACAACAGTGGACAAGCCGGCAAGCGGATATTCCGCCGGTCCCATTTGGTAAACCGAAACGGCATTGTCGGTCGGAACGTAGCCGTCAACATATTTGGCAATTCCTACACCGTCGTTAATGGGAGTAACAATTTCAGGCTCTTCCCACCAGCCGTTTTGCGGATCATATTTGGAAAAGAGAACTTCGTATTGAGTTGTGTAAGGTTCCGGTTTGTCTTCCCAAGCAGCGTACATCACGCCGTTTTTCCCCGATGCCAAGTTAACATCCAAGTAATTCAAAGGTAATTTGTTGGGAGTCGGGAACACCGAAGTCAAATTATCCGTTACCCAAGTAGTTCCTCCGTCGGTGCTGTGACTAACGTAAATATTCGCATTGAAAATCGCCGGGTCGTTCCAAATGGAAAAAATAATGAACGGATTTCCGTAACTGTCCACGTCAATTGCAAGCACACCTGTGTTGTTGTCAATTGTGTCCGCAACTACGGGGTCAGACCATTGGTGTGTAAATTGGTCAAGGAAGGTAGCCTCGGAAAACATTGCGTTTCTTTTGCCATCGGTGGCTTTCTCTTTCCACGCGGCAAAAACGTGTCCGTTTCCGTCAGCAATAACAGCCGGTACGCCCGTCGCATTAGTTGATGATTTACTTAATTGCGCAACGTCCCAACTGCCAAAGACTGAATTGTAAACAGCGTACCAGATGTCCATATTCGTGTAACCGGAACCCGGTTCGAACACAACTACTACGTTACCGTCTTTTGTCCTCGCAATATTACGAGCACCGCAGTAACGTGTTGCGTTGTAATAGTCCACCTCGGTAATAGACGTCAAACTTTGTTGAGCCGGAAGAAGCGAACTAATAAATAAAATACCAGCCAGTAAAAATAGCTTTTTCATATTTCCTCCTTTTTATTTGATTAAAATCATTTTCTTTGTCAAACTTTTTGAACCGACACTTAACTTGTAAAAATAAATCCCGCTCGGTAAGGAAGAAGCGTTAAATCTTACCGAATACTCCCCTGCCGTTTGCCTTGCATTTACCAAAGTTGCAACTTTGCGACCTAAAACGTCGTAAACAGCTATGTGTAGGAACAGCTCGTCCCGCATATGCGGGATCCCTACATCGTTAGGAATCGAATATTTAATTGTTGTCGAATTCCCTGAAGCCACAGCCTCCCCGAACGGATTGGGATAATTTTGTGAAAGGGAAAAAGATTTCACCAAAGGAACCTTTTCTGTCGCTTTGCTTAAATTGTCAAAATTAACAACAGGTAAAATTTGTACTACGTCTGTGGTAATTGTGTGCTCTCTGTTTTGTGATTCAATTTGTTTAAGCACACCGGCGCTGTCAATGGTAAAACGGTAAATCAAAGTTTCGCCCACACGGTCGTAATTAAATTTGACAGTGTACTCGTAAATTCCGTCGCCGTCGGGGTCTTCAAAAGGTCCCAAGCTTTCTATTCCCGAGAGCGGTTCGATATTCCCGCGCACACCAACTGTTTCCCCTTCGTGCAAAGGACGAACGTTCATATTAACACGGAAAACAATTTCCCTGTCGCTACCCAACTCTATCTTTTTAACTGTTGAGTAATCCCACCAAATATTATCCCTGCGGGCTCTCACACGATAGTAATAAGAGCCAATGCTGTTAACGTGCACACGGTAAACCGTGTCCCTGATTTCGGAGTTGAGTGTTGTCCAAGGTCCGCCTGAGGAACGGGCTTGCTGCAACTCATAATAATCGGCTTTCTGATGTCTGCTTGTACTCCAAGAAAGGTAAAAATCCAAACTGTCAATTCTGTTAATGTCGTTAATCATTGGGGAAGGAACAATCCCCTTTGCCGCGCCGACAACAATTGTGTAACCGCCCATATTCCACGAGCCTGAAATATCGTACCAGCCTATATTGCTTCCGTACCAGCCGGGATTCAAATGATAGTAACCGTTCATTTCCGCGTAGCCGTCAACAACTGCCGCATGCCCCATTCCGTCCGAGCGTTTAATCGAAAGAATGGCAGGGCGTTCGTCGAGCATATTGTTTTTAAGCGCTGTCCAAAAGCCGGAAGTGGAAGCTGAAGTGTAATGTCCGCTGTACCTGAAGTAATGCCTAAGAGCGTAAGGTGCATCGCTTGTTGAAGCGGTTGAGCCGTTGTACTCAAAATCCATATTAACCGAAACGCAAGCGTGGTAAGTAAGCAATCCTGCCGCTTGCTGTTGAGCGGTAGTAAATAAAACATTCTCGTAATCGTCAAGCGTGTTTGCCCAATCGTAAACGGTGTTCCCGAAGTTAGCGCTGTGCGTGCCGGTATTGTTGTCCGTGTAAGAATGCCGCCCGTAACCCCTCAGAGGCCATTTGTAATAATTCATTATTTGCGCCATTGCCGTTGCGACACAACCGGCGGGCCAATTGTTAGGAGTGTAATAATTAAACACCGGTTCGCCGTTTACGTAAGCCTGCCCCCACGTCGAATTAAGAAACGGTCCGTAAATTGTTTTCACATCTTTTGTCTCTTGCGAGAAATTACTTTTACCGGAAATTAGCAACTGCCATTTATGCCTATTATTATTAACTATTTCAGGATTGGCTTTCCCTTCGTCCAATAATTTCAGTCTTAATTCCACATCGTTCTTTAAAAAAATCAATGCAAAATTTTCCGCCGGATTTTTAGAATTAAAATCGGTCTCAAACGAATAAGCAAGCACGGGATTAATTCGTTCGTCGGCAGAAAAGACCACAAAGCCTTTTGGTTTCAAATTAACTACAAATGCCAAAGGCAAACTTTTCTCATCCTTTAGGACCGTAATATTTAAAGGTGTGCTTTTCCCCTTAACATTATTGGGTTTCAAGAATACGGCATCGGTTTTGCACCAATTATTAGCGGAGATTCCCACAGTCTTCTGTGTAACAATTTGACCAAAGACATTAACCGCAAGCAAGCCAACAATGAGAAATATTTTCGTTATTTTATTTCTCATCTTTCAGCTTCCCATTTGTTCTTTTTACACAACGAAATCCGAGATTTACCAAAGCTGTGTTAGGGTTAATTCCAAGCCTCATTGTTGCGCGCGTAACGAACGGCTCGGTGTTCCAAGCTCCTCCGCGGATTGTCTTCATCGTTGAACTTTCCGGTCCCTTGGGATTAAAAACAACAGAGTCTTTAATCGTTCTGTAATAACCGTAAACGTAATTGTCCGAGCACCATTCCCAAACATTGCCCGACATATCCTTAACTCCGTAAGGGCTTGCCGTTTTGTAAAAGCCGACGGGCGTTGTACAAGGGATTTCTGCTCCCTCAAACGGATCGCCGCTGTCCTCAAAGTTTGCGTCTTGTTCGGTCATCGTATCCTTGGAAGTTGCAAAGAAATACTTTTTGCCGCCTGCCCAACTTGCTGCCTTTTCCCATTCCGCCTCGGTCGGCAAGTCTTCTCCGTAATGCTTTGCGTAAGCTTTAGCGCCGTAGTAAGTAACGTAAATAACAGGAAAATACTCTTTACCTTTTACAACCGAGAAAGCATTGGAATTAAACTCAATCTGACTAAAAGGTGAATAAGTCTTTGTAAGAAAATATTTTTGCGTTGTGTCCTTTGCGTTTTTCACAATTCCGTTTTGTACTACAATCTCATTCTTTTTTAATGCTTCGTTCAAATAATTTGCAAACTGTAAATTCGTTACTTCGTAAACGTCAATGGCGTATTGATCCAAATAAACACGGTGTTGCGGATGTTCCGCCGACCAGCCTTTACCAGCCGGAGCTCCCATAATGAATTCCCCTGCAGGAATAATTTTCTTTGCGTTCAAATCAACAGGCTTGTTTACTACTTGAGGAACCGGCTGACTTTTCCTTGCGGTAAAAATAGAATCTCTAATAAACGAATAAAGTTCAAACAAAAGTTTCGCTGTTTTCTTTTGAACCTCCTCGCCCAACCTCATATTGTCAGGCGTTTCCAAGTGAAGTGCGTTTTCAACCAAATCACTTCTCAACGAGCCGTAAGTGCGTGTACCCAAACCCGAATAGAAAAAGTTTAGCTTTACTCCTTCGTATTCGTAAACAAGGTCTTCGGGAAGATTACCAAAATAAATTGCCGGCGGATTCTCGTAAAGCTCCGGGGTAATTCTGTAATAAAATTTTTTAATTCTTCTCAATTCGTTTTTCGTAAAACCTACACCAATGCCTTCAATCACAGGGCGTTGAATCCTTTTGCCGTCCGGCAGCTTTACGGTTAAGTCGTGCCCGTGAAAACTGCAAAACATTTTAAATCGCTTACCAAATTTCAGTTTGCTGTTAGCCCAAACACTGTCTTGGTAAATTTGGTATTTCTTCTCAGCGGCTTTGTTCCATTGTCTTTCGGGGTAAACGCCGCGGTTTCCCGGTTTTGGCAGTTTCATCAAAGGTCTGTTACAATCGTACCAAATTCCCCTGTAGGAAACCCTGCAACCGTAAGCGGCTGTTGCCGGAATTCCGTAATTTTCCGCAACACGTTTAACCACCGCACCTGTTTCGTTATCGCAATCTCCGTGGGGTGCACCAAATGCGTAACCGTTCCATTTACTTAAATCGCCCTTGTAATTTTCAACTTTGAATTCAATTGGCTTGGGAGTTATTCCCGCTTCTTCCGGTGTTGCTTTTTGAATTGCTAACACATTAAAACCGTTTACCACTCCTAACTTTCCGGTGTATTCTTTTCTAATTGCAAACTCGTTGCTGTCGCCAAAGAAAAAATAGACACGTAAATATTCAACTTTGCCGTCGTGTTCAACTTTAACAGGGTAGCCTTCTTTGACGTCCAATTTTTTTAATACTTCCTTGTTAAAGAATATCGCAGGACCCAACTGCCTTGTTGCCACGGGTGGCTTCGTTAATTTTAAATTTAGAATCACCTTTTTGTCATTGCCTGCATTTGTTAATCCGGCAAGGAACAAAAGCGAGACTAAAGCTATTTTAATCGTGTAACGCAGCTTCATAATTTTTTTCCGTCGTCTTTTGCGAATGAATTTTAATGAAATCAACAATCGATTTGTACATCGGGACAATTGCGGGAATTTCAATGTGTTCGTTTTCCCCGTGGTGATCTTCTCCAACCATTTTTACAATTACAATAGGAATATTCTTGTCGGCGTAAAACCGCGCATCGGAGGAACCGTTTTCGGTTCTTAAAATAATTTCGCGACCGAAGTTTTCAGTCATTATTTCCTGCAAACTAAGCACGTAAGGCGAATCGGGATTTAAGAAAACCCTTTCGCTTCCCATTATTATTTCCGCCTTGGTGCGTGAGAGCAACGAAGTAATTTTGTCAAACAAATCCTTTACACTCACATCGTCCACAAAGTAAATATTCATCTTTGCTTCAAAAAAGTGAGGCGGATAAAACTCTTTGTTCTCCACCTTGATGTCGTAAAGCGAATAAGTAGTGTGCCAATTATCCGCATTGGTAGCAAGTTTACTTTCCGGGAAAAGAGCTTTAATCTTATTGTACTCTTCCGTAAAAATATCGAATGCGCTCTCGCCGTCCCACGGGTAAGGGTGTCTGCCCGGGTCGCTTTCAACCGTGAGTTTTAATTTCAAAATTCCTTTCTCTCCGTAAATAACAGCGTAATTGTAACCACCGTCGCCGTTAAAAAGGATGTCGCAATCGTAGCCGAGCTCAACGAGTTTCGGCACACCGTTGGGACTGCCTATTTCTTCGTCGAAAGTCAGCATCAGGTTCACATCAATGTCTTCTTTACTCAGCTCACGTACTGCGTGCATTGCAAGTGCGTCAAAGCCTTTCATATCAACCGTTCCGCGGCCAAAGAGCTTGTTCCCCTTTATTTGTGGGACGAACTGCTCCGGCTTGCCGTTAACAACGTCGATGTGCCCTTGCAACAAGATGTGAGAATGTTTTTTCCCTTTGGTGGAAATCACGAGCGCAGGGTGGTTGTTAAACCTGTGTTCAAAAATCGTAACGTTACTGCCTTCAAAAAAATCCTTAACGTACTTTACCGCACGGTCAAATTCGTCGAATCTTTTTTCCACAGTCTTAAAAGAAACCAAGTCTTTGATTGTCTGCAATAATTGCTTTTCAAGCTCAGGATTATTTAGCATTCTTCAATTGCTCCCGTAAAAATTGAATCACTTCTTTTCTGTCAGCCGTTTCCGCTTTTTTAAATTTTAGTTCCTCAATCTCTTTAAGAAAATGCTGAACTATCGAAGGATGAGTTTGCCTAAAGAAGACAGTACCCAAATCGAACAATATTACTTCGCGATTGATTATTTCGTAATTCACAAGGAAGTACTGCCGCGGAATAATAATCACTTCGAATTTCAGCGGTTCGTTTTCCAATCTCGAAATTATTCCTTCAATACTTTCCCTTACCAATTTTTTCGAAAGACGGTTAAAAGGCTCCCGCCCTTGAATGTAATCAACTATTTCACTCCTAACCACAAACTCAATGCGTGTTTTCTCTTTTTCGGCAATAACTTCTTTCCTTTTTTCAAAAGCCTCAATTGCCTTTTCAACCTGTTCGTCACTAAATTCGTAAATGTTCTTAAGATATTCCCTTCTCAATTCTGAAGATTGATTCATCACGCTGAAATTTCTGGAGACGGAAATTCTTTCCCCGCCGTTAGGACCGAACCAAATATCCTCGAACTCTGCGTAATTAAATGCCGCCTCGTATTCCTTTGCGTAAATCGGGAAGGTGTTAACTTCAATATCAAGAAGCGCATCTATGCTCAACTGTAATTCCTTTGCTATCAATTCCAGCTTCTCAATGCTCGGGTTGTGGTGTCCGTTCAAAATGGAATAAACCGTTTGCAATTCAATGCCCGTGCGTTGGGAAAGCTCCTTGACGCTCATTTTGTAAGTCTTAAGCGCATCCCTGATTTTCTTTCCTATTCGTTGAGTTTTTGTGTCTGCCATCTCACAACCTACTTTGTAATATATTTTTCAATTATTTTTCTTGTCTCGTCAATCAAGCGAATCGATTCTTCCACGTCGGAAAGAGTTTCCTCTTTGTAACCGTCAATCAAAGCGGAATAAGCTCTGTTAAGTTTCCTTTCCGCCTTCGCAAAAGTAGTCATTATTTCGGTAAATTTTCCTACGCCTATTTCTTCGATTATTTTATTTTTAAAGCTGTCCATTTCCAGAGAAATTTTTTCGGTCTCTTTTTCAATTATCTTTTCTATTTGAGAATTTGTAATAGGAAAATTTTTATTTAATATTTGCCTTAAGTTCGATTCAAGTTTATTTGTAAATTCAAGAAAAGACTGCAAAGAATATTTCCCTTCTTTCCCCTCTTGAATTTCTTTCTTCAAAGATTTTCTTTGGAAAATTATTGCTACCAAAAGTACAAGTGAAGAAACACCAAATCCCTGCCAATTAATCGGAATCATTGCACCGTAAATAGAAGCCGAAACAACCGCAAGAATTATTATTACCAACGTCAAAACTTTTTGCCACTTCATTGAATCACCCCGAAAACGGTTAACAAAGCAAAAGTTATTATTAGCAGCGCTTCGCCTACTATCAGTCCGGCGGAGAACGGCACTCCCCATTTTTCAGCCCATTCCTTTCCCCTCCGGTAAACAATCAGAATGTTCAGCAAACTCCCAAGTCCGTAAGGTAAAATGTATTTCATCGAAAGGTACATTGCAATTCCCATTATTACGCCAAGCCCCGGAATCGGCGTAAAAGAAAGCAGTCCGCCGATGATTCCGCCGGCAAGGAATTTTTCCGTGGGAACGTTGCCCTGCACAACTGCGTCGATTGTTGCACCGAGAGCAACAGCCTGCGGAGCTTCTATTTCCGTCCCCGGTCCGAATCCCGGAAGTTTTGCTCCCGTCACAGGGTCGGTTCCGCCGGAATTCCAAATTAACAACATTACACTAAGCGAAATAATTGGACCCAATCCTGCAACGGCAAGCTGAAGCGCCTGCTGCTTTGCGGGACGGCTTCCAACCAAATGCCCCGTCTTCAAATCCTGCATCATATCGGCGCATTCGGCAATTGCAATTGAAATGGCAGCTCCTATTAAAACGGCGGTTGTAATTTCGTCCGGCGTCAGGAACATCATTAAAATGGCAACTGCAATTAAGGACATTCCGCTGATTGGCGTCCAGTCCGTCATTCCCGTTGCTTGCGAAACAATTATTCCCGCAAAGAAAAGCCAAAGTGTGGCAATCAATGAAATCAACAAAGCGGAAAAGAAAGAACTTTCGGAAGTAAAATAAGCGGCAAGGAAGAAAAGCGTGAATGCAATTAAAATGACTGTGTAAAGAAGTTTAATCGGCAGTTCGTCGTTGTCGCTGTTTTTAAGCGAAGTAAACTTAAAACTTTTTATTGTCGCTTTAATAGCGGGAACAATCAACACAATGCTCATCAAAGAGCCGCCGATTAACATCCCGATTCCCAATGGTCTTGTCATTTGAGAATGAATAAAGTCCGGTGCTTTTTCGAGCGGAACATTTTGCGGAAGCCAATGCATTGAAATCATTAGCGGTGCTATTAACCAGTAAGCAAGCAAGCCTCCGGCAAGCACAAACAAACCGTTGCGTCCTGCAATGTAGCCGATTCCCACGCTAAGCAAAGAGACCGCCCAAACGTTGTTGAAATAATCGGGCAATCCGATTAACGAATTTAAATCGAAACTTGTGGGAATAATTTCGGGCAATCCGATTTTCGGAAACTGCGTAATAAAATAAACAGTGGCGGAAAGCAAAGCTCCTAAAATCAGCAAGCGGGACTTTTGCATCCCTTCGGCTGGAGAACGCAAAATGCTTGCAATTGCAGTGCCGGACGGAAAGCGTAGCCTGTCGAGGTCAATCATTTGCTTGCGCAGAGGAATAATGAATCCTACTCCGAGAATAGCTCCCGCAACCCCTGCGGCGGCAATCCACCAAAAGTTAAATTCAGCTCCCTTAATCAACAAAATGGGAACGGTGAAAATCACGCCAGCCGTGGAAGTGTTAATCCCCGAAGCAACTGTTTGAATGATGTTGTTTTCCAGAACCGTGCCGCGCTTGAATATTGCGCGCATTATTCCCCAGCCGAGCACGGCGGCAACAGGCGAGCCGTTTGTGGAAAAGCCGAGGACAAGCGCCGCATACGAAAAACTTGCCGTCATAAGTACGCCAATGAAAATACCGACACCTATCGCAAGAGGCGTCGAGTCTTTGTAAACTTTTGTTTCCGCTTTAGCTTCCAATTAAAATCCCAATTGAAGTGAAATGACGTTTATTCCGCCGAGGTTGCCGTAATCCACCCAAACGTAATCGAGCCGTGCATTTGTGTTTGTTACCTTGTAAAAATCCAGCCCGAAACCGACGGAGTATTTTTGAGTATCGTAACCAATGCGGTAACCTCCTCTTAAGAAGAGCAAATCTTTCCACGAATATTCAACCCCGAAGTTCGATCTTAAAGGAGCGTCGTAGTAATCATTCATTGAAAACGCCAGCGTAAGGGAATGTTCGCCGTTTTCCAGCCATGTGGATTGACGCCCTATCAGCACGGAAGAAACTCCGATTGAAAAACCGAGAGGCAAAGGAAATTGTTTTGTTGCAAGTTTAGCTTCCGGCTGGGGGCTGCCCGGATAGTCGTCCGGTTTTTCTTTGTAAAAAGAAAGATGCGGTCCGTCCGAAATTCCCATTGAAGGACCAAGGTTCGAAATGTTCATTCCGATTCGAATTCCCGAACTTTCGAGATTGTAGATTGTGCTAATGTCGAACGCAAAGCCGTAAGCGTTTTCCATCCAGATGGTTTCGTTAACGTATTTTGCAAGAAAGCCGACGTAAACCTTGTCAGTCAGTTGCCTTGCGTAAGCAATTCCGATTGCAAGGTCGCTCGCTCCGAAAGTCTCACCCGTTCCTTCCGGTTTTTCCAAAGTTGTTACTTCCATTTCGCCAAGGTCAAAGTAGTCAACCATTACGCCGAAATAATCGGACGAAGAAAGCGGAGTGGTTAAGCCCAAATAATGATGCCTGATGTCTGCGTACCTTTTGCCAAACTGGTACATCACCGTAGTTTGCGGAACGAGCCCGATGCCCGAAGCGTTCCAATACAAAGTCGAGGGATCGTCGGCAACTCCTACGTAAGCGCCTCCCATTCCGAGCGCACGCGCACCCACTTCAATGGAAAGAAAATTTGCCGCCGTCGTTCCCACTTTAGTTAAGCCTTGTGCGTAAACCGAAGCGCCCGAGAACAAGACAGCTAAAAACAATTTCAAAATCAAACTTTTCGAAAAACGATTTTTGATTTTTTTTCTCATCTGTTTATTTTTCCTAATTTTTTGATTCACACTTCAACCGATTACCAAATAATTGCGAACTTACCGATTTTGTGTCCGCCGTCCGGGGTATCCACAGTGTAAATGTAAACCCCGTAGGAAACAATCAATTGCTCATCGGTTTGTAAATTCCAACGCTCTTCGCCAATCGTAGCGCTCGAATGTTTAATCGTCTTAATCAAATTACCGCTAATGGTGTAAATTTTAATTGTACATTCACGCGGCAAGTGAGTGAATCTGAGCTGGTGCGAAAATCTGTCGGGTCTCCTCGACGCCTGCTCGGCGAGGTTGTAAACAATGTAAGGATTCGGCACAACCTTAATCTTCGAAAGATCGGCGCCTTGTTCCTTGGTTACTTCCGCGTGCGTACGGATTTCGTAAACGTCCGCCGGTGTAAAAGGCTTTTTGGTTCTGTAAAGGAAAATGTCTCCCTTCGAAGGAGCTTTGGAACTGTCCGTCCAATAGACGGTAAATTTCCACGTCAACGTTCTGACCGTGTCAACAATGTTGGAATCGGGATTAAAAGCAAGCGTATCCAATTCCCGCAAGTAAATAAAGTCTCCGCTCTTCCAATCCAAGCTCGGATTCATTACAAAAAGCAACAGCGGACTTTTCTTTTCAGGATCTCTTGTAACATTGTAAACTTTAAAAGGAACTTTTTTAGATGTCGGCACTTTGTCGTATTTAAGCGAAGAATCTCCGAACACAACCTCGTAATCGGCAAGCACGGCGCTTGTGTCGTTAAAAGGTGTTATTGCCGAAAAGCTGTAATCGGAAGTGTCGTTTGCAACTTTCTCCCAGTATCTTGCCAACTCGCCCGCATTATTGTGGTTAATTACCTTCAGTCCTATTCCGTCGAAAATCGGGCGGGGTTGTGCAAGGTCGGTTTCTTCTTCTTTCCAAATTTTCTTGAAACTTTCAACAACGTACTTGCCAGCGTTTTCGTCGTAAACATCGAATGCCGTCTCTCCCGCCGTGTCTTTGAAAGTAACGATGTAAGTGTGTCCGGTAATGTTAATCGGGTCAATGCTCACCGCTTCAAAAACGCCCGTTGCATTTCCGCTTAAATGCTCAACCGCGGAATCCGGTTCGCCCGGGGTAAAGCCTTGAGGTTGTAAGCCCGGAATAACGTCAACCGTTTGAATCAAGCGGGGATCGTTACCACGGGAAGATTCCAACGCAGGTTGTCCTGCTTTAATTACCGGATGATCATAAGCAGTAATTGTGTAACGGTAGCGAATGCCGTTGACAACGTTCTTGTCAACAAATGTGTACTTCAAGCCGGAGTTGCTTCCCAAATCAAAAAACGGATTAAGTGTGTCGGGTCCTGACCACTCGTCAATTTTGTCGTAAATGGCAAGCGGTTTGTAACCTACAATCTTTTCGCCGGTGTAGTCGTAAATAGGAGTTCCCCATTTGGGATCGCCCTGACCGTTAACCGCCGCCTGCGTGCGGTAAATGCGGTAGCCTTCGAAGTCGTGCTCGCGCGTAACAATCTCGTAAGAGTCTTCCGACTTGTCATCCCAGTAAAGAGTAACTTTCCCGTTCTCACCGTAAATAACCGGCAGTCCGTCTTTGTCGATTACTTTTGTTCCGACCGCCGAAAGCTTTGGCGCGGAAGGAGGACGAAAGCCGATGAAATTATTTTTGTACAAAGTGTCCGCCTGTTTAAGCGCGTCGAAAATTGTCTTGAATCTTACGTCGGGCGGATTTGTCGGGAAGCCGTCGGGACCGGTTGGACCGGGATTCGGCAGACCGCCAACAATTCCAATGTGAATGGGGATAGTATCGCCCGGCTCAATCGAGAAAGGTCCCGAACTAAACCAAAACTGAATGTCCGGTCTGCTGCCAACGGGGTAACTCTCCTGATAATCTTTTAGCATCGCCACATCGTCCATGTGCGGATTATCCTTGCTGTGAAACCAAAGGTCTCTTTCCTGCGGCGGCACCAAATTCGGCTGACCCGAAGAGATTGCATACAATGTTTTTTCAAATTGTGCGTTAACGTTAGCGGGACGCATTGCCTCGTCCTGATCAAACCAGTGAAAATCGGTAATCCCTATTTCCGGGCTGTTCGGGTCTTTCGGGTTAACACGCGGCGTTCTGAAGAAATTAATTCCGTAAGCCGAAACGGGAGCGGAATTCTGCGGGTAAATTTGATCCGTAAAGTAATCCATTTTGTCGTGCGCAATAAAAACGTCGATTGTCCCGTCTCCGTCGTAATCGTAAATCAAGCCGTAGTCGTCCTCCGCCCAAGGCGTTGCCTGACGGTAATTCGAGCCCGGAACAAGATAACGCCCGGGTAAGTCCGGGTCAACGAAAAAGGCAAAATAAACGCTGTCGATCCTGCCGTCGTAAAAGTGGCGGTTCGGATCGTAAAACCTGCTGTTCGGGTCGGTCAATTCTTCCTTTGTTCTGTAAATAAAATTAATATTGAAGAAAACAATGTTCTCGTAAAGATTTGTCGAATAGCTGTAGCCGGAGACTTCCATGTCTATTCCGACTGGGTAGCCGTAACGGGCTGTGGTTGCGCCTTTTCTAACGC
>JALWGH010000295.1 GCA_027013735.1 Melioribacteraceae bacterium
ATTATTTGAAACAATTGAGCATTCTGTCGGCGAGTTAATTCACTGGGATGCTTTTGCGTTTGTTTATTACGATTCGATTACAGATAAATTTAAAATTGCCAAAACGCTAAACAGGCGTACAATAAAATACGTGGGCGAAGGTTTGGAAGTTGAACTGCAAGGCACACTTGCCGGTAAAGCAATTTTAACAGGCTCTCCGGTAAGCATTGAAGATACTTCCGGCACGGAAAAAAGATTTGTGAGATATTCGAAATCGGAGGACATTAGTTTCGAAGGCTCTTTTTTGGCAATACCGCTTGTTTACGACGAACACAATTTCGGAGCGCTCTGTTTCGAAAGCCTTAAGAAAGGGGTTTATTCAACTGCGGACATTAAATTTCTGCGGCAGGTGGCAAATTTCTTCGCCTTTATTGCTTACGCACATTCGGGGCAACGATTTTTGAAAAATCTTCTCTCCGTTGATATTGAAACCGGCATCCTGAATGAAGATGCGTTCTTGAAACTTTTCGATTCCGATTTGCAAAAAGCCAAGGAGTTTTCCGCTCCCGGTGTGCTGGTGTTGATTTACATTGACAAGTTTTTGGAGCAGGGAAATCTTTTTGAGGGCGACCCTTTCCCGAAGGTGTTAAAAGCAATTGTTGAAGCAATAGGTGAAACGTTACCCAAGACAAGTCTTTTCGGCAGGATGTCCCGCAGACTTTTAGCGGTTTCCTTTTTCAATTCGAGTACGAAAGAAGCCTACATTTGGGCTGAAAAGTTAAGGGTGAAAATTGCCCGCAAGCCAATTCCGGTTGTTTCCAAACAATCTACATTTACTATTTCCGCGGGAGTGGTTTCCACGCACAATAAGACGGACATGAAACAAATAATGGAAACTGCTCAGCTTGCGTTAAACAAAGCGCTTGAAAAGGGCGGTAATGCCGTTGTGAATGCAAATTGATTTTTGTCGGTTAGTCCGAATTTTACAAATTCCTTTTCTCTTCCTTGTAATAAAGCCCAATTAACCTATCGTGATAAAAAACGTGTTTAATTATCCATTTTTTTAAGATTGAAGGAAGTTTGTTTGCTATCTCCTGTTTGCCCGCTTTGAGATCTTCTAAGATTTTAATCAGTTGTTTTATTAACAATTTGTGCTGTGCCTTGTGTTCAAATAAATTGGGGTAGCCGATTTTTTTCGTAAAAGATTCTTCGGAGTTGAAGTGGTAATGTGTGTAATCCACAAGCTCTTTAATTGCCTCGCCAAAATACTCATTTAATTTGTTTTGAGCATTTGCGTCGAGTACTTTGTTGATTACTTCAACCAAATGTTCATGTTGGCTGTCAACTTCTTTAATGCCGATTTCGTATTGAGGTTGCCACTTAATTTGTCCCATTTTTCGTTCCTTTTAAATTTTAATTTTTTAAACATAATCGCAGATTTAAAGGAAATGTTTAGGTAGATTTTTAATTTCGAGGTTTAATTAGTACGGGTTTTAATTGGTAGAGAGTTTATGGGAGGGTTAGCAAACTGTGCTTAGGCAGGGAGCCGAATGTTTTTAAAATAGATGAACAAAAAAATGATGTTAAAGGGAGGGAGCAAATGACAAATTACTTTATTGTCACCAATTTAAAACTTTGATTATAAAAAGGGACGAACTGAGTTCGAAAATCGTTTTTTGGAAAATAGCTTTGCTTTTTAGTATTTTTTATTTAATTTGCAAAAACAAAATCCAAGCGGTTGAAGTCAAGATTTACGTTGTAAGAGATAGATGAAGCATCCTTGAAATGTAATTATTCTGTATAGATTTTGTGGTATTTTTAGATATAATGTTTTTTATTTTGGAAAAGTATGGATAAAGAACAAAACATAGTTATTTACAGAAACGGCGAAATAGAACTAAAAGTATCATTGAATAATGATACGATTTGGCTTCGGCAAGATGAAATTGCTTTATTGTTCAAAAAGGATAGAACCGTTATTACAAGACATATAAATAAGATTCTAAAAGATAAAGAAGTAGATGAAAAAAGCAATGTGCAAAAAATGCACTTTCCTAATTCAGATAAACCTGTAAAAGTTTATAGTTTAGATATTATTTTGGCAGTTGGATATCGAACAAATTCTGCTAAAGCAATTAAGTTTAGACAATGGGCTACCAAGATATTAAGAAAATATATATTAGACGGATATGTAATAAATGGAGAAAAAATCACATTTGAAAGATTTAAACTCTTGGAAGATGATGTCTCCAATTTAAGAAATAAAATTGAGAAAATTTACGAAGCCATTGAAAACAAAGATATTAAACCAAAACAGGGTATTTT
>JALWGH010000296.1 GCA_027013735.1 Melioribacteraceae bacterium
TCTTTATCCAGTCCGCTCAGACTTTCCTTGAATTCAATACGGTACCCTTCGCCTTCCTGCAAAATAAATTCGAATTCTTTACGATCCACCGTTTAACTCTCTTTTCAATTCTGCCAATAAAACTTCGCTTTTTTTAAACGACTCATGAAGCATCTCAAGTAATTCCGCGCTGTTGAGCATTTTAATTTCAAACAGTTTAATAAATAATTTTGTTAAATAGAAAATAAAAAATACAAACACATAAATAAAGAACAAAGATATTAAATCATCCCCAACTTTCCTACCACAATGAATGACGCGACGCCGAAGGCGGACCTGCCTCTCCGAAAGGGAGGGCAAATGACAAATCACTTCATTACAATTTCTCAATCCTAATTTTCACTGTTCACTGTTATCTGCTCACTGTTAACTGATTTTCCACTTTCCACTTTCAACTTTCAATTAAATAAGTCTTAAGTAACGCGTAACGAGTCTTAAGTTAAAGACATTTGTCTCTGTTCACTGTCCTCTGTTATCTGTCCTCTGAATAGGACGTCTAACGTCTCGCGTCTCGCGAAATCATTTCCGGTTTTTTCTTTCTTATTTTTACAATTTTTCACCCCAAAATTTATTTTCCTCCCCAATCTAAAGAAATCAAAACATTTTACGATAATCTAACTGAGAAATAAGGTTTTTAATAACCTTTTTTAAAAGGATTTAATTAAATATCCAAGGAAGGATGAAAGTACAAGAAATTGTCGATATTGCTCCGAGGGAGAATTTTACCGACGGTAAATTCCTCCAATTTCAACGCTTGGGAATTGATTACTTTGGCATTTCCGAAAAGAAACTTCCCGATAAACTTGAAGATTTAATTGAATATTACCTCAGATACAATATTTTTAAACTTCCCTTTGAAATCAATGAATTTTTCATCGACATAAACAATCTCGGTAAATCCTTCCTTGTCGAATATTTCTATTTAAACGAAGCTGCCAAGAAATCCAACGAAGTTCGGAAACTTCAATTCGTGAACAGACAAATCGAGAACTTTTTCCACAAATGGGTTGATGCTCAAAATTTCGAGGCAAAACTTTACTACTCCCGCTCAATATTTGAGAAAATCCAAAAGGATTATTCCAAGATAATCAATCTGATCATCCTGGGAATCCTTTTTGCTGAAGAAGAAACTTTGCTCGACTTAAACGAAGCAGCCAGATTGTTCGACAAAGCAATAACTATCTTCGAGCGAATGGCTTCCAAAACCAAAATAACCGAGAGGATTATTTATGTACTCTACATTCTGAACGGCTTGATTCATCTGAAAATGGATGAGGTTAACGAAGCAATTTACTACTTTTCCAGCGCAATTAAATACAGCAATTGGGCGGCAAATGCCAAATTCTACTTGGCTTACGCTTATGCAATTTTGGGAGAAAGCGAAAAAACCGCCGATTATTTAAATCAAATTTACAAATTAGACCAGAAAAAACTGAACTTCTTTATTACTTCAAACCAATTAAAATTATTTAAGTTCTCAATAGATAATTGCTTTTTAACTCACATTTTTGACTTCAAAGTTTTTTCCGGTCAGTTTGAATTCATCGAACAACTTATTTCGGAAAAAGCCGATTACGGCTACGATGCTCTTAAAAGGATTGAACAAAAAGCACAAGGCTTGAACGAAAAGAGATCGGCAAAATATCTTTTAGCCACACACACGAAAGAGTTAACTTTTATTAACAAAATAATTGCCGATTACAAAGAGACCTGCAATTTCTGGGTCCTTTCTTCTTTTGAAACAATCGAAAACAAAATTGACAAAATAATCAACTCAATTATTGAAAACGTTAAAAACTATTACAAAGAAAAATTAGAAAAACACGAAGAGCTGTACGATGAAAAAATAAAAAGCGAAACCCAACGAATAAAAGACTTGGAAGCCTCAATTAATTCTTCGATCGCCAAAGTGGAAGAAGAATTTCAAGAGAAAAAGAATTACCTGGAGCATCAGGTCAAAACAAAATGCGATTTGCTTAAAGTGGAAATAGAAAATCTTGAAAATTCCAAGAATGAAATTTCGCTTAAATCGTTTAGCAGTAGCTTAATGTACTCGCTTATGATTAGCATATTTGTTTTCCTTACCGGCGGTTTTGCCGAATACACAGCCGATTATTCTGCAGTAGATTCAAACCTCACAAGCGCAATGTTTGTCATTATTGCTCACGGAGTAAAATGGGGAATAATGGCGTTTACAATAGGACTTGTAGTTTCTGCTTTTAGCTCTGTTTCCTCCGTGCTTAAACTTTACACAAAAAAACAAAGATTACAAAAGCAATTAAGCAAAGCCGATTCCGTTCTTAAAATAGGCATCCGCCAATTGGAAATGGAATTGGAGGAAAGAAAAAGGTACGCTACCGAGCGTTCAAAATCTTTAGTGAAGAATCACGACAAAAACATTGAAAATCTGAAGAAGGAAAAAGAAAGAAAAATCAACGAATTACGGGAAGAGTACAACAAACTTTCGGAAAAAGAAATAAAACCCTTCCTTGCACTCAAGGAAATTTACTAAAGAATCAGAGCTTAATTTACTCGTATCGTAATGCTTCAATCGGGTCGAGATTAGAGGCTTTTACAGCCGGGTAAACTCCGAAAAGAACTCCTACAAACGTGGTTACCAAAAAGCCGATTACCACCCAATCAACAGGCAAAACAACGCTAACGCCAAGCACAATCGCAACAATATTCCCGCCGATTACTCCGAGCAATATTCCGACAAGTCCGCCAAACCAGCTAAGTACAATAGCCTCGGTTACAAACTGCATTCGGATTATTCTCTTCTTTGCGCCAATAGCTTTACGGATTCCGATTTCACGTGTCCTTTCGGTTACGCTTACGAGCATTATGTTCATTATTCCGATTCCCGCAGCAATCAACGCAATAAAAGCTACCACAAAAGCTCCAATCTTGAAATATTTTGTTAAATCGTTGAATTGCGCAATTAATTGGTCGTAAGTAATAATTTCAAAATTATTCTCCTTGCCCGGCGGGACTTTTCTAATCACCCTCATTGCACCGATAACTTCGTCCTTTGTAGCTTCAAAAAGTTCGGAGTTGCGCGCTCTTACGGCAATTGTAACATTTCTTGTCCGTCCGTAAATTCTTGCAAAAAGAGGAAGCGAAATTTCCACAAAATTATCTTGGCTTGAACCTAAAACACTACCTCTCTTTTTTGCTACTCCTATTACCGTAAGGTAAAATCTGTCTATTCTGATTTTTTGCCCAATAGGATTCATCTTGTGGAAAAGATTTTCGTAAATATCGTTGCCGATGACGCAAACCGTCCTGCCCAGAGCAATATCCTGCCTGCTTAAATTTCTGCCGATTGCAATTTCAATTTCTTCCACCAACAATCCGCCGTAATCCGTTGCTCTTAAAGAGACATCGGGATTGGTTTTTTCGCCATTGTATTTAACAACTCTTCCTCCCCTGCCGTCCAAAACACCAACGGCTAAAGGAAGTTTGGTCATTCTTTTTAATCTTTTGGCATCGGTAAGCGTAATGTTTTTTCTGTGTCTGTATTTTCTCCAACTCCCCGGACCGCCAACCATAACCGCAGGCATTTTTTGAACAAAGAAATTGTCCTTCCCTATTGCGCTGAACGTGTCTTCCACACTTTTTTGAATTGCGCTGAGAGAAGTCATTACAATAATAATTGAAAACAGCCCGATTGCTATTCCCAATAAAGTTAAAGATGAACGTAACTTATTGGTCTTTAGCGACTCCAATGCAATTTTAGAGCTTTCCGTAAACTGAAACCAGTAACTTTCTATTTTCTCACTCATAACGTAACGCTTCCACAGGATTTAATTTGGCTGCTTTTTTTGCGGGCAAAATTCCCGAAATAATTCCAACAACAAATGAAATAAACAAAGCAAGCAAAACAACTTCAAAAGGCATTGCGGTCGGCAGGAATTGATTGATTAATAAACTTAACGGGAAAGAAATTGCCAACCCGATTAACCCGCCGATTAAACAAATAATAGTTGCCTCGCTTAAAAATTGAAGTAAAATTGCGTGAGTTTTTGCGCCTATTGCTTTTCTAATGCCGATTTCCCTTGTTCGTTCGGTAACCGAAACAAACATAATGTTCATTATTCCTATTGCTCCCACAAAAAGTGAAAGAGCCGTAATAACAATGCCTGCAATGGCAATAATCCCAACCGTTTTGTCGTACATATCCTCAAAAACCTGCTGACGGTTAATTGCAAAATCATCCGGTTTTCCGGGAGGCACTTTGCGAATAGTCCTCATTATCGCTTCAATTTCCAAACGTACATCGTCAATCTTTGTCTCGTCGTTTACTTTTACGGCTATTTGCATACTGCGCCTGCGTCCGCCGATAATTTTGTAGAAAACCGTAATCGGCATTATTATTTGAGAATCAAGACTAATAGTACCGAAAAATCCGCTGCCTTGTTTTTCCAACACTCCAATTACCCTGAGCCTGTGCCCCATTACTTTAATTTCCTTGTTAATCGGATCTTCGTTGGGGAACAACGCTTTTGCAATATCCTTACCAATCACACAAACATTGTGAGCTGCGCCAACATCCATCTCGGAAAAGAACCGTCCCGTATCGGGCAGCACTTCGGAAATTTTCAAATATTCTTCCGTAGTCCCGTAAATGAAAGAGGAAGTGGCTGAACGGTTTTTGTACTTAATAGTCCTGCCAAATGTTCTTTGAATAGGAGCAATTGCATCGTAATAAGAAAGCGACTTTTTCAATTTTAAATATTGGTCAAACGTAATATTTTTCCTGTTGCGGTACATTCTCCAATTCTTTCCTCCGAGCCACTCGTATTTGTCAACGTACAAAACATTTTGCCCGATTGAGGAAATCGATTGAATAAACGCTTGTTTCAATCCGATAATTGCCGTAGTCATTGTAGTAACGGCAACAATCCCGATTACAATTCCAAGCGTTGTAAGAATTGCGCGCATCTTGTTGACCTTAATGGCACGTAAGGAAATCAATATTCCTTCTTTCGTATCCAGTAATATTCTGCCGATTTTTTTCATCAAACTGTTTTTAATTTAATCAAAAAATTTTTTACTCCTTAAAGCCCCTCTCTTGATAAGAGAGGGGTTTGGGGTGAGTTTACTCACTCTCTTCTTTTTCTCTTATTGCCGACAAATCCGGGATGTAGCGGTTTTGCACGGGCTCGTCGGATTCAATCTGCCCGTCGCGCAGGCGGATAATCCTCTCGGCGTGCTCGGCAATGTATTCCTCGTGCGTAACAAGAATAATCGTATTGCCTTGCTCGTAAATCTCGTTGAACAACAACATTATTTCTTCGCCAGTTTTGGTGTCCAAATTTCCCGTCGGCTCGTCGGCAAGAATAATGGAAGGCTCTGTAACCAAGGCGCGCGCAATTGCGACTCTTTGCCTTTGACCGCCGGAAAGTTCATTCGGTTTGTGGTGAACCCTGTCGCCAAGTCCCACTTGCAACAAAGCTTCCTCGGCGCGTTTTTTCCTGACATCCGAGGGTACTCCGGCATAAATCAAAGGCAGTTCAACGTTGTGCAAAGCATCCGAACGAGGGAGCAAATTGAAAGTTTGAAAAACAAAACCAATTTCCCTGTTGCGAATCTCAGCCAATTCATTATCGTCCATCTCGCTCACGTTAACACCTTTAAAACTGTAGAGTCCTTTCGTAGGTGTGTCCAAGCAGCCTAAAATATTCATCAAAGTAGATTTCCCCGAACCGGAAGGTCCCATTATTGCTACGTACTCTCCTTTGTCTATTTTGAGAGAAACGTCCCGCAATGCGTGAACTTTTTCAGCTCCCACCTCGTAAATTTTTGCGATATGTTCCAGCGTAATAATATTCATTTAATCTTTAATCCCTTTTCTTTTGAAGCTTTGATTTCCTTGAACAATAACCTTTACACCGTCTTCAAGTTCTTTGGAAATTGCCCTGTAAGGACCACTCACAACTCTTTCACCTTCCTTCAAACCCTTAATGATTTCAATGTAAGCGTCGTCGCTAATACCTGTTTTAACCCTTCGCATTTTAGCTACGCCGTTTTTAACAACAAACACAACTTCTTGCGGTTTCTTTTCCTTTGTTTGGGAATTAGTTCTTTCTGGCTTTTTACCGTCCGGTCTTTCGCCCCTTGGCATTCTGCCTTTAAATTTCCCATTCTTGAAATTCTTCTTAAAATCAGGCATTCTTGTCGTTACGCTTTGAATCGGCACGGAAAGGACATTATGTTTCGTTTCGGTTTTAATTTCCGCATCGCAGGACATCCCCGGGCGCATCTCCTTGTCCAAATCCAAAAGTTTTATTTTAACTTTGAAATTCACAACTTCTTCCTGTGAACCCTGTCCTACCGTAGCAGCGCTGTTGCCTATTTGAGTAACAACTCCTCTGAATGTCCTGTCGCCGAAAGCGTCAATTTTAACATCTGCACTGTCGCCGAGTGAAATAAGCACCACATCGTTCTCGTCAACGTCAACCGTTGCTTCCATATTGGTTAAGTCGGCAATTGTCATTAAATGCGTTCCCTGACTAAAAGAACTCCCGAGCACCCTTTCGCTGAGTTCAACATTCAACGCAGTGATTGTTCCGTCGAACGGGGCATCTATTTCCGTTTTTGCAAGATTTTCCTCCGCTTCCTTCAACGATTCTTCCGCTTGGATCACAGCCGATTTTTGCGCTTCGTAAGACCCTTGGCTTTGCAGAAAACTTGCTTTTGCTTTTTCAAGCTCAGCTTGGCTCGCAAGCCCCTTGTCGAAAAGTCCCTTAACTCTCTTGTACTCGGCTTCCACTTGGTCAAGAGTTGCCTTACGTACTTTGAGTTGTGCTTTTGCCGCATCAAGATTTGCCTTTGCGCGTTTTTTCTGGGCAATGTAAATGTCCGGTTTTATTTGAACGAGCAACTGTCCTTTCTTAACAAAATCACCTTCTTCAACCGGCAAAGCAACAATTTCGCCGTTAACCTCGGGTCTTAAAATCACTTGATCGACAGGATTAATATTACCCGTTGCGGAAACGCGCTGTGTAATTGTTCTTCGCGTAACCTTTTCGACTTGCACGGCTACTACCTTTTCTTTATTGCTATTAATG
>JALWGH010000297.1:0-4730 GCA_027013735.1 Melioribacteraceae bacterium
ACCCCGCCATAATGTCAAAAATCAAGATTTTAAATATAAACAGTCAGCAGTCAATCCGCAAGTCAGAACTCAGTGAGCAGATAAGAAAGAAGAAACGAGAAATAAGAAATGGATTCTACGCGAGACGCTAGAAGCGAGACGTTAGACGTCCGCCTTCGTCTGCGCTTCGCTTGCTTGTCCCGTATTTGCGGGAACTTCGGCGCGACAAGTCCGTCTTCGTCCCGCATTTTGCGGGACTACGCCGTGACAAGCAAGACGCAACTTTTCAGTGAGCAGTGAACAGATAACAGTTAACAGAGACAATCAAGAGCGAGAAATTGGAACAAGGTGATTTGTCATTTGTCCTCTCCTTCGGAGAGGCAGGCCCGCCGCTTCGCTTGCGGGACGTCATTCATTGTGGTGGATAAAATTGGGGAGGACAATTACTTCGATACCTTCGGCATCGTTTTTTAATCTTCGTTATTTCTCTTCTACACACTTTCGACCCCGTTGGGGTCGTGGTGCGTCATTCAACCATAGCTCGGATTATTTACAAACCGCGGAGGTTCACTATATTTTACCCGAACCTCGCTGGATGCAATAACTTTGCAAACTATGCTAAGTTGTGCCGTTCCTACGGAACTCGGATTAACTGTTTTGTCGTTTTGCTACTAAGGTGTCGTCCCTACGGGACTAAATCTCAGCGGGATTAATTAGGATACAATTTCTGTTAGGGGCTGTTCAAAAAGCACGAGACCCGTCATTGCGACCCCGCAGAATGCGGGGGTGGCAATCTGTAAAACACCACTGTCATTGCGAGCTGAACGAAGTGAAGCGAAGCAATCTGTGTGTGAGGAAATAAAAAGTAGAATAAACGACAGATTGCTTCGTCAGTCTTCCGACTACCGTCGGAATTCCTCCTCGCAATGACGAGAAACCTGTCATTGCGAGCGAAACGAAGTGAAGCGACGCAATCTGTATGCCTAAAAAGCACAAGCCGAATGTTCGACAGATTGTTTCACCGCTCCTGACGTCGCAGTTCGCAATGATGTTTTTTGCTAACCCACGGATTTATCCGTGGGAAAGGGCTTCAACGGTTTCCCCACCCAGAAAAATATTATTTATTCACATTGCATTTGAGTTTTGTCAAAATTGCCGTCAGCTTTGACAAAGTCACCCCTTTGGGGCAGCTGACGGAGTGCTGGGGGAAAATTAAAAGCGGCTTTAGCCACATTTTTCATACAGTCATAGGGCTAAAGCCCATTAATTTTTTTTTTGTGCTTTCTCTGCCGTCGGTTGAAACCGACGGCAATTTTAACCAAAGTCGTTTGTTAATGTAAATTTTTAATCCAAAATTAGAGATGTTCAGGTTAGAATATTTTTCGCTATTTTTTCCCTTTTCTAAACACTTTCCCCAAACTAAAATGCGCACTGTCAAGAGTCTCGCCCTCCTCTTCCAAAGAGGAGGGAAAGGGAGGAGTTCAAAGAAAGAACAAAACGCTAACCCACGGATTTATCCGTGGGAAAGGGCACAACAAATCTCGTACAACCCAAAACCGTTTCAACGGTTTCCACACGCCGCAAAACACGTCTGCGCAAACTCAGGTTTTAAAATAGGAGAGTAGTCTTTACCCTGCAGTCACGCCGGCTTTCTCGGCAAATTTTTGAATTTGACTTTTAAGGTTTACTACGTCTTTGTAGAAAATATTTTCGAGCAAAATTTTGTCGTTCTCTCCGTTTTTTGTCCGCAGTTCAATTTCCATTGGGTGAAAAACCACCCGTTCCAATTTACTCCAGGAATAATCTTTAACTTTTGTCTTATGGTTCCTGAATTTGATTCCATTTTCTCCGACTTCAATGAAATATTTGTCGCTGATTCGTTTTTGTTCAATTAACACAACGATTAACAAAATAAGTCCGTAAAGGACAAACATCCCGCCGGAATTTAGTACGTCCTTCGCGAGGAAAATTTCAATCAACCCCAAAGCCACATAAATAAGAGAAAAAATAATCCACATTTTTCTCTGCTTTTCTTTGGTTTCGGGGTAGCCCAGTATTTGTTTGAAATTGTCCATAGGAATTTACCTCTTTTTAATAATAAATTAAATTTTTGTTTTAACCCAATTCTCAAGTCCGCCTGCAACAATAATTTCCTGAGCGGCTTTGCCGACAGGCGAAATCGGGTATTCGTTTCCGTCAAAAGAAATTACGGAAGTAGAAAAATCCACTTTTATTTTTTCTTCAATTCTAATCGTCGGTTTTTTCGTTCCGTATTTTTCTTTTAGGTGGTTTACCAAATCGGGTTGTTGAACTACAAGGAAGCCGTTGTTAATTGCATTGCGCATATAGGTTGCGCTGAAGGAGCCGGCAATAACCATTGCAATTCCGCGGTATTTTAACGCCGTAGCCGCCTGCTCGCGGGAAGACCCCGTGCCGAAGTTAAATCCGCCTACGAGCACATCGCCTTCTTTGGCAATTTTTTGAAATTCCGGATCGTAATTTTCCATTGCAACTTTTGCCTGGTCTTCCGGTTTGAAATCGTCGATGTAAGTGTACTTGCCCGGATAAATTCCGTCGGTGTTCATATTGTCCGCAGGGCAGAAGACGATTCCGGCTTCAACTTCTTTCGGGAAACCTTCGATTATTTCGACGTTCACTTTGCCCGTTGCAGGTTTGGGGTTAAATTTAACTTCGCCTTTGATTTCTTCGTGTTCAAAAAGCAAATCGTAAGTAATGTAACCCGCCACGGCGGAAGCTGCGACTACTTCCGGTGAGGCAAGGTAAGCCTGCGCGTTCTTAGAGCCCATTCTGCCTTTGAAGTTTCTGTTTGTTGCGGAAATTCCAACTTCTCCGTCTTCCAGCAATCCCGCGCCCAGACCAATGCACGGACCGCATCCGGGAGGCAGGGGTTTTGCGCCCGCTTCCAAAAGCGTTTGCCAGTCGCCCCGCTTTTCTGCCTCGGCTTGAACCTCGCTCGAAGCAGCTGCGATGTAGAATCCCACGTGGGGAGCTACCTTTTTACCTTTAATTACTCGTGCCGCTGCGGCAATATCTTCCACACGACTGTTAACACAGGAAACCAAATAAGCTTTGTCGATTTTAATTTTTTTCTTGCTCAATTCGGAAACGGGAGTCATTACTTTTACGGTGTCCGGTCCGGCAACGTACGGCTCGATTGTTTCGAGGTCAACCGTTATTTCCGTTGCGTAGAAAGCATCCTCGTCACTCTTAAGCGAAGGCAATTCCTTTTCCAGTTCATTAATTCTTTGGTGATTTATTCTCGGATGAATGCCGTTGCCGTCCGCATCGGAAGGAACGCCCTGCAAACCACGTTCGAGAATGTAATCGGCTCTCTGCCTCAGCCAGCCGATTGTAATTTCGTCGATTGGAAAAACTCCGCCCAAAGCGCCCCATTCGGTCGTCATATTTGCCACGGTCAATCGTTGTTCGATTGTTAAGGAAGCGACGCCTTCGCCGGTAAACTCAATGATGTGGTTCAGCACCTCGTCGTGATTGAAATATCCGCAAAGGGCGATGATTAAATCCTTGCCCGTTACTCCCTTGCGCAATTTGCCTTTGAGTGTAACTTTTGCAACGGGGGGGACGTTCCACCAAGTTTTGCCCGTTGCCCAAATTGCCGCTGCGTCCGTGCGAACTATCGGTGTTCCGAGCGCTCCTATTCCGCCGTACATATTGGAATGGCTGTCCGAAGCAACAACCATAGTGCCCGGGAATGCGTAACCTTCTTCAATCATTATTTGATGCCCGATTCCGCGACCGGCAGGGTAAAAGTCGTTGCCCATTTCCTTTGAGAAATCTTCAATCTTTTTGTACTTCGCAAGATTTTTTTCACTCTTGTCCTGAATGTTGTGGTCGAGTGTAAAAACAACCTGACGGGGATTAAAAAACTTTTTGGCGCCGATTGCCTTAAATTTATTCATTACCGCGCCGGTGTTGTCGTGCGTCATTACGTAAGCAGGCTGAATGGTAACAAAATCCCCGCTGTGCACAACGTGATTTTCATCAAGACCGATTGCGTATTTCTGTACTATTTTTTCAACGATGTTTTGGGACATAGCGACTCCAAATTATTATAATTATTAGACAGAAGAAACTTATTTTCGCGAGACGCAAGAAGCAAGACGTAAGACGTTATTCGGCAATATTCTGTTTTACTTTTCATCATCCCGCCGTAATTTCCGGATTAAATTAGTTAACATTGCAAAAACCGAATTCATTTGTTCGGCTATTTCGCTTAATTCTTCACTCGAAAAATATTCGAGTTCTTTACAAACTTCAAACTGTGTATCTAATTCAACAAGCGAAGAATGGGCAATATCGAGAAAACGAATCTTTTCGATTTTGGTGTGTCTGGAAAGCCCTTCCGAAATATTAAACAAAATCGAGTTAACAGCTCTCCGCATTTGAGAAGAAAGAACAAATTGTTCATTGTTTGGCAAATCATCGGTGATTTTGTAAACAGATTTCACAAGGACAAGTCCTTTCTGCCAAACATCCAAATTTTTGTGTGAAAGATTAAGCATTTTCAAATTTAATAATACTCTTGCCTTCAAATATGCACGTGTCGTAGAACACGTCTTGCGTCTAACCTCTCGCGTTTAGAGCGTCAGCGTAACGCTCTCCTTAAACGGTTCAAAGCTCACAAAGTCTGCGTGGTGGACAATGATTGATTCAATCGTGCGTTTGCCGAGGTCTCCTTCCTTGGAGTGGTAAGCAATAATGTGTTGCAC
>JALWGH010000297.1:4740-7052 GCA_027013735.1 Melioribacteraceae bacterium
CGGCAAGCCGAATCTGTCCGCAATGGAAACGCCGCTGAACGGGTGGCGTAATAATTTTCCTTGTTTGCTTGTCGTAAGTTCGCCGTTTACAATTTCGTATTCCAACAATTTGCCCACGTCAATTAAGATAGCTCCTGCAATCAGGTAATCCATATTAATTTCAACGCCAAAGTTTTCCGCCATTATTTCTGCTATTTTAACCGATAGTTGAACGGCGGTTCTCTTGTGGTTCATAAACGAAATGTCCTTTCTGTCGATAAGCAACGAGAAGGGAATTGTTTTAAGATCTTCCGGTTGCAGGACGGAATTTTCAAGTGCGTAAACCCAGCACCGGGTAACTTTTTCTTTTAAATCTTCGTTTTTTATCCATTCAAGTTCGGGCCAAAGTTTTTTAACAGCTTCTTTCATTTTAAAATCCTTTTTCTTGTTATTCTCCAAACCTGTTCATTATTATCTATTCTCTGTTAACTGTTATTGCAGTTTTTCAATAATCGCATCTGTCATTTCCTGAGTAGTGCAAGCGCCTTTCCCGATTACGTCCGGGCCGCCTTTTAATTTAAGCATATCGTAAGCGCGCACTTTGCCTTCCTCAATTACTTCGGCAATTGCCTTGCGGATTTTGTCTGCTTTGTCGCTCTCGCCGATGTGGTCGAGCATCATGCAAGCCGAAAGAATCATTGCAATCGGATTAACAATCGAAGGGTCAAGTTCCGCGTATTTTGGAGCCGAGCCGTGCGTTGGTTCGAATACGGCAACCTCGTCGCCAATGTTTGCACTGCAGGCAAAGCCCAATCCGCCAACGAGACCGGCAAAGCCGTCGCTGATAATATCGCCGAACATATTTCCGGCAACTATTACGCCGTAGTTCTCGGGATTTTTAGTCAGCCACATCATTTGCGCATCGATGTTTGTTTCCCAAAGTTCGATGTGCGGGAATTGTTTCGCCATTTCGCGGGCTTCTTTAAGCATCATTCCCGAAGTTTCCCTGAGCACGTTCGGTTTTTCGCAAACGGTAACGCTCTTGTACCCGAATTTATCCGCGTATTCGAAAGCCGCCTTTACTATTCTGTGGCATGCGTTTCTTGTGAAAATTCTGGACGAAATAGCCAAGTCCTCATTCGGAACATCTTTGAATGCTTTCATTTTAGGATGAGTATCGAATGCGGCGCGGACTTCCGCCGGCGGGTTTGTCCATTCCACTCCGGCATACAAGCCCTCGGTGTTTTGACGGAAAATTACCGCATCAACCATTGGCTCTTCAATTGTGTCGTTTGCTCCCTTGCGAATAAAATTAAGCGGATTGCCTTTAAAAGATTTTGTGGGACGAATGCTGATGTCCAGATTAAAATGCTGTCTCAAGCCGACAATCGGCGAAAAATAAACGTAGCCTTTCCCTTGCAGTTCGGGGGCAAGTTCTTTGGCGGCGGCGTCTTTCGGTTTACTTGTGATTGCGCCAAAGAGTGCGATTTTGTGCTCTGCAATTAAATCGATTGTTCTTTGAGGCAGGGCGTTGCCTTCGGTTTTCCAGAATTCCCAACCGATATCTCCGTGAACGTAATTTGCTTCAAAGCCAACTGCGTCCAACACTCTTATTGCTTCCGGTAAAACAATTTTACCTATTCCGTCGCCCGGTAAAGTTACTATTGTTCTCATTTTTTCCCTTTCGATTTTGTTAAATAAAACTCCCGCAAAATTAGACACAAACCTATTTAATTACAAGATTTTGTTAATGTTGAATGTTTAATTTTTAATGTTGAATTTAATCCGGTTCTTTTTGAAGTGTTCTTGGATTTTTGGATGAATGGATGGTTGGATTATTAATAAACCCCGTCATTGCATGGAGCGTGAGCGACGAAGCAATCGGTCTTCCTAAAAAGCCAATGTTGAATAAGCAACAGATTGCTTCGTCAGTCTTCCGACTACCGTCGGAATCCTTCCTCGCAATGACGTAAAAAATACTGTCATTGCGAGCTGAACGAAGTGAAGCGAAGCAATCTGTTTGTCCAAAAAACAAAAGCAGAATAAACAACAGATTGCTTCATCCCGACAAGTCGGGATTCGCAATGACGTTTGATTTTTTGCCGTCCCTACGGAACTCGGATTAACTTTTTGTTGTTGGGCTACAAAGGTGTCGTCCCTACGGGACTGAGCCCAGGAGGGATAGAACCGCGAAGCGGTTCAAAGTAATTAGAACAAAAGGAGCAAGAAGAAGAAACAGAACCCTGAATGAGTTCAAGTTAATTCTTCGATACCTTCGGCATCGGTTTTTATTTTTCTTTATTTTCTTCTACAAACATTCGACCCCGTTGGGG
>JALWGH010000298.1 GCA_027013735.1 Melioribacteraceae bacterium
ATACACTCACTATTGACAATATTTTTTCTCCGTAAATGGATTCTTTAAGCCCCTCTCTTTTTAAGAGAGGGGTTTGGGGAGAGTTATTAGTTAAATGTATTAAAATGAATATAGTTTTTCCCGCAACGAGTAGAGATAGGTTAAATATTTTCAAATTAGCCATTGTTTTCATCTTTGAAAAAATTTAGTTAATAATTTCTAAAATTTTTTCGAAATATCCCAAAGCGAAAAAATATTTTTGAGGCTTAAATTTTTGTAAAGAGGAAAAAGATTTTTGATTTTTTGTTAACCAGCCAAAAGTTGATTTTGTGAAAAAAGCAGTTTGTTGAAATACTTCCCTTCGGCAAGCAATTTTTCTGGTGTGCCTTGTTCAACAATTTGACCGTTTGAAAGAACAAGAATCCGGTCGAACATTTCCAATTCAATTAGACGATGCGTAATTAAAAAGATAGTTTTGTCTTTACCAACCGAGGCAACGGTACGGAGAATATTGCGCTCGGTAATTGCGTCGAGGTCGGCAGTGATTTCATCGCAAATTAAAATCGGAGCATTTTTCAGAAGTGCCCGTGCAATTGCAAGACGTTTTCTTTCGCCCCCGCTAAGTTTGTTGCCCAATTCTCCAACCGGTGCGTTAAGTTTTTCAGGTAGTGATTCAACAAAATATTTCAACTCGGCATCTGCCAGCGATTTAATTATTTGCTCGTCCGTTGCGTTCGGCTTGGCTATTAAGAGGTTTTCCTTAATTGTCCCGGTAAACAAATGAACTTTTTGTGGAACGACCGAAATGAAATTTCTAACCTCTTCACCCGAAAGGTTTTCGTAATTAATTCCGCCTAATTTTATTGAACCGGATTCGTAGTCCCACAATTTAGTTAATAGATTAAGCAATGTACTTTTGCCAGCGCCCGTTGCACCGACAATTCCTATTTTTTGCCCGAAAGGAACTTCGAATGAAATATTCTTTAATGCGTAGTTTCCTTCGGGATATTTGAAGCTGACATTATTTACTTCAATAGAAGGCTGTTCTATTTTAACATTAGCGGCGGGAGAGTGGTTTTTCTTTACTTGCTTTTCGGTTATCTCCAGCAGTCTTCTTGCTGCGGCTGAGGTTTGCTCCAAATATTGCACCGATTGCGGAATCGGGAAAACCGCTTCGAAGGCAGCCATTACCCCGATTAGAATAACCGCCAAATAATAGCCGTGTAATGTGCCGTTGTTAACCGCAGGTATTGCCGCAACGGAAAGAGCAACAATAGCAATGTTCATCATTAAGCCGATTAAACTTTCGTGCAGTCCTTCAATTATTTTCATCTTCTTTTCATATTGCAATAAGTCTTTTTCAATTTCAGTGATTTCGTCCGACCAGCTTTCTTCCGCTCCAAAGGAAATGAGCTCGTTTAATCCTTGAACACCGTCAATAATCAAGTCGCTAAGTTTTGATTTTAGCAACAGTATTTTTGCCCCTATTTTACGGCTTAAAATGAATGTAAGCAGCGGAACCCCAATGGCAGCAGTCAAATAAACGACCGCAAAAATTAAAGAATAAACAAAATTAAATATTCCAAGTAAAAACCACATTAAAAGTAGAACGGCTGCGAGCACGAAAGGAGGAGAAATTACTCGAACGAAAACATGTTCAAGTTTTTCAATATCTTCAACCGTGCGGGAGAGTAAGTCGCCGCTTGTGTAGTCAACCGTTTGAGAGGGAACAAGAGGCTCAAGGCTTTTGAAGAACCCCAGCCTGAATTTTGCCAACAACTTGAAAGTTACTTCGTGGGAGACAAGGCGTTCCAAATAACGGAAAACTCCTCTTGAAATTCCAAAAAATCTCACGCCAACAATTGCCACTTCCAATTCGTGAATGTGAACCTGCAGAGCGGCTTTGGAAATAATGAACGCCGAGGTCATCATTAAACCGACACTGCTTCCTACCGTAAGGAAGCCGATGAATGCAGCCAACAGCATCCACCAACGGTATTCTTTCCCAAGAGAAATTATTTTTAGCAACGTTTTAATCATTAGGCGCTCTTGTAAACTGTGAACATTCCACGGTAGAAGGGAAGTGTGTCTATTAACTCTTCGTGCTTTCCTGTGCCAGCTACTTTACCTTCCCGTAGGACAATAATATTGTCCGAATTTCTTACGGTGTTGAGTCTATGGGCAATAACGACAACGGTTCTTCCTTTCATTAACCGGTTCATTGCTTCCAAAATTTTCTCTTCGGAAAGCGGGTCAAGATTGGCGGTCGGTTCGTCAATTAAAAGAACGGGCGAATTTTTTAGAAATGCTCTGGCAAGTGCAATCCTCTGGATTTGCCCGCCGCTGAGTTTTGAGCCTTTTTCCCCGGCGAGAGTGTTGTAGCCGTCCGGTAATGATTGAATGAAATCGTGAATGTTTGCGTTCCGTGCGGCGGCAATTACTTCCTCCTTAGTTGCATCGGGTTTTGCAAGCGCAATGTTTTCAAAAATGGTTTTGTGAAAAAGATGCGGGTTTTGTGGCAGCCACGAAACTAATTTTCTCCATTCGTTGTCGTTTATTTTGTTTAACTTCAAATTCCCAATTTTGATTTTTCCATCCGTAGGCAAAATAAATTTTAATAATAGATTAAGGACTGTAGATTTACCCGAGCCGGTTGGCCCAACAATAGCGGTAGTTTGCGCAGGGTGAATTACGAATGAAGCTTTGTCCAAAGCGTTTTCGTCACGTCCTACATATTTAAATGAAACATTCTCAAAAGTAATGGGGGTTGCTAATAAATTTAGATTGTTCACCGGAATATTTCCCGTTTCCGGTTCTTTTAATTTTAATATTGCCTCAATTCTTTGAAACGCCGCAACGCCTTCCAAACCTGCATGGTAACGCGCACCTAATTGTCTTATTGGTAAATAAAATTCAGGTGAAATGACTAACAGAAACATTGCGTCAATGAATTCAATTTTACCCGCAAGCAGACGCAAACCGATTTCAACGGCAATAATAGCAATGCTAATTGTCGAAAGTAATTCCAAAACAAGGGCGGAAAGGAATGCAACCCGCAGAACTTTCATCGTTGCCGTTCTGAATGATTCTGTTATTTCAAAAACTTTTTTAAATTCGCTCTTAACCGAGTTAAATAATTTTAACGTAATCATTCCTTGCAAAACGTCGAGGAAATAAGCACTCATTCGGCTCAAAGTCCGCCATTGTTTTTTGTTTAGCGATTCGGCAATGGAGCCGATTAAATACATAAACAAGGGAATCATTGGAGCGGTTAAAATAAAAACAATTCCCGAAAGTAAATCACGTGGAAAAACGAAAAGTAAAATTAGTATTGGAATTATTGCCGAAAGAAAAAGCTGAGGTAAATATTGACTGAAGTATTTTTCAAGTGTGTCTGTGCCGCGAATGATTGTGTTGGTCAATTCTCCGGTTCTTTCGGAAGAAAGTCTTGTTTGCCCCAGAGCCTTGATTTTATTGAGTAATCTCCGTCTCACATTTTCTTTAACATCTTTAACAACAATTGAAGCAAAATATTGTTCGCCCCAAACGGCAACGGTTTTCAAAATCGAAACGGCAAGGAAAAGAATTAAGTTGTTTTGTTCGTCGCCTAAATCTCTGTTTTTAAGAAAGACGTCATTAATGATGGTGGCTAAGTAAATTGCCTGCAGAATTGTAAAAACGCCGGCGAAAAAACCGCTTCCGATAATCAGAAAGAATTTGTCTCTTACTTTTGATGTTAGGGCGAATAAGTTTTTGTTAAAGTGCATTTGTCAAATTAATACTGAAAAATAATCTGATTTGTAAAGTTCTAAAAAAGAAATCTGTTTTACAAAAAAAGACCGGCAGGAAAGTGCCGGCCTTTTGTGAAGGAATAATTTTTAATATTCCAATTTGCTCTCGTCGGTTTTGGTGGAAATCCTTTGACGGAAAATGTAGTAAGACCACGCTTGGTAAACGAGAACAAAAGGAATAAGGATAAGCGTAACGATTGTCATTACCTTTAGTGTGTAAGCGCTTGAGGAAGCGTTGTAGATAGTAAGATTGTAAGCAGGGTTAGTGCTCGAAATCATTACGTTGGGATAGAGTCCGCTAAAGACGGTAATAACAACAAAGACGATAGTTAAGCCTGTCATAACGAATGCCCAACCGTCTCGTTTGTTGTTAAGGAAATAAATTACAGAGATTAATGTCAATGCTGCAATTATAGTTGAAATTATTGGTAACGCACCGTTTTGGTAAATTCCGGTTGCAAAGAAAGCGTAGATTACGTAAAGAACAATAACTACAACCGTTGGCAGCCAGAGTTTCTTGGCTGTTGCTTGTGCGGATTCCATTATTTCATCAGTTGTTTTGAGGGATAAGAATATTGCGCCGTGCAAAAGGAAAAGAATTACAAAAGCAATTCCACCCAAAAGAGCAAAAGGATTTAATAGGTTGAAAAATCCGCCTGTGTAATTCATTTGTGCATCAATCGGCACACCACGAATGATGTTTGACACGGCAACGCCCCAGAGGAATGCAGGGAGAAAACTACCGATGAAAATCAACCAGTCGAATCTGTTCCTCCATTCCCAAGATTCTTCTTTACTCCTGTATTCAAAAGAAACCGCGCGAACAATTAAGCCGAGAAGCATTAGAACCAAGGCAATGTAAAATCCGCTGAATAGTGTTGCGTACCAGTTGGGGAATGCAGCAAACGAAGCGCCGCCAGCGGTAAGCAGCCATACTTCGTTACCGTCCCAGAAAGTGCCGATAGAGTTAATGATTACTCTACGTTGTTTATCGTCTTTACCCAAAAAGGGTAAGAGCATTCCTACTCCGTAATCGAATCCTTCGAGGAAGAAGAATCCGATAAATAAAACCGTAATTAAAATAAACCATACTGTGTTCAGATCCATGTCTCCCTCCTATGCTTCGCTTAAGTTAGTGTTAGAAACATTTTCAGCCGTCTCTTCTTCGTCCATTCCTTTGACGGCGTATTTCTTAAACAATTTGACCATTACGACGATTAGGGCTGCGTAAACAATAGTGTAGGAAATCAGTGAGAACCAAACCTCGCCTGCGCTAACAGTATTGGAAACGGATTGAGACGTTTTGAACAGCCCGAAAACCGTCCAAGGCTGACGTCCTATTTCGGTGAAAATCCAACCTGTTGAACTGGCGATAATCGGGAAGAAAATTCCCCAAATAAAGAGTTTGTAAACCCATGGTTTGAAATTGTAATCGTCTTTTCGTGCTTTCCAGTATGCGTAAATTGCCATGAACAACATCAGGAAGCCTAATCCTACCATAATTCTAAAGTTCCAGTAAGTCCCGTTAACGGGCGGGATGTAATCTCCGGGTCCGTATTTTTCTTCGTATTCTTTCTGGAGAGATTTAATTCCGCGAACAGGTCCTTCGAACTTGTCGTAAACCAAGAAGGACAAAAGATTGGGAATGCGGAAATCAACCGAATTTACTTGTTCATCTTCATCGGCGATAGTAAATAAAGATAAAGCGGCTGGGTTTTCATCTTCCCACAAGGCTTCTCCCGCAGCCATTTTCATCGGCTGTATTTCGGTCATTAATTGGGCTTGGAAGTGGCCGATCGTGATTACCAAGATGATTCCTATTAATCCGTAAAGAGCGCCGAATTTGAAAGAAGTTTTAAATGCGTCGAGGTTCTTCTTTGTTTTTACAATGTGGTAAAGACTAATGCCCATAATAATAAAGCCGGCGCCGGTCATTCCTGCAAAGAATACGTGAGGGAATTGGTGCCAAACGTGAGGATTGCCAATTACTGCAAAGAAATCATTCATCTCAGCTCTGTTCAATTGCTGGTTAATTGTGTAACCGACAGGATGTTGCATGAACGAGTTAGCTGTTAAAATCCAAATGGCCGAAAGATTGGAACCGATTGCTGTTAGCCACATTACAGTAGCATGAAGTTTAGGCGAAATTTTGTCCCAACCGAAAATCCAGATGCCAATAAATGTGGATTCCATGTAGAAAGCTAATAGAGCCTCAATGGCTAAAGGCGCGCCGAAAATATCTCCCATGAAACGTGAATATTGCGACCAGTTCATTCCGAATTGGAATTCCTGTACAATACCCGTAGCGACGCCAATGGCAAAGTTAATAAGGAATAGCTTTCCCCAGAATTTTGTCATTTGTTTGTACTTAACATCCCCGCTACGTACGTACTTGGTTTCCATTATCGCAATAGCGACGGAAAGACCTAACGTAATGGGGACGAAGAAGAAGTGATAGACAGTTACAATTGCGAACTGCCATCGTGCAACGGCAAGAGCATCCATAAACATCCTCCCTTGATTTGTTGTTAGTATAGTTAATTAAGTAAAAAATTGAAACTCGTTTATCTTCTTTTTACTCAGCGTATCTAAAATTTGTTTTTCCAATTTAATGAAAAAGGTGTGGAACTTGCAAATGTCTTCAAAGGGACAAATGTAATCATCATAGAGACACGCATTTAAACGGGAATTAAAACCAACTATTTTTAAAACATCTAAAAGTGAAAGTTCTTCAGGATTTGCTTTTAAAAATACCCCGCCGAATTTCCCTTGTACCGTTCCTAAAATTCCACTGTTTTTTAATTTATGAACAATGCGAGCTGCAAAGCTTTTTGAGATTGCTAATTTTTTAGATAATTCTTTTACGGAGAGAGTCTCACCGGACTTTAACCCGGCTAAGTAGGCTACTATTCTTAATGCGTAATCTTGTTCTCTTGAAATTAAAGTATTCATTAACTAAATAGTATTAAATTGATAATATATTACTAATCGAGTAATATTAACATTTGCAATATAATGAATCGATTTGGAAAAAGTCAACAAGAAATTTCAAAAAATGCTTGTTTAAAATCTTTAAAGAAAAAATAATTTTTACTATTTTCGTAGTTCGATTTTAGAAGTTCTTTTCAAAAATTATTTAACAAATATTCAGTCACGGATTATTTGAAAATTTCTTCAAGGAGAAATTAAAAAGATCCGAAAATTTAGGAATCAGTGGGTGAGTGGCTGACCC
>JALWGH010000299.1:0-5996 GCA_027013735.1 Melioribacteraceae bacterium
GGACAGGCAAGGTTATTTTAACTTTAGCAGGTGCTTCTTACGCAGCATTAATCGGACAACCTACGGGTAAATTTTACAGGGATTACCACATTGATCCCGCGCTTGTTGGTGTTGATACAACTAAACCCTTTGGGCTTTCTCCACAGAATCCTTATCCCGATGCTTTCACACTTGACCCGGATGAATTAACAACAATTGCAAACACTATTAATAGTTACAATACGACCATTGCCAATCTTGTAGCGGCTCACGATAACTTTGCGTTAGTGGATGTTAACGCATTCCTGAATAATGTTGCTGCAAACGGAATTGTTGAGAACGGTGTAAAATTCACCACTCAATACATTGAAGGCGGTTTGTTCGGAGTTGACGGTGTTCACCCGACAAATCAAGGATATGGTCTTATTGCAAATGAATTTATTAAAGTAATAAATAAGAAATTCAATGCTAATATTCCGTTGGTAGATGTTTCCGCACTGCCAGGTGGAATTATCATTGGAAAGAAAATTAAATTCAACAAATACGGAATACCTTTAATTCCGCCACATTCATTGGATAACATTGTATTTTAGTTAAATCGGGGCGCTTTTTAAGCGCTCCTTTCCCTAAAAGGCAAGAATGAAAAAGATTTTAATTTTATTGCTGGGTTTGTCTCTTTACGCATGTTCCTCCACTCAGGAGGTACAAAAGTCCGAAGAAGAAAAGGGCTCGGAAAACGTTTACGTGTTTGACAGTGTTTCGGCAAATGCGGATTCGGTCGCTGCGCAAGATTCCGTTGCTGTGCGGGACACTACAAACATTCCCGCTCAAAATTTAAACTCGGTGTTGAAAAAGAACGTTAAGTATTTTGTCCAAATAGGAGCTTTCACTACCAAAGCAAGGGCGGAAAGGTTTGTAAAATTAAACGAAGACAAAATTACATTTCCAATGGAAATAAGTTTTAACGATAAAGTAAAACTGTTTGTAGTCCGTCTGCCTTATTTCAGAAACCGCCAGGAAGCGGAAAAGGTCAGAGACGCCCTTTGGCAAACAAAAGAGTTTAAGGATGCTTTTATTGTTACGGTGATTAAGTAGATGTCTCCCGTTGTTCAAAATATTCTGGTAATGATCTTAGGGTTTGTGTACGTCTTTGCCGTTGTGGCAATAATGGACTACGCGGTTAAAAAGGGTTTTCCTCAGGACATTTCAAGAAAGGTTGTGCACATTGCCGCCGGCTCGTGGCTGATTTTTTGGCCTTTCTTCAATGCAAATCATTGGACTAAATTTTTAAACATTGCTCCGGCTGCGCTGTGGACAATTTTGCTTTTAATCAAAGGCTTTACGGCTAAGAAAGACGACGAAGCCGTAAAGACAATGACCAGAACGGGCGACAGAAGGGAGTTGTTAAAAGGCCCGCTTTACTTCACAATTGTAATGGACGTATTAGGAACTGTTTTCTTTTACAGCGCTTCGGCAATTACCGCAATGGGTTTTCTCGGCTGGGGCGACGGCACGGCTCCGATAATAGGAAAAAGGTTCGGCAAGCACAAGTACAAAATCCTTTCGGAAAAGTCCGTTGAAGGAAGCATCGGATTTTTCATTTTCGGCTTTTTGGGAGCTGTGATTTTTCACCTGCTTTTAACGGGCACGGTCGATTTTACAATGCTGTTTTACTCGGCTGTTATTGCCACGGTAATAGAAGCAATTAGTCCGGCAAACTGGGACAACATTTTAATTCCAACTTTTATTTTATTGTTTTATTATTTTTATTGACTTTTAACGAAGGCATAAATGAAAGAACCCCGCAAGTTTTCGTCTTTCAAAGAAATTGTTCAAGCAATGGGTCTGGTTTTCGGAGATATTGGTACCAGTCCTATTTACACAATAACGGTTGTTTTCGTTTTGTTGCAGCCTACAAAAGCTAATCTTTTCGGAGTGCTCTCCCTTATTTTTTGGTCGCTTGTAATTCTTGTTACGCTCGAATACGGCGTTTTGGCAATGAGCTTGAGTATTAAAGGCGAGGGCGGAATAATCGTATTAAAGGAAATTATTACCAACTATTTAAAGAAAGGCAGGAAAGCGGCATTTGCAGGATTTCTCGGTTACATCGGCGTTTCTCTTTTAATGGGCGACGGCGTGATTACTCCCGCAATAAGTATTCTCTCTGCCGTAGAAGGTTTGAGATTCATTCCGGGAATAGGTGAAATAAATACTTCTACCGTAATAATTATTACCGCAATAATTACAATTTTGCTTTTTTCGGTTCAGTACAAGGGGACGGACAAAGTCTCTTCTTCCTTTGGTCCCATAATGGTGATTTGGTTTTCCACGCTTTTCATTACGGGAATAATTCAAATTTTCAGTATGCCTGAAATCTTGCTTGCCATTAGTCCGCATTACGCTATTAATTTTATGCTCCACAACGGGCTTGCAGGATTTTTTGTTTTGAGCGAAGTTATTTTGTGCGCAACCGGCGGCGAGGCTCTTTACGCGGATATGGGACACCTTGGCAGAGACCCGATTCGCCACGCGTGGTATTTTGTCTCCATTGCTTTGATTGTCAACTATTTCGGGCAGGGAGTTTTCCTGTTAAATCACGGCGAGGCGGAGTCAATCCTGTTTGCGCTTGTGCGTTCATATTCGGCAGTGCTTTACGTCCCGTTTTTGATTCTCACATTGTTGGCTACGATTATTGCATCCCAAGCAATGATTAGCGCAATAATGTCGCTTGTTTACCAAGGAATCAACACACACATTTTCCCACTGATGAGAATCAAATACACTTCCACTCACTTGAAATCGCAAATTTACATTGCTTCCGTTAATTGGATGTTGTTAATTGCCGTGCTTTTTATGGTGTTCTTGTTTAAGAAATCTGACAACCTTGCCGCAGCTTACGGTTTGGCAGTAACGGCAACAATGACAATAAGCGCAACGTTCATGATTTGGATTTTCAAGATTCAGAAGAAGCCCGTTAAAATGGTAACGGCAATTTTTGTGTTGTTTACTGACATTCTGTTTTTGCTCGCCGTATTCGAGAAAATTCCGCACGGCGGTTACTGGTCGCTTGTAATTGCAAGTATTCCTTTATTCGTAATTTTACTTTGGTTGAGCGGTAATAAATCAATGCACAAAGCTTTCCGCGCTTTGCCGGCAGAGACGTTCCTTTTCAGCTTTAAACAAATTTACAAATTGGGGAAAAACATTACCGGCACGGCTTTGTTTTTTACCCGTAGTTTCAAACAAATTCCGCCGTACATTGTGCATTGTGTAATACGCAGTAACATTATTTACGAAAAGAATATTCTTGTTTCAATTGCTACAATGGACGAACCTTACGGTGTGCGTGTGGAAAAAGTTGACAACATTGCCGAGGGACTTTCAGGGGTGAAGATAGAAAAAGGCTACATGGAAATTATTGACATTCACGAAGTTTTGAAAGAAAACGGTATTAACGAAAAAATTATTTTTTACGGCGTTGACGATATTATTGCCAAGCATCCCTTAAAGAGACTTTACGCTTTCATGAAAAAAATTACTCCGCCCTTTATTCATTACTACGATTTGCCCTACAATAAATTACACGGGGTTGTTACGAGAATTGAGATTTAATTAAATTAGATTCTAAAAAGGTGTGCCCGGAACAGGACTCGAACCTGCACGAGATTGCTCCCACTAGGTCCTGAACCTAGCGCGTCTACCAATTCCGCCATCCGGGCAAAGAACAAAACATTTCAAAAAGCAAGCCGAAAAATAGCAAGCAAATTTATTAATTTCAAAGCGAATCGGGTGGAATCTCAACCGCTTCGTGCGCGTTACTGTCGGGAATTGCGTACTTTGTGAAAATCCTAATCGTGGTGTCCCTTTCGGCATTGAAAAGCGGGGGAATGTCCTTAATATTAATAATGTCCCTGTACTCACCCGACTTGCAATCTTTCGAGTAAAGTCTCGGCGTACCTAATTCAAAAATCGATTCCTTGCAAAAGCTGACGGTAACCACATCGCCGTTTTTAGGCGGTTCAAAATCTTCCATTGGTAAGTCGAGGCTGTCGTAAGTCATTCGCATAAAGTTAGACCAAATAGGGTTAGCGGCTCTTGCGCCCTGACCGTAAGCCCCGGTAAATTTAATCCGCATATCGTCAAAGCCAACCCAAACACCTGCGGCAAGTTGTGGCGTGTAGCCGACGAACCAAGCGTCGGAGTAATCCTGAGTCGTTCCCGTTTTACCTGCGGCAGGACGGTGGAAGTTGTGAATTACGCGCGTCCTGATTCCCGTGCCTTCGTTAATTACGCTTTCGAGCATGTTGGTCATAATGTAAGCCGTGGCTTCGGACAGCGCTTCGCGGGATTTAGGAACAAAGTTGTCAATCAAGATTCCGTTTTTGTCTTCAATTTTTAAGATTGCAAACGGTTCGTTGTAAATTCCTTTGTTGCCTAAGGTTGCGTAAGCGGAGGTTAGTTCGAGCGGGGTAACTTCGGACGTGCCGAGCACAATTGATGGAACAAGGTGCAGCTTGCTTTTGATGCCCATTTTTTCAGCGTAAATTCCGACTTTCCACAAAGGCACGTAACCCTCAATTATTAACCTTGCGCTCACAAGGTTAATGGAATGGGCAAGTGCGTAACGCAAAGTTGTGAATCCGCCTGTCTCCTTTTCAAAGTTTTTAGGCGCCCAGCCGTTGTAATCGAACGGTTGGTCCAAAAGGGGAAACGCCGGGTAAAGTCCGTTGTCGATTGCCACAGTGTAAACAATCGTTTTGAATGCCGAGCCGGGTTGCCGTTTTATTTGCGTTGCGTGGTTAAGTCCGTATTTGAACTTGTCGCGCCCGCCAACCATTGCTCGGATTTCACCGGTTTTTAAATCCAGCACAATAAAGCCGACGTCAATTTTTTGGGCGTCTTTTTCTACGGAATCTACAAAGGCAATGTTGTTCTTAAATCTGTTTAATACCTCTTCCCTTTGCTGAGGAGTTTTGGCGAGCCTGTATTCTTTTCTGGTTTTAATTGCTTTTGTAAGAATATCGTCCAGAATGTCCTTGTGCTCTCGCCATTTCCAGTTTTTGTCAAATATTTTTTGAAAACTGTTCAAATGTTCTTCGACGGCTTGGTTGGCAATTTTTTGCATTCTGGTATCGAGGGTTGTGGTTATTGTCAAGCCGTCCTCGTAAATGTCAAATCCGTATTTGGAAGACATTTTGCTCAACTGCTGACGCACGTATTCAACGAAGTGCGGAGCAATGTCCGAGGTTGAGCCTTCGGCAATTTTATTTTGTGAAACATTAATTGGCGTGGCTTTCAGCTTTTCGTATTCATCTTTGGGAATCATTCCCATTTCGTACATATTGTACATTACGAGGTTTCTTCTTTGCAACGCTGTGTTGTAATTCCTGAACGGGTCGTAGCGGTAAGGCGATTTAAGTAAAGCCACAAGCACCGCAGATTCGGGTATTGTTAATTTTGAAATATCCTTGCCGAAGTAAGTCCGCGCTGCAACTCCAACGCCGTGAGCACCCCTCCCGAAGTAGGAAATGTTCAGGTACATTTCCAAAATTTCGTCTTTCGTGTAAGATTTTTCGAGCTCGACGGCGGTAATCCACTCCCGCAGTTTACGGACAATTGTGTCAAATAACGTTTCCTTTTTGTATTTCAGTTCAAAGAGGTTCTTTGCCAATTGTTGTGTAATTGTGCTGGCGCCTTCTCTGTGGAACAAGAAAATATTTTTGACCATTGCCTTTACGAAACGGACAAGATCTACTCCCCAGTGCTCGTAGAACTTTCTGTCTTCCGTTGCAACCAAAGCATTAATTAAATTTTTCGGGATGCTGTCAATCGGTGTGTAAATCCTGTTTTGCCTGTAGAAACTTCCGATTAGCTCGCCGTCGCTACTGTAAACTTTGCTTGCTAATTGAGGCTTGGGGTTTTCCAACTGCTCGAAGGAAGGCAAACCCGAAAGGACGTAATCGAAGAAAAAGTAACCGCCTATTGAAAGCGCTATTATTAAAAAACTTACAATTGAA
>JALWGH010000299.1:6006-6995 GCA_027013735.1 Melioribacteraceae bacterium
TTTTCTGCTTTTTTTCTTTTTTGCCATTATGGTTTCAAATCAATAATTTCAAAATTTCCGTTTTCAAATTTACCGTAACAAGGGTTATCCAGCCAAGAGCCTAAATTAATGTAAAATCCGTTTTGGTGTTTTACAAACTGTTTTACGTGAGAGTGCCCAAAAACAACGTAATCAAAACCGGCTTCGATTTTTTCTTGTGCCACGTTCAGCAGTCCGTCGGCAAAGCCGTAATCTTTTTGTGTTGTGTATTTACGGCTTGTCTTGCTGGCAGAACTTGCAATCCAAATTCCCAAGTCGGGGTGAATAAGCGAATAAATCGCTTGTAAAAATTTATTGTTAAGGATCTTTTTTAGAATTTTGTAACCCGTGTCGTTTTTAAGCATTCCGTCACCGTGGGCAATAAAAAACTTTTTGCCGGAGAAAGTTGCTTCCAAATTGTCTCTAATCAAATTTACTTTTAAGTCCGCTTCAAAAAAATCCCTGTGCAGGAAATCGTGATTGCCTATTAAGTAATGAACCGTTCCTCCTTGCTCGGTAAAATTCTTGATTGCCGTGAAAGTTCTGTAATAACCTTTTTGAATTACCCGGCGGTATTCGAACCAATAGTCGAACAAATCACCGACGATAAAAAGACGGGAGGTCTCGGGATTTAGGGAATTCAGGAAGCTAACGAAAAGTTTTTCTTTGAACTCTTCTTCCTTCTTTTCACCAAGTCCCAAATGTAAATCCGACACAAAATAAACGGTTTTTTCCACAGCGAACATATTTTAATTTTAATCTACAAAGTTAAGAATAAATACGTTAAAATGGAGAGGAACAAAATTTGATGAAATAAGAAAGAAGAAACAAGGTACAAGTTTAAATTTGGTGGCAAAAAATACACGCTTCAATTATTTTTAAAAATTGTTCTTCTTTTCCTTTCAGAACTCTCCCCCTTTTCAAACCAAGTTGAAAATTTCGGGAAAGCAGAGTCCCCCTCTCTTAGAAAG
>JALWGH010000300.1 GCA_027013735.1 Melioribacteraceae bacterium
CGGAGCGATGAAATCCGCAAGTGCAAGGTAAGGTTTGCCTGAGGATTTTTTGCTTTGCTGGCGGATTGAATGCAACACGGTTAAAATACCTTTCCTGCTTTCGTCTGTGTAAACTTCAATGTCGTCGCTTGAGGAATTTGCAGGGAACAGTCCGGCGATTCCGTTTGCGGTCAACAATTTTTCCGTTATTATTTTGTCCAGCAATTTGTTCGCGTCGTTAAAAAGTTTCCGCGCTTCTTTTCCGCTTTCGGGATTGTCAAAAATTGCAGGGAATTTGCCTTTCATTTCCCAAGCGTGGAAAAACGGGGTCCAATCAATGAATTCCCGTAACTTTTCAAGAGGGAAGTCTCTTAAAACGGTAACCCCGGGTTTTTGTGGTGGGACGATTTCAGCTTCTTCCCAATTTATTTTGAAAGAATTTTCCCTTGCCTCGGCAAGCGAAACAAAATTTTTCCGCGCTTGCTTTTCTTCGTGATTTTTTTTCAGCGTTTCGTATTCTTGTTTTACGCTCTCCGCAAATTCTCCCTTCCGGTTTTCGTCAATCAAATTTGCTGCGATGTTTACGCTGCGGGAAGCATCCAAAACGTAAACGACAGGCTGGGAATATTTAGGTGCAATTTTTACCGCCGTGTGAATTTTGGACGTTGTTGCGCCGCCGATTAACAGAGGAATTTTTAATCCCTTGCGTTCCATTTCCTCGGCAACTTTTGCCATTTCTTCCAGCGAGGGCGTAATCAATCCGCTAAGTCCGACAATGTCCACTTTTTCCTTGATTGCGGTTTCAAGAATTTGTTCCGCAGGCACCATTACGCCGAGGTCGATTACTTTGAAATTGTTACAGCCGAGAATAACCGCAACAATATTTTTGCCGATGTCGTGAACGTCGCCTTTGACCGTTGCCAGCAATATTTTCCCTGCGCTGGTGCTGTCTCCCGCGGCTTTTTCTTTCTCGATGTAAGGAATCAGGTAGGAAACCGCCTTCTTCATTACACGCGCGCTCTTTACTACTTGCGGAAGGAACATTTTCCCCGAGCCGAAAAGGTCGCCCACAACGTTCATTCCGTCCATTAAAGGACCTTCGATTACTTTCAACGAATCTTTCAATTTTAAGCGTGCTTCTTCAACGTCTTCTTCGATGTGTTCGATTATTCCTTTTACCAATGCGTGTTTTAGTCTTTCCTCGACCGGCTTGTTGCGCCATTCGTCAATTTTTGCCGTAGTTCCTTTTTCTTCCTTAAATTTTTCGGCAAATTCAAGCAAACGCTCTGTTGCCTCGGGACGGCGGTTGAAAATCAAATCTTCTACGAGTTCCAATAAATCTTTCGGGATTTCGTCGTAAACCGTAAGCTGTCCGGGATTAACAATTCCCATGTCCATTCCTGCTTCGATTGCGTGGTAAAGGAATGCCGAGTGCATTGCTTGACGGATTGCATTGTGCCCTCGGAAGGCAAAGGAAAGATTGCTTACCCCGCCGGAAACTTTTGCGTACGGGAGATTCTTCTTAATCCACTTAACCGCACGGATGTAATCCACTGCGTAATTGTTGTGTTCTTCAATTCCCGTCCCGATTGCAAAAATGTTCGGGTCGAGAATAATGTCCTGCGGTGCAAAGCCGACTTTTTCAGTGAGAATTTTGTAAGCCCTTTGGCAGATGTTGATTTTCCTTTCGTACGTGTCCGCCTGACCTTCTTCGTCGAATGCCATTACGAGCACTGCGGCGCCGTAGCGTTTTACTTTTTTTGCGCGCTCGATAAATTCTTTTTCTCCTTCCTTCAAACTGATTGAATTGACAATTCCCTTGCCTTGAATGTTTTTCAAACCTGCTTCCAAAACTTCCCATTTGGAAGAGTCAATCATTATCGGAACACGGGCAATTTCCGGCTCGGTAGAAACAAGACGCAGAAACTTAACCATTGCGGCTTTGCCGTCAATCATTGCCTCGTCCATGCTTACGTCAATTATTTGAGCGCCGTTTTCAACCTGCTCCCGCGCAACGGAGAGGGCTTCTTCGTAATTTTCTTCTCTGATTAAACGTGCAAATTTTCTCGAACCGGCAACGTTTGTTCTTTCCCCGATGTTGACGAAATTTGAATCGGGGCGTAAAATCAAAGGTTCCAAACCGCTTAAACGCAAGTACGGTTCAACTTCCGGAACTTTCCTCGGCTCGAATTGCGCCGCCATTTCGGCAAAGACTTTAATGTGGTCTGGCGTTGTGCCGCAGCAGCCGCCTACGATATTCAAAAATCCGCTTTCGGCGTAGTCGCGCAA
>JALWGH010000301.1 GCA_027013735.1 Melioribacteraceae bacterium
CAAAGGATAAAGATTCCACCTCCGAAATTGTTGAAATGACGATTACAAGTGCGCTCGGGGATTCAACACTGAGACTTAATTTACAAGGTTTTCAACGGCTTTATTTCCCCACGGATTCCGGTAATGTCCCATTGGGTTGGGGGAAAAAATCAATTGTTGCTTCCCCCTTGCTAATTGATTGGGAAAACGGCGGTTTCAAAGTGGGTTCGGAAAGTCCGGCAATAGACAATGGCAGTAGTGAAATGGCTCCTCCCACAGATTATTTTAACACTCCGAGACCTCAAGGGAATGGTTATGATATCGGAGCTTACGAATATTACGATGAAACAAGTGTTGAAAAAACAGGAGATCCCTACGTTCTGAATTTTTCCGTTTATCCCAATCCTTTCAACGGGCAAGTTCATATTAATTATTCACTACCTAAAAAATCGAAAATTTCTCTTGCGGTTTTCGACATTCTCGGCCGGAAAGTTTTGGACTTGGCACAAGGTGAAACCGAAAGTGGGAAACACAGCGTAGTTTGGAACGGGCTTAATTCTAACGGTGTGAGCGTCTCTTCCGGAGTTTATTTGATTTTTCTCAAAACCGATTTTTCAATAATGACTAATAAATTAATTTTCTTAAAATAAAAAGCGAGGCGAAAAATGAAAAAGTTTTTTTGGGCGTTGATTATTTTGTCGGTAAGTTCATTTGAAATATTTGCCGGCGGGATAAAAAGAGGCACAAGAATTTCTTACGCAGTTACAGATGCCCAGATCGCCTTTGCCGACAGTGTTTTTGATTATATTAATACTCCTTTTTTGAGTCGGAGCGTAAGGAATGCTTTTTTAAATACCAAATTGCTTTTGTACCGCTCGATACAAGGAACTTGGGAATATTTTCATCAATTCGATTGGGGATTTATTAACCAACACGAAAATATGTTTTGCCATACCGATAGTGCAAATCAAAATTACGATACGCGGATAAAAACAATTTGGCATTCCTTCCTAATGGACGGGAGGGATTTGGTTGACCCGGCAGAAGCAGACGCCACTTCCCATTGGATTAATTATTACGCCGTTACAGCTTCAGCACAAGTTTACGAGTTTAATTATGATGGGCTCTATATTGATTCCGCAAGCCATTTATTAAAACCGAGTTGGATGCAAGAAGGTAAATTGCCTTGGGATTATGATCCATTGGAATGGCGTTTGGCTCGTTACGCCTCTCTTAAATTTATTAAATCTTACTTTCCCGATAAAACTGTTATTTTTAATGGGCTTCATTCCGGAAACGGCGCTGATTCGAGCCTTGCCGTAACTGATGGCGGTATGTGGGAAGATTTTGCTTACGATATTACAACCGGAAACTACAAGGGATATGTTAATTGGGGAAAGGCTATTTTGTGCATGGAAAAAAATAAAGATAATTCTAACCTTGTCCTCGTAATCAAAAAACCAGGGTTAATAAACGATATACAAGCAAGAATTTTTTCCGTAGCAAGTTATTTGTTGATTGAAAGCCCCAACACAGTTCTTTCTTTGTCCGATTATGCTTACGATACGGCTTTGCAATATTATCCCGAGTTTGACATTGATCTTGGAGACGCCGTAGGGAATTTCTTCGAATGGGATGATTCCCTTTATTCAAGAGAGTTTCAGAACGGTTTGGTAATTGTTAATCCTTCTACGGCTTTAACTAAAACCTTTAATCTCGAAAAAAATTATTGGAAGATTGTTCCCGTTGGAGGGGGATTTGTTGACACACTCGGGCATTGGGAAGGACATTTGACTTACGAAAATGTAAGTGCCGGGGAAATTTCATTACCCCCCGTAAGTGCTTTGATTTTAAAAGATTCGCTTACAACAGATGTCAAAGAAGATGTAATCGGGGAAATGAATTTTCATCTCTACCAAAATTACCCGAATCCGTTTTCCGCCGGTGGCGGAACAAGTAACCCTACTACCACAATTAAATATTCAATTCCTGCAGTAGGGACAGCTCACGAGCTGTCCGTACATTTAGCGGTGTACGATGTTTTAGGTCGTAAAGTTGCAACACTTGTAAACCAACGGCAAGCTCCGGGAACTTATTCCGTACAATTCAACACTAACAATTTACCGAGCGGAGTTTATTATTACACTTTACACACAGGGAATTTTATAGCAACAAAAAAAATGATTCTTTTAAAGTAATTTCAAGTTTTTAATATTAGCTTCTGGAGTTCATTCGGGAGCTTCTTAATTATTAATTAGTAATAAATTGCAAATAAAATGAAAAGGTTTGTAATGAAATTTATTACAATTATTTTTTTACTTATTGTCGTGGGAAAATCTTTTTTCGGACAGAATAAAAATATCTCCGAAGGCAATATTTTCGACGGCGAACCATACATTGCGGTAAATCCGTTAAATTCGCAGAATATGGTTGTGGCGTGGATAGGATTTATCGACAGCACACGCGGTCATATTAAAACAAGGGCAACTTTTGACGCGGGGCAAACGTGGAGCGATGTAAATATTATCAAACATATTTTTAAGGTTATGGTTCGGCAGACCCTTCTATGGAATTTGACGATAAAGGAAATTTGTTTTTAACTTACGTAGATTTCAATAAATACCTTTACTCCGGTTCTGTCCTTTTGAGAAAATCAACTGACGGCGGTTTAACCTGGTCGGCGCCGGTTGAAGTTATTACTACCAAATCCGATTCCGGAAAGTACCCTATCGACAGACCTTGGATTAGCATTGACCGTTCAGGAGGGGCTTTTAGCCGATATATTTACATCACTACAATGACGCCAACTGTTTTTGGAATATTACCTCCTCCGTATCATCCCTATCTTATTGTCTCTTCAGACGGAGGGAAATCATTCAATAAATGGCGTTATTTGGATACGTTAAATTGGTACGCGGGAAATATCATTCAAAGCCCGATGCCAACTTCTTGCGTTGGTTCGGATGGAAACTTTTACGCTGTTTACCCGAGTTACGTTTATTCGCAAAATCCCTTTGGTCAATTTATAATCGCTTCGTCTTCAAACGGCGGAGTTAAATTGCTTCATAACAAAATTTTCGCTTCGCCTCACTCTGTTAAAGATACTTTGGTTAAAAGAGGATATCTCCTTCGTGCAGACCCTTCGGATGCCAATCATCTCGCATTTTTTTATTTGGATGTTCTTTACGGAGATATTGATGTATTTATGAGTGAAAGCTTTGACAAAGGCATCACCTGGTCTAAGGGTCTTAGAATAAATGATGACCCTATAGGAAACAACAGGATGCAAGATTTGCTATGGGCGGATTTCGATGATAATGGTAACCTTGCCGTTTCTTGGCGAGACAGAAGAAATAGTTCCGACTCAACTTACTCAACTGCTTATGAAATATGGGGTGCAGTTCGATTAAAAAATTCTTCAAATTTTTCTCCTAATTTTAGAATATCCGATACTTTGGTTGCCTACTCCCCTGTTTTGGCTCTTTCGGGAAATGATTTTATGTGTATGAAATTCGTTAACGATACAATAAATGCGGTTTGGGGCGATACGAGAAACGGAAAACTCAACATTTGGTTTCAGAGGATAGCGGTACATGATATTATTTCTTCTGTAAAGCGATCTTCAAAGAATGAATTTTCAAAACTGTCAAAATTTTTATTAAGGCAAAACTACCCTAATCCTTTTCCCGCCGATGTCGGGACAAGTAATCCGACAACCACAATTAAATATTCAATTCCTGCAGTAGGGACAGCTCGCGAGCTGTCCGTACATTTAGCGGTGTACGATGTTTTAGGTCGTAAAGTTGCAACACTTGTAAACCAACGGCAAGCTCCGGGAAATTATTCCGTACAATTTAACGCGGCAAACCTTCCGAGCGGAATTTACTTTTACAGAATTTCAGCGGGCAATTTTACGGCAGTAAAAAAGATGCAATTGCTAAAGTAAAAAAATGAATTTTAAACAGGGCGGTTTAAATACCGCCTTTTCCCTCCCCTCTCAAGTTAAAACCTGTTGTTAGCGAGGTATTGTTTAGTCTTAATAGTGTTATTTCATCAACTTTGACAAACCAAAAATTCTATTCACAATTTACAATTTACAATTAAGCATTAAAAATTCAACATTATTAAAACTTTGCTACATTGACAAAACCGTCTGTTCTCCTTAAGTTGCACAAATAAATCGTAAGGCTTTTTACCCTGTCGTAAAAAACTTGTGGAATTGTAAAACACTTAGTTAAATAAATTTCTCAAAATAATCAGGAGATGTTGAAATGACTGACGACGCAAAAAAGTTTATTGAAGCAAGAGACTTTCTCTTAAATGCAGAGAATTACGAGGAAGCTGTCAAGGATTTTACTTGGCCTCACTTGACAAAATTCAACTGGGTGTTGGATTACTTTAACGAAATGGCAAAAGGCAACGATCAAAAAGCCGTTATTTACACGGACACAAAAGGCAACACACGTGAAATCACATTCCACGAGCTTTACGAGCGTTCCAATAAGGTTGCCAATTTCCTAACCGACGCAGGAATGCAAAAAGGCGACAGGGTCTTGATGATGATGGAAACATCCATTGAAATTTTTGAAATAATTTTAGCCGTATTTAAAAACGGCGGTGTGATTATTCCCGCCGCATCTCTTCTTACTCCCAAAGATATTTCGGACAGAATTGAACGAGGGAATATTAAAATTGTTTTTGCACATAAACCTTACGTGGAAAAATTCAACCGCGCCGGCGCAATGATTAAAGGCTTAACCGCCTTAATTGCTGTCAACGATTATTTCGTTGAAGACGAATCCGCCACAAAAAAATACGACGGCTGGATTGATTACGAAGAAGCGGACAAATATCCCGGCGAATACTCCCCTGCTTTCATTACATTCACCACCGATCCGATGTTCATGTTTTTTACATCGGGAACAACGGCAAAGCCGAAGCTTGTAATCCACGACCACAGTTACCCTCTGGGACATTTAACAACAATGTACTGGGTTGGAGTTAAACCCGGCGATGTTCATTACAACATCAGTTCACCGGGCTGGGCAAAATACCAGTGGAGCAGTTTGTTCGTGCCGTGGAACGCAGGAGCAACGGTTTTTACAATTCGTTACGCACAATTTGGATCCAAACCTGTTCTGGAAGCAATTGAAAAATTTGGTATTGACACACTTTGCGCACCCTTGAGTGTTTGGAAACTTTTTGTGCAGGAAGACTTGAGTAAATACAATTTCAAACTCCGTGAAATAGTTAGCGCGGGAGAACCGCTAAATCCTGAAATCATCCGACTCGTTAAAGAAAAATTAGGAATTACCATTCGCGAAGGTTACGGACAAACCGAGTCCACATTGTCAATCGGCTATTTCAAAGGAGTTAAGGTTAAGGAAGGTTCGCTTGGTAAAACTGCCCCCGGTTACAAACTTAATTTGGTAAACGACACTCTTGACATAGTTGAAGCCAATCAGGACGGGCAAATAGCTATTGAAATTTATCCTGTTAAACCATTAGGTTTGCTTGTCGGTTACGACGACCCCGAGATGAACGAAAAAATATTCAAAGGCGGTTGGTATTTAACAGGCGATACCGCTTACCGTGACGAAGAAGGGTATTTTTACTTTGTCGGCAGGAACGACGACGTATTCAAAAGCCTCGATTACAGAATTAGTCCTTTTGAAGTCGAAAGCGAGTTAATGGTGCACCACGCGGTTGTGGAAGCTGCCGTAATTCCAACCGAAGACGAAAGAGGAAGAATTGTACCGAAGGCATTCTTGGTTTTAAAACCGGAATTCCAGCCCACAAGAGAAATGGCGTTACAGCTCTTTACTTTCATTAGAAATCAAATTGCGCCTTACAAGCGTCCGCGCTACATTGAATTCATGGAAGCTTTCCCGAAAACAATCAGTGCGAAAGTAATGCGTAAGGATTTACGGGCTTACAACGAAGAATTAAGAAAGGAAAACAAATTAGGCAAACTCGAATTCCGTGAAGCTGACTTTGCAAAAGAATTAAATATAAGAAAGAGAAAATAATATTCTTGTGAACTGTATTTCCCAATTACGAAAAGCCTTGCAATAAATATTGCAGGGCTTTTTTTGGGAATAGAGAACTCTTTTACATTATTTACTAATTCAGTTCTTTTCTTTTAAAAGTACACTTTTCTGGAGATTAATTGCTGATTTATTTTCACTTTTAAGGAGAAATAATTCAAATAGGGGGCATTATGGATTGTAACATTAAAAACTATTAAAACTATGTTGGAAGTCGTTTGCTTAATGTAATTTAGCGGGATTTTCTGTGCCTATTTCTGTGCCTAAAATGGTTTTTCCGCATCTCTTTAAAATAAGAAAGCCTCAAAACTTCTTTAGTTACAAGGCTTTACGGGAGTGGGGGCTAGAGGACTCGAACCTCTGACCCCCTGCTTGTAAGGCAGGTGCTCTAAACCAACTGAGCTAAGCCCCCAATCTTTCCTTTCGGACGTTCAAAATTTCAAAAATTGAAAGCCCAATAATAAATTATTTTCTTAAAACAGGCAAATGTTTTTAAGGAAAAAGTGCTTAAAAATTCAACTATTGCCCGAAAGTTCCGAAATGTTTCATGAATTGAACACGCTCTATCAAAGCAGGGTCTTGAACTTTGCCGTAACTTAGTTTTCCTCTGAAATCCTCAATTGAGGCGTAACCTTTTCTGTCCATCCAGCTTTCGATTTCTTCCAACATTTTGCCAATTTGAGCAGTTCCGTTTTTGTACAATGTGGAAGCAATTTGAACCGCTTTTGCGCCTGCTAAGATTTGTTTAATTGCGCCTTTACCATCGTGAACGCCTGTTGAAGCAACCAAATCGCACGAAACCTGCTCGGACATTATTGCAATCCAGCGTAACGGAAGCGAAAGGTCTTGAGGATTACTTAAAACGTACGTAGGCACAACTTTTTCCGTTTCAATATCGAAATCGGGTGAAAAGAACTTGTTAAACAAAACCATTCCCTTAATTC
>JALWGH010000302.1 GCA_027013735.1 Melioribacteraceae bacterium
TCTTTTTTTCGATTCCCTTTACTCATCGAATTTCTTAAATCTCCTTGCTCGCCAATTGTTGTATTTTTAAGTCTTTGAAATTTTGCCACCGATTTTAAACCTGTACCGGGAACACTTAAACAGGTCACGGTAAATAAAGAAAAATTATTGTTTTTTGTATTGAAGTCTTGTAACAATGTAATTTGTCATTTGCCCCGCCTTGCCTTCGGCGGCGGGGCATTATTCATTGTGTTAAAAAAGATTTCGAGTGATTTTTGGCTAATTCGCTTTGGGAATGTAAAAACCAATCACCACTAATCTAATCTTGTTCTACAAATCTACCGCTTACTTAAGCAAAATCATTTTCTTTGTTTCGGAAAATTCTCCTGCTTTTAGATTGTAGAAATAAATTCCCGCCGGGAATTTATTAGCATTAAATTCAACGGAATAATTTCCCGGCGCTTGCGCTTTGTTTACAAGGGTTGTAACCATGCGGCCTAAAACATCGTAAACCGTTAGCGAAACCTGCACTGCACCGTCATTGCGACCCCGCAAAATGCGGGGGCGGCAATCTGTCGCATTATTAGCAAAGGCTGAATTTTTAGCAGATTGCTTCGTCGCTTCGCTCCTCGCAATGACAGATGGGATTGAATATTTTATTGTTGTGATTGGGCTGCCTGTTCCGCCAGAGGAGGGAAACGGATTCGGGTAATTCTGGAATAATTGAAAATTCAATGGCATTTTAACCGTTTCTTTTACTCCAACCGGAATAAATTTTAACTTAGCAACAAAGCCGTCTTTACTGCCTGTGTAAGCCTCAACAGGCTCTCCCCACGTTGCCTGACTGTAACCACCTACGTAAATATTATCGAGAGAATCCACTACAAGAGAATAAGCAATGTCCACTGAGTTTCCGCCAAGGAAAGTATTGTTTTGCAAATTACCATTATTATCCAGCAATGCTACAAAAGCATCCTGCCCGACAAACGGATTGACAGGGTTGGCCCACTCGCTCATACTTGAGCCGCAAACAAAAATATTTCCGGAATAATTCAGCTTGATTCCATAGCCGTAATCGCTTTGATCACCTCCCAAAAATGTATTCCAAATAACATTACCTTCTTCATCCAACTTGGCAATAAATGCATCTGCAACTCCGCCAAAATCACGAATAGGAGAGCCCCAACTATTTTCACTTTCACCGATTGCGTAAACATAAAATGAATCGTCCACGGCAATGCCATAACCTCTATCGTCTTCATCCGAAGCGCCAAGGAATGTGTGCCAGAGGCGAATGCCGTTGTAAGCAAATTTAGCGATAAAAGCGTCGCTTGTCCCGCCGTTGTAAGCATGAACGGGCTCTCCCCAAGTAGCGGTGCTGTAACCTATTACGTAAGCATTCAAAGCATCGTCCAATGTAACGCTGTAAGCGTAATCGGTTTGTTCGGAACCCATAAATGTACTCCACATTAAATTGCCGTCACTGTCAAGTTGAACGAGGAATGCATCTTGTCCGCCTGCGAAAGGATCAAAAGGGAATCCCCAAGATGTAAAGCTTGTACCCACCACGTAAATTGTCCCCATTGGTCCTGCAGCAATAGCCGAGCCGTAATTTGTGTTGTCCGAGCCCATGAAAGTATTCCAGATCAATGTTCCGTCTTTGCAATTTAATTTTGCGGCAAACGCATTTTGTCCAAACGTTACGAAAGGATTAATCGGGTCACCCCAAGTTTCCCCACTGTAACCCACAACAACAATTGTGGTATCGGATAAATCAATTCCTTCGCCGACATCAAGCGATGCTCCGCCTAAGAACGTATTCCACACTCTCTCGCCGTTATTGTTTAGTTTTACAATAAAAGCATCGCGGTTGCCTGAGTGCGCTCTGACAGGATTACCCCAAGTACACCAACTAAACCCTACAGCGTAAACATTCCCCGAATCGTCAACGGTTATTCCTTTAATTTGATCATCCGAAGAACAACCCACAAATGTGTTCCATTCCCAGGTGGGGTCAATAATTAATTCCAAAGCTGGGTTGTAATTTCCAACCGCAAAACCGATTTCTTTTTCTCTCCGTTTTTTAAACTTAACCGGCACAAAATGTTTTTTGCCTTTTACTATTTGCCACGCAACGGGCTTGGACTGAGTTAAAATTCCGGTGTTAAAAGCAAATTTTAACTTACCTTTATTTGTAATTTCCGGTGGCTTGTTGTACTCCAAAGCAATTGCATTTACGTTTGCATTCGGCTTAACAATAAAAGTACTTTTTACAATTCCGAAATCGCTCTTTTTGTAAACCAAATTTACCCCTTCCCAAAGATTGTCGTAAAGAATTCTACCTTCCGTGAAATCCACATTATTAGAAGTAATTCTTTCCGATTGCGGTTGTACCGGATTAGCCCGAATGAATTTAATTTTCAACAAATGCTCCGCCGAAGCCAAATAAACCGAACCGGTATTAAAAGAAACAATATTTGAAGACGAAGTAATCTTAAGGGTTTTGCTTTTCGCCAACCCGTTTACATCAACATTGAACAAAAATAGTAATGTGAAAAAGGCAATAATTGTCACACGCATTCTTTCCATTTTTTCCTCCAAATGTTTTTTATTTTATTTAAGAATTACCATTTTCTTACTTGCCGAAAAATTACCGGCTTGCAAACGGTAGAAATAAATTCCTGCAGGGAGCCTTGACGCATTGAATTTCACGGAATAATCACCCGGCGCTTGCGCTTTGTTTACGAGGGTTGCAACCTTGCGACCAAGAATATCGTAAACAATTAACCGTGTTTGTAGGGACAGCTCGTGAGCTGTCCCTACAGCAGGAATGGAATATTTAATTGTGGTTGTCGGAACACTTGTCCCACTAACGGCGGGGAACGGATTCGGGTAATTTTGGTAAAGACGAAATCCTTTGGGTAAAACATTGTCTCTTTCCGCCACCTTAACGACTGTCGAATCGTAATCAAAAACGTGAATAATCAGCCAGCCGTCGTTTGGCGCATTAAATTCGGTAACAAATAATCTTTTGTGTTTGGCATCGTAGCAAGCCGAGGAAATTTCCGCTTTTTCTCCGTAGAAAATATTCCTGTCAAATCTTAACGCCGCGTAAGGTTGTGGCTCAAACGTCTGCATTTCTCCTTTTGCAACTTTTGCCAAATCTCCGGGATTGTAAAAAACAGCCATCGGCAAGTAGCTTTCCGCACGCCAACCTTTCCCGTCCGGGTCGGTGATGTAAAATTCCGGAAACGGCAAGTCGGCTTCCACCCATTCTAGCCGCATTTTTTCTCCCTGCCAGCCGTACCAATTGTTGCCGTGGGCTTTATTTCCAATAAACATCACAGCCGATTTACCATTGCCTTCAATCCATTCCGCCGCCCTCCACGCATCTGCGTGATTGTAATCGTCAATAGAATTGGGGTAATTGTAATTGTCGGTGCCTACAACGCTGCCGTATTCAAGCAAAGTTGTAATCGGCAGTTCGTAATTTTCCGCCGGCGGAGTTTCTCCAACTTTCGCAAAAGCGTAAAGAGTGGGACCTAATCCGCTTAGTCCGCCGTCGCGGAATCTGCCGGTTACAATGCTTCTGCCATTTAATTCGGCATCCGCCCAGATTTGCGGAATTTCAAAAATGTAATCGCTGGTTTGGGCTTCAATAGGAGGTTGCCCTGATTTGCCGACGTACCACGCACCGTATTTTTCTGTGGAAGACAAATCGTTTGCTGAACAACAGGAAATCGTAGCGCGTTTTTCACCGCTAACCGTGTAGTGCAAGGTCCACGAGCCGTACAAACGATTTTCCGATTCCACATATTCCAGACCGTTGCGCCAAATGTCAACGTAATCCCAACTATTAACATTTGCCGGACGAATATTTACAGGCGTTTGAAGAAGATTTACTTCGTTTAATTCATCCAAGTTGTGCGTATTTGAAATTACGGGTTGAGTAATACCCACCTCACCTACAAATCCGTTTTCCTGATTATTCAAATCCGAGAGGAATAAACTGCCCGGGTAACCGTCTAAGGCACCGGCTCCGTTTTCCCCGCCGTCGCCATTGGGATTGTAAGTTAAAGCTTCTCCGCCGTAGCTGAATATTTCGGGAGTTTTAATCGCTCCTTTGTAAACAAATCCTTTGGGATTAAACAACACCGGATTTGCAAATTTTTTCGTAGTTGCCGTAACAGCTTCCGAATGCAAACTTTCGTTTCCCGCAGCATCCAAAGCGGTAACGGAAAATGTGCAGGTGGTCTGCGGTTCCAAAAATACCGCCGTGTAACTGTTCGTGCGAGAGTAACCTTCAACTTGCCCGCCGTTGTAAATTAAGTATTCCACTGCGCCTACATTGTCCGCCGGAACGTCCCAGCTTAAACTTACTTTTGAATCCGTTGTGGAAACAACCGTTAAATTAGCAGGAGTTTGCGGAGGCGAAACGTCCGCATCGTCAAACAATTCTATTTTGTCACAAAGGATGTATTGCTTAGGTTCGGTTTCGTACCACTGGATGTGAAGGTTAACGTTTACAACCGAATGCTGTCCGTTTGTTTTGTGAACGCCCTTGTCCGTAATATTAAAAACAGTTCTACGGCTCTCGCCCGGAGGAATTTCAACGTAACCGTTCCGGTAATCATCAAAAGAGCGCATTGTAAACCAATGTCCTTCCGAGCCGTCTTCGTCAGGCGCATTTGAATCTTCAAAACTGATTCTTGCAGTCATTGTGTAGGTTTCCGTTGCTGAAGTGTTAAACCACGTAACAACAATTCTCTCCCCCACTTTAAATTCTCTCGCATCGCCTCTTACGCCTTGGTAATCATCGTATTCTTCAACTCCGGCTTTCGGCAAAAGTCCTGCGGGACCTAAGGAAGAATAGTTCACGTTCGGACTTTTAATCAATGTATTCCAACCGCTAAGACCGAAAACGTTGCCCGATTCGTCCGAGCCGAAATCCACCAATGTAGTTTGGGCTTGTAAATTCAGCGCGATTCCAAAAAGGAAAATTGAAAGCAGCAATTTCATCTTTCTTTTCAGCTCAACCCTTTTTTGAAAAATCATTTGAAACTCCTACGTTAAAAATGAAGCTAAAATAAATATTACAACAACTACGAGATTCAAAGCGATGAAGATTTTTTCTCCGCACGCGGGTATTTCCGCCATCGAAGAACGCACAACCATTAAGCCGATTAAAATCAGTACGCTCAACAGCCAAAAAATATTGCACTCAAAAAACAGAGGGCAAATGAGAACAAAAACTACGCAAATTGAAGAAACGATATGTGTTTTGAGTTCATCCACGTTACAAAATTACGGAATGCCCCGACTTTTGTAATGGAGAAAAACGACAAAAACGTGGAAATTAACGACTTTAACCGGGAATTACGCTTTTTTTGAGTTTTTCTTAATAAACTCCGTGGGTGAGATTTCGAAATGTTTCTTAAATGTTTTGGAAAAATAAGAAGGGTCGGAAAAACCGAACTCGTAGGCGGCGTCGGCAACATTTCCTTTCTTTTCCTTCAAAAATTCCGCCGCCAAGTTTAATTTTATTACACAAATGTAATTTGTCGGAGTGAGGTTCAATTCGCTGCGTGTAATCCTTTGAAATGTCCTGAGCGAAATCCCCAGTTCTCTCGACACATCTTCCGAGCGGAGAGGTTCGGATTTTTTCTGAATAATAATTTCGCTTGCTCTTTTGAGAATTTTTTCGTTTACACTTAAATTTTCTTCTTCCTCCGGAGGAACAATCTTGTTAAGTTTCAAATCCTTCCGGCGAGGGAGCTGCCTTAATTTGTAAGCCCTGTAAAGCAAAAATGAGATTAAGATTAAAGAAATGAAAACCGTGGCAATGTAAATAGCCGCCCACTGGGATTTGTATTTTTCCGAAATCACTTCGAACCAGTTCGGACTGCCGACGAAAGCCACTTCCTTCCAAAATTTCGGGTAGCCGAAGTCGCTGTAACCGCTCCAATTAAAGGGCCACATTGCCGTGGAAGCTTCTTCGACCGTCACGGTTTGGCTGTTCGGGTAATCAATGTCGTTTACGCAAACGTCAAGATGCATTTTCATTCCTGTTTCCGGCTCCACTCCTATTGCCGCAAAAGGGATTGCAATTTCAATCACGTAAGAGCTATCCTCTTTTTCGTCATTCAAAGTTCCGTATATTTTCACACTTGAATGAAACAAAATATTTTGCGCATAATCCTTCGGCACGGCAAGCGTGTCGGCAAGTATTTCCTTCAGGTCGCCTTTAAAAACTTCCGAATTGTTTCTAATGTCAATCAGGAACTGGTAATCGTTTACGTCCATCTTCGGGGAGGCTTCGTTTTGGGTATCAATGTAGAGCTCAATGCCGTCATTTAAGTGCACCTGCGGTTTGTCAATCCTGCCGTGATGTTCGGCAAAAAGGTGTTTGTCTTCCACAATAAATGCACAATAAAAATTTTCTTTATTCCAGAATGCCCTGAAAATTACGTTGTTTCTGGACTTCGGAAAACGTAACTTTTTGAAATCAAAATTTTTTGGGTAAGTGTCCTGTAACTTTAAATTTGTTAAAGTAGTAAATCTGTTTAACGTATCCCGAAAAGAATACTCAAAATATTTTTCCCAGTCGTCGAGATTCCCGTCAATTTTAACGCCGTTGTGATAATAAGGAATTTCGTAAAGATGCGTATTGCCTTGCGCCAACAGTGGCAAAGCCGAAATGAGTAGCCCCAAAAGAAATTTTATATTCATTTTTAGCAATTCTAAATATTTGCCGAACAACAATAAATCAGAGGAATTTTATTAACAAATTAGCAATTTTATTGAGTAATTCAAAACCGGGAATTTACGAAGTGGCGCTGTGGGGTGTAGTCTCCCCTCCCAATTTTTAATTTTAATTTTTCACCAAAATATCTTAATTTCAGTTAGCAAAAATATTCTTTTAATTTTTCTTATTACGGAAATGGATATTCAAACTTTTGACAATAAACACTTCATCAATTACAAAC
>JALWGH010000303.1 GCA_027013735.1 Melioribacteraceae bacterium
ACGCGGTGCAATGAAATACTTGAACGAAACGGCTAAGCTGATGCAAAGCGCTTTGTCGGGAATGATGAAGCCGGGCAGCGGCGGCGGAATGATGAGCCTGATGCAGCAACTGCAAAAATTAACCGGTCAACAAATGAACTTGAACCAATTGACCAAAATGCTCAAGCAAGGCGGGATGTCCCAACAACAGCTTGCACAGTTGCAGAGATTGGTACGTCAGCAAAAACTAATTCAAAAATCACTGGAGGAATTAAACCGCGAATTTAAGCAAAGCGGAGAGTCCAAAAAACTCACCGGCAATTTGGACAAAATAATTCAGGAAATGAAAGAAGTTGTGAGCAACCTTTCTTCCCAAAACATTGACGATAATTTAATTCACAAACAAGAGCGGATTCTTTCCCGCCTGCTCGATGCACAGCGCTCTATTAACGAACGAGATTACGAAAAGAGGCGGGAGTCCCAAGCAGGCAAACAGTTCCCGGCGCAATCCCCGCCGGAGTTAATCTTGCAAACCGAGGAAGGACGCAACAAGATCAGGGACGCTTTAATTAAAGCCTTGCGCGAAGGATATTCGAAAGACTACGAAGATTTAATCAGAAAATATTTCGAACAATTGGAGAAAAATCCGCCTGCGGATTCTTTGCGTTGAATTTACGGACATTGCTTTTGAAGTTTAATATCGGTAATTTTTCTTTCAAAGAATTTAATTAAGAAATGATTAAAATAATTGACCTCTACAAATCTTTTGGCAACAACAAAGTACTGCGCGGGGTTAACCTGACAATTCCGCAAGGGGAAACATTTGCCATCATCGGACGCAGCGGTTGCGGTAAGAGCGTTTTGCTGAAGCACATTGTCGGCTTAATGATGCCCGATTCCGGTTACGTGGAAATTGAGGGTAAACGCGTTGACAAATTAACCAAAAAAGAACTTTACGAATTGAGGAAAAAATTCGGCTTCCTTTTCCAAGGCGCCGCACTGTTCGATTCGATGACAGTGGAAGAAAACGTTGCCCTGCCTTTGGTTGAAAACGATTACGATTTTTCGGAAGAAGAAATCAAGAGATTGGTGGAGGAAAAGCTTGAGCTTGTTGGACTTCCCGGCACGCAAAATTTAAAACCGGCAGAGCTTTCGGGCGGAATGAAAAAGCGGGTTGGACTCGCACGTGCTTTGGTTACCGAGCCGGAGTACATCCTTTACGACGAACCGACTACCGGGCTCGACCCAATAATGTCCGACTCGATTGACAACCTGATTAAAAAATTAGCCGACCAGCTTAACGTTACTTCCATCGTTGTAACTCACGATATGTTCAGCGTAAAAAACGTTGCGGATAAAATTGCAATGATGCACGAAGGGAAAATTTATTTTGTCGGGACAGCCGAAGAACTGATGAACTCGAATGACGAGACTATTCAAACATTTATTAACAGAACGGAAAAACTTTGAGCAAGACAAAAATAAAATACGTTTGTTCCAACTGCGGTTACGAATCTCCCAAATGGCTTGGCAAGTGTCCTTCCTGCGGTGAGTGGAATACTTTCACGGAAGAAATTGTAGAGAGCCGGAAGTCCAATATTCACAAGGTTAAAAAGGAGTTGAAAGCCGAACCCCTTGGTGTTACGGAGTTTTCCGAAGATGTTAGAATTAAAACGGGAATCGGCGAGTACGACCGCGTGCTCGGCGGCGGCACCGTGCCCGGCTCGGTGGTTTTAATCGGCGGTGATCCGGGCATCGGGAAATCGACGCTTGTGCTTCAGGCTTACTCGGGAATCAAAGAAAAAGTTCTTTACGTTACGGGGGAAGAATCCGTCCGCCAACTTAGCGCCCGCGCCAAAAGACTGAAAATAAAGGCTGAAAACCTTCTCGTGCTCGCCGAGACCAATCTGGACAATATTTTGAAGGTGGTCGAAAAAGAAGAACCGCAGATTGTAATTGTTGACTCAATCCAAACCGTTTACAGAAACGATTTTGACAACGCTCCCGGAACGGTAACGCAAATACGGGAAAGCACTGCCGTGTTAATGAACTACGCAAAAGCAAGCGGCACGGCAATTGTAATAGTAGGACACGTTACAAAGGAAGGAATAATCGCAGGCCCGAAAATTCTGGAACACATTGTGGACACTGTGCTGCAATTCGAGGGAGAGCGGAGCCACTCCTACAGAATTTTAAGAGCACAAAAAAATCGTTACGGCAACACAAACGAAATAGGCATTTTTGAAATGCGGGACGACGGTTTGGCGGAAGTGAAAAACCCGGGAGAAATTTTCCTTGCAAACCGCGGTAGTTCAATCAGCGGTTCGATTGTGACCACAAGTCTTGAAGGCACACGCCCCGTTGTCCTTGAAGTGCAGGCTCTTGTTACGCCTTCCCACTTCGGCAATCCGCAAAGGGTTGCAACCGGTTTCGATTACAGACGTCTTTCCATTTTGCTTGCGGTCTTGGAAAGGCGCGCCAGTGTCAGGGCTGCTTCCCACAACGTTTTCCTGAATATGGCAGGCGGACTTAAAGTTGACGAGCCTGCTGTGGACTTAGCCGTTTGCTCGGCAATTGCTTCGAGTCTTGCTAACACTCCCGCCAAGGAAAATCTTGTTGTGATTGGCGAAGTCGGTTTGGGCGGAGAGGTTCGGGGCGTTTCGCACATCGACAAGAGAATCCGTGAAGCCGAAAAGCTCGGATTCGAAACAGCGGTTCTTCCTTTCGCAAATCAAAAATCAATTAAGAAAACGGATTTGGAAATTCACTTCGTCCGCTCTCTGAGCGAAGCATTAAAAGTGATTTTTTAAACTCCCGATGTGACGGCACAAAAAAAACAAACGTCATTGCGAATCCCGACTTGTCGGGATAAAGCAATCTGTTGAACATTCAGGTTTTGCTTTTTAAGCGAACAGATTGCTTCGCTTCACTTCGTTCCGCTCGCAATGACAGGTTTCTCGTCATTGCGAGGAAGGATTCCGACGGTAGTCGGAAGACTGACAAAGCAATCTGTCGTTTTTCCCGTCATTGCGAACCGTGACGTCAGGAATGGTGAAGCAATCTGTTGAACATTCGGCTTGTGCTTTTTAGGCAGACAGATTACTTCACCCGCATTCTGCGGGGTCGTAATGACAGTGGTGTTTTACAGATTACCATGCTTCTCCGACAAGTCGAAGTCGCTCACAATGACAGCTCAGGTGTTTTTTGGACAACCTCGAATGACAAATCACTTCATTGCAACTCTGTTCACTGATTTCCCACTTTTCTGCTAAATAAGCCTTTTATCCAATTATCCATTCCTCCAATTATCCAAGGTTCCCGTTTGAATGAATGGATGCTTGGATGACTGGATGGAATTATCGCAACTATTGGGCAACAATCATTTTCGCTGCTCACTGTTCTCTGTTATCTGTTCTCTGAATAGGACGTCTTACGTCTTGCCTGTCGCGCCGAAGCCAAACGAAGTGAAGGCGAAGGCGGATTTCTCGTTTCTTCTTTCTTATTTTCCTGCCTCTTTTCATTTGTTTCGTTTTCTGTCTTTGCTTTGTTTTATTACTTTAGACTATGCGATTTTAAAAAATAGTTACGGACAACGATGAGCAAAATTGTTAAACATTACAACCTGAACGACGACAACAAAATCTGGAGAATTTTAATTACAGATTCCGAAAAGTTGATTTTGGAAAGACGGGACACTGACGCAAAAGAAGTTTTCTTTGCGGCTTACGAATTGGAAGACGGCTCCCCGCTTTGGGAAAATTTTCAGTTCGAAGAAAAATTCTGGATTGGAATTGAAAAAATTCACAAGGACGTAATGCTGCTCCACAAATTTGCAAAGCCCGATTTGCCCGGGCATCAAGGAATAATTGCCTTTGACATCAACAACAAAGAAATGCTGTGGGAGAACAAATCCGGTGCGTTTGCATTCGTTCTGGACGACAAAGTTTACCAGTACCGCAGTGATTTCGAAAGTGCAACTTTGGAAGCGCTGGATTTGCTAACCGGCAAGGAAACAGGAGAAAGAACGCAATCCCTTACCGAGATTGAGAATTTAAGGAAGCGTTCTTTGTTAACCGAAGATTACTCCGACTACATTTTCCCCGAAAAATTTTACCCCGACGAAGCCGAGCAAATCAAGAAAGGGATTGCTCTTGCAACGGAAGGGAAGAAAATAAAGGGCGAAGTTGAATACGCCTTGTACGACGGGCTTTTAATGATGTCCTACCACACGGAAAATCCGGACAAAACAATGCGGAACATTTTTGCCGTTTTAAATTTAAAAACGAACGAAATAATTTTCGAGGAAGTGCTAAACGAAGCAATTGACCTTTTTGCTGCCGACTCTTTCTTTGTTTACAAAAATTTTCTCTTTCTAATAAAAGAGAAAAAGCAATTGGATGTTTGTAAAATAAACGGGGATTGAAAATGGAACTCACCGACGAAGAGAAAAAAATTCTTCTAAAAGCGGCAAGGGATTCCATTAGAACTCTTTTTGACGGCGGAGAATTACCGACCGCCGATTACGAAAAACATCCTGTATTGAAATCACGCGCAGGCGCTTTTGTAACGCTCAACTTGGAAGGCAATCTGCGTGGCTGCATCGGTTACATTATCGGTTACGGGCCTTTGTTCGAAACCGTTTGCGATGCCGCAATTCAAGCGGCTTCCAACGACCCGCGATTTTACCCGCTCACAAAAGAAGAATTTGAGAAAGTCGATATTGAGGTTTCCGTCCTTTCCGAGCCTTTCCCGATGAAAAGTTACGACGAAATTGTAATTGGCAAGCACGGCTTGATTTTGGAAGAAGGCGGCAGGCGCGGATTGTTGCTGCCTCAAGTTCCGGTTGAGCACCACATGGACAGAGACGAATATTTAACGGCGCTTTGCCAAAAAGCGGGATTCCCGGGAGATTGCTGGAAAGGCAGAACATTGAACATCAGCATGTTTACGGCAACGGTGTTTTCGGAAAAAGATTTTGAGGAGGCAAAATGAAAAAGGTTCGCACTCCGGCAGTAGCAGGAATGTTTTACCCTGCAAGTTCCTCCGAACTTGAACAGCAATTGGACTTGATGTTCGAAATTGCTAAGCCTAAAAATAATTTCGGGAAAGTCAGAGGAATAATTTCCCCCCACGCCGGCTACGTCTATTCAGGCAAAACGGCGGCTTACGCCTACAACACAATTAAGAGCAAAAGTTACAAGACGGTTGTTGTCATTTCACCCTCACACAGGGAATATTTTTACGGCTGTTCAATTTACGACGGCGATGCTTACGCCACACCGCTCGGGGAAATTGAAATCGACAAAGCCACTGCCGAGAAGATTGTTGCAAACGGTGAACACATCTCTTTCGGCGAAATGGGACACAGGGGCGAGCATGCCCTCGAAGTCCAGCTACCTTTTTTGCAAAAGGCTTTAAGCGGTTTCAAACTCGTTCCAATCGTAATGGGTGACCAGTCCGAAGAAATCATTGACGACCTTGCGCAAGCGCTGGCAAAATCAATTGACGAAGACACTTTGGTAGTTGCAAGCTCCGATCTCTCCCACTTCCACTCGAAGGAAGTTGCTTTGGAACTGGATTACCGTGTGTTGGAGAGAGTTAAAAATTTCAATTACGAAGCACTTGTTACCGACTTAAACACCGGCAGGAGCGAGGCTTGCGGCGGAGGTCCTATTGCCGCAATGATGAAAGCAATGGATTTGTTAGGCATTAGAAAAGTGGAAGTCCTTGCGCACTCGGATTCCGGCGATGTTACGGGGGACAACAGAGAAGTTGTCGGTTATATGTCCGCCGTTATTTACGAATAGCTTCCACTTGTGAATAAAAATTGTGAAATTCTTATTCCGCCTTGTGCGCAATTATTTCCAACGTGGGAGAAATTTTCGGGTAAATAATTCTCAGCAAGAGAAAGAATGGAAGCAAAAATAAATCCAACAGTTTTACCGCTTTGCTGTTAAGTACTCCGTGCTTTTCGGAGTCTTTTTTTAAAAATCTCATTAAACTGTTGACTTCAACCGTCAGGCTGTCCCACAAAGGAACGGAAGTTTTTACTTTTTGCAACCCTGCTGACTTTAACATTATTTCAGCAGAGCGGGGCGTGAAGAATCTAATGTGTGTCGGGTCTTCAAGGTTCCACCATTTGTCCTTAAAAACTTTCAACCCTGCAGAATCCGCATTAGGCGTAAGGAAATAAAGCATTCCGCCTTTTTTTAACGAACGGAAACATTTTTCAAAAAACAAAGCAGGGTTTTCGAGGTGCTCAATTAAATGGACTCCGTAAATCAAATCGAATTTTTCTTCCGGCAGGTTAATCTCTTCGATTTTACCGAAATACAATTCGGCTTTGTTTTTTAACCGTTCATCAATTCTTGTTTCGAGCATTTCGGCTTCCACGCCGAAAACATTGTGCCCTTTTTCAAGAAAACTTGCAAGCATTTTCCCGCTGCCGAATCCAACTTCCAGAACGTTTAATTTTTTTGAAGGGAGTTTTTTTTCAAGTCTTTTTAAGGTAATTAAAATTCTTATTTTGTCGAAGAACGCATCCCCTCCCCAAGCGTGCTCTCTCGATTGCGCATTACAAATTTCACGGTCTCTTTTAATGTGTAAGCATTCGGGACAGCAGAACAAAGCACATTCTGCCGAGATGTTCCACTCTTTCATTGCCGAGCCGCAAGCCTCGCAAATTATTTTAGCCGGAGAATTTTCAATTTCGTTAGTGGTCAAAATAGTTTCTCTTTTTCAGTTGTTTTTCTTTGAGTGCGAAAAATAAATTTTTAAGCACGGAATTACAAAGACGGGAATAATTTTAGTTGAAAATCCCATCTTTTGACTTACCTTAAAAATCACTGTAATTAACTGTTTTAAAATAAAAAAGCCCGGCGTAAAACCGGGCTTTAACTTCTGAACTTCCGTTTGTATTAAAGTTCGTCAACGTGTTTGCTGAGGAATTCGGCAACGCCGTCAAGCGAACCTTTCATTCCTTCTTTACCTTCTTCCCAACCGGCCGGACAAACTTCGCCGTACTTCTGGTAATGCGTCCATGCGTCAACCACACGGAGCATTTCGTCAATGTTCCTGCCGAGGGGTAAATCGTTAATTACTGCATGGCGAACTATTCCTTCTTCGTCAATCAGGAACGAACCGCGTAGAGCGACCGTGCCGCCAATTGTTGTTTGCTCGGCACCTTCCTCAGTTTCAACGTACGCTTCTTTTGCATCAACCAAAACGTCGTATTTGCGTGCAATGGATTTGTCAATGTCGGCAATAATAGGATATTGAACATTCCCTATTCCGCCGTCTTTCTCCGGAGTGTTTTTCCAAGCCCAGTGGCTAAAATGTGAATCGGTTGAACAACCGAGCACTTGCACACCACGCTCTTCGAACTCGTTTAATCTATGATGAAAAGCAATAATTTCCGTAGGACAAACAAATGTGAAGTCCATTGGGTAAAAGAATAATACAACCTTCTTGCCTTTGTAATCCGAAAGGCTTATTTCTTTAAAATCGTTATCCGGCATAATTGCCGTTGCCTTAAAATCAGGCGCTTTTTTTGTTACTAACATACTATTACCTTTTATTATTTTATTTTTGTAAAATGAGTTTGCAAAATAAGACATCCGCTCCTTTAAAACAAATTTAAGAGTTGATTATTTAAGTCCTTAAATATTAATTAAAATGTTACTTGGAATTTATTCGAAATTAGCTGGTGAAATTTAACTTAAGGAATTTCAAATATGAAGGTTTCAATTATATTCGTTATTCCTAAAGTATTTCGTATTTTTAAATGTTAAATTTTCAGAAGATCGTTTGGGGTCATTTTTGAGCGGTGAAAAAATCTTTGCAATAGTATTATTGCTTTTTTATCTGTTTACCTTTTCAGCCTACCTAATCGACGTTAAAACGGAGATTCCGAGGCTTACAAAAATCAAGAGAGTAGCCATCTTCATTACGCTTCTCTTTCATTTGATTTTTATTTTTTACGTTTTTACTAACAGGAACCACATTCCCTTAACAAATAAAGGCGAACTGTTTTCGGTTGTTGCCTTTTCGGTTACTTTGATTTATTTCATCTTAGAATTATTAACCGAAATTCACGGCACCGGGTTTTTAATCTTGTTCTTTTCGCTTTTGTTTCAGGTTCTTTCTTTGCTTTTTTTAAGTCCCGTACAGACTCCTCCGTCCGAGATTATTAACAGCTACATTGGCATTCATATTTACACTGCTATTCTGGGTTACGTGGGTTTTGCGATTTCGGCAGCTTACGGCTTAATGTACATTGTGCTTGTTTCAAAATTGAAAAAAAACAGATTCGACATATTCTTCAATAAACTACCCAATCTCGAAATACTTTCAAAGCTTTCCTCCACCGCTTTTTACACGGGATTTGTAATGTTAACCACGGCTCTTATTTTAGGAATAATTTGGCTTCCCAGAATATTTCCCGAGCGTGGATTCTTTGACCCGAAAGTAATTGCTACGTTACTTGTTTGGTTAGTTTACGCAATTGGAGCTCTTTTAAATCTTCTTAAAATTATTCATGGGAAAAAGTTTGTTTATTTGTCTCTTACCGCTTTTGGGTTCTTAATAGCCGCAAGTGCGGTAACGACTTTACTTACAAGTTCATTTCATTCATTCTAATTTAATATGAGAATATTCGGCTATAGCATAAATCATAGAACTTGCGACATTAAATTGCGCGAGGCACTTGCTCTCAACGACGAAGAGCGGGGTATGTTAATAGAACGCCTGAGAAATAAGGGCGTTAAAGAAGGAATAATTCTCTCGACATGCAACCGTACCGAGGTAATTGCCGTTGGAGAAGATGATGTACCCGCTAAGGTTTTGCTCGACGAAACCCTGAAAGTAAAAAACATTATCGGATTGGGGAAAAACAATTTCGACGAATTCTACGAAGAAGAAGCTATTGAGCATCTCTTTGCAGTAGCTTCCGGAATTGATTCGCTTATCGTTGGCGATAGCCAAATACTCGGTCAGGTCAAAGAATCTTTCCTCTTTTCAGCGGAGAATCAATTTACAGGCCCGATTTTTAACAGACTGCAACTGGCAACGTTAAAACTTGGCAAACGCGTAATTTCGGAAACTGCAATTGGCGAAGGAGCCGTTTCGGTAAGCTTTGCCGCAATAAAACTGATTGAAAAATATTACAACACTCTACGCGATAAAACCGTTTTGATTATCGGGGCGGGTGAAACTGCCAAACTTGCCGCAATTCACATTGCGGACAAAAATCCTGTGAAGATTTACGTTACGAACAGAACGCCTGAAAGGGGCGTAAAACTCGCGGAAAAAGTCGGCGGTGAATTTGTCGGCTTTGAAGATTTCAAATCCCTCTTGCACAACGTTGACGTAATTATTTCAGCAACATCTTCAAAGGATTTTATTCTTAGTTACGACGAAGTAAAATCTGCAATGAAAAAACGCAAGGGAAAAATCCTTGTGATAATGGACATTGCCCTCCCGCGCGATGTTGACCCAAAAGTAGCTCAGCTCGAAGAAGTGTTTTATCAGGACATTGATTCTCTGAATATTATTGTTGACCAAAACATTGAACGGCGTAAAGCTGAAATTCCGAAAGTCAAGGAAATCATTGCAACGGAATTACGTGCTTTTTACGAATGGTTTAACACTCTTGACGTTCTCCCGACGGTTAAAAAATTACGCGCGTTTTTTGAGGAAATCCGGCAGGACGAGATGGAAAAGATTAAGTACAAATTAAATGAACGGGAGTTTGAAAAAGTAAACGAAATGACGCGGAGATTACTCGGGCGCATTCTCCACAACCCGACAGTTAATCTGAAAAGTTTGTCAAATCTGAACGAAGAAGAAAAAGCAATCTACTGCGAGGTAATCAAGGAACTTTTCAACATTGATAATGAAAACGATACGGAGAATAAGTCGGAATCAATATGAAAAAGAAAATTGTAATAGGAACGAGAAAAAGCGATTTGGCTTTGTGGCAATCCAATTTTGTTAAACGTGAAATTGAAAAACGTAATAGAAATGTTACGGTAGAATTGAAAAAAATAACTACAAAGGGAGACAAGATTCTTGACGTGGCGCTTTCCAAAATCGGGGATAAAGGTCTTTTCACCAAAGAATTGGAAAACGCTCTCCTGAGCGGTACAATCGACTTAGCCGTCCACAGTTTAAAAGATTTACCCACGGAACTACCTGCTGGATTAAAGCTTGCCGCGGTTACAAAACGCCATGCACCTGAGGATGTGATAATTGCCCGCAGGAAAAATGTTACGCTCGAAAATCTACCTGAAGGCGCCACAGTAGCAACCGGCTCGTTAAGGCGTAAGAGTCAGGTACTTAGTCTCCGTCCAGATTTGAATATTGTTGAAATACGTGGAAATGTACCAACAAGAATAAAAAAATTTTTGGATTCCGGTTGGGATGCAATGATTCTTGCCCGCGCAGGCGTGGAAAGATTGAAGCTTAAACGCTACGTCTCTTCCATTATTCCCACCTATGCTATTGTGCCCGCAGTGGGACAAGGCGCGCTTGGCATTGAAATTAAAGACGGTAACGAATTTATCGAAGAAATATTGAAGAGCATTCACGACAGCGACGTTTACTTAGCCGTCCTTGCCGAAAGAGCTTTTTTAAGAACGCTTGAAGGCGGATGCCAAACGCCAGTTGCGGCTTATGCGGAAGTTAAATCAAACGGTTTGTATTTGAGCGGATTTGTCGGCTCGCTTGACGGAACCGTAACTTTCAGAAAGCGTGTTCGAGGCAGTAAGAAAAACCCCGGAACACTTGGAAATCAATTGGCAAAGGAAATGCTCAGAGCTGGTGCTAAAGAAATACTCGATGAAATCTACGGTAAGTAAAATGCCGGAAAGGAAAAGAATTTTCATATCGCACTCAAAAATAAAATTGAACCCTTCGTTTGAGAAAATTTTAAACGAAAGCGTTGAACTTGTTTTTATTCCTACAATTGAAACGGTCCCGTTGCCTTTAGGCGCGGAAGAAAAAACAAAAATTAAATATTTCAATGATTACGACTATTTGATTTTTACCTCCGCCAACGCGGTAAAATATTTTATCGCTAATGTAGGAAAGGAAAATTTTATTCCTGCTTCTAATTTACTTATTGCAGCAACCGGTGAAAAGACAGCACTGGAATTAACCAAGCTTGGGATTAAAGTAAAAATAATTCCTGCTCAATTCAGCGCGGGAGGTTTGCTTGAGGTTCTTCCCGTTAAACTTGCCGGCAAAAAATTTTTAATCCCTGGCTCAAAAATTTCACGTGCAACGCTTCGCAATGGACTTGCACGACGTGGTGCAATAGTTGATTTTGTTCCTGTTTACGACACCAAAACAAGAGAAAAAGCAAAGAAAGAACTCGAAAAGTTTTCCGGTAAAAAATTCGATGCGTTCGTTTTTACAAGTCCATCTTCGATTAAAGGATTTCTTGAAATTCTTAAAATTGAAAATCCGGCTGATTACTTTGGTTCTGCCGTTATTGTTCCAATCGGAAATGTAACTGCCGAATCCCTTAAAAATAAGGGGCTAACACCATCGGCAGTCCCCGAAAGCTTTACAGTAAATGCCGCGCTTGAACTTGCAGCCAATTTAATAATGCCGTCAAACAAATTAATGAAGAATTAAGAATGAAAAATTAAAAATATCCGAAGATTAAATTATCGGACAAGTGGAAAACAATAAAATGAAAATAAAAAACGACATTTTCTTAAAAGCTTGCAGAAGAGAAAAAACAGAACGGACCCCTGTTTGGATTATGAGACAAGCGGGGCGCTATCTTCCCGAGTACAGGAAGATTAGAGAAAAGTACGATTTCCTTACTATGGTTAAAACACCTGAACTCGCGGCAGAGGTAACGCTCCAACCCGTTGATATTATTGGGGTTGACGCGGCAATTATTTTTTCCGACATACTTGTAATTCCAGAAGCTATGGGCTTACCTTACAAAATGGAAGAAAAAATTGGTCCCCTTTTTGAAAAAACAATTTCCACACGGGAAGACATTGACGCTCTTTCAGCGGAAGGAATTGCCGAAAAACTTAGTTACGTCACAAGTGCCGTAGCTCTTGCTAAAAAGGAACTTGCAGGTAGAGTTCCTCTGATTGGATTTGCCGGATCCCCATGGACTTTACTGACTTACATGGTAGAAGGCGGCGGCACGAAAAATTTCAAGAAAGCAAAGTCTTTTATTTTTAATGCACCGGAAGAAGCGCATCTGCTGCTCTTAAAAATTACGGAAGCTGTAATTCAATATCTCTCGGCAAAAATTGAAGCGGGAATAGACGCCTACCAAATTTTCGACTCTTGGGGCGGTGTTCTTTCTAAAAGGCATTACCTTGAGTTCTCTCTTCCTTACATTGAAAAAATAATTATGACAATTAAAAAGCAATTCGATACTCCTTCGATTATTTTCTCTAAAGGCGCAAATCATTCGTTTAAAGAAATGAGCGAAACAGGCGCAAGCGTTATTGGCGTCGATTGGACAACTACGCTTGCCGAAGTTCGTAAAATAACCGGAGGCGAGACAGCCGTGCAAGGTAATCTCGACCCGATTACACTTTTTGCTAACGACAAAGTTTTGGAAAAAGAAGTAGAGAAAACCCTTGCCGATTACGGTAACGGCGAAGGTCACATCTTTAATTTAGGACATGGAATACTGCCTGACGTTGAACCTTCAAAGGCAAGACTTCTTGTAGAATTGGTAAAAGAAAAATCAAAAAAATATCACAGGTAAAAAATGGAAATAGATTTTAATTTAGTAAAAAAATACGACAGACCGGGACCGCGGTACACAAGCTATCCAACGGCTCCACACTTCTCCGAAAATTTTGACAGGGCAAAATTTGAGGAAGAATTGAACAGGGCAAACGAAGAAAAACGCGAACTTTCGCTTTACGTACATCTTCCTTATTGCGACACACTTTGCTACTTCTGCGGCTGCAATATGATTATTAGCAATAACCGCGGAAGAATTCACTCTTACGAAGAATACGTAAAAAGAGAAACTGATTTGCTAAGACAAAAACTTAACCACGAGCGAAAAGTTGTGCAATTGCATTGGGGCGGAGGAACACCTACGCATTTAAAGCCGGAAGAAATCTTGGATTTGGGAAAATACATTCGCCAAAGCTTTGATTTTTCAGAAGATGCCGAAATAAGCTGCGAAATAGACCCGAGGGGAATGACTAAAGAACACGTTATTGCTCTTAAGGAAAGCGGATTCAACCGCGTGAGCATGGGCGTTCAGGATTTTAATCCCAAAACGCAAAAAGCAGTAAACAGGATTCAGCCCGTGGATATTACGGTTCAGGTAATTGACTGGGCGCGAGAGCTTGATTTTATTAGTGTAAATATTGATTTGATGTACGGGCTTCCTTTTCAAACACCCGAAACATTTTCCGAGACGCTCGACAAGATAATTGAAATCTCTCCCGACAGAATCGCTGTTTTTAATTATGCACACGTACCTTGGTTAAAAAAACATCAAGCTTTGATTCGAAAAGAAGATTTGCCTTTACCCGAAGTTAAGCTTAAATTGTTAGAACTCTCAATTGAAAAACTAACCGGCGCAGGTTACGTTTTTATTGGAATGGATCATTTTGCCAAACCGAACGATGAACTCTCCGTAGCTTTGAAAAACAAAAAGCTCTACCGTAACTTTCAGGGATATTCCACACGCGCCGGAGCAGACTTGCACGCATTGGGTATCACGGGCATCAGTCAGTTCGGAAGAATTTACGCGCAAAACGAAAAGACCGAAAAACCTTATTACAACGCCCTCGAACAAAACATGCTCCCAATTGCAAAGGGCTATTACTTAAATGACGACGACGTTCTTCGCAGGAAAGTAATAATGAAAATTATGTGTGATTTTCAACTTGACTTTAGAGAAATTGAAAATGAATTCGGAATTGATTTTGAAGAATATTTTGCGTGGGGATTGCAAAACATTCAAGAAATGATTGACGATAATTTGGTTGAGATTAATGACAAGAAACTAATCGTCAACAATACCGGCCGCTTGCTGATTAGAAACGTAGCAATGAATTTCGACGGATTTATTGAACGGAATATGGACAACACAAAATATTCGAGAACTGTATGAGTGAAACCAAGGTTGCCGTTGTGTTAATGAATCTCGGAGGGCCCGATAGCCTCGAAGCTGTTGAGCCTTTTCTGCGCAACCTTTTTAGCGACAGGGATATTTTTAAAATCCCTTTCGGACAAAAGTTCTTTGCAAAAATCATTTCGAAATCCAGAGCACCGGGAGTTGTAAAACAATACGAGCAAATCGGTGGCAAATCCCCGATAAATGAAATCACCGAAAAACAAAGGGAATTGCTTGAAACCGCTTTACGCAAGGAAACAATTAACGCCGACGTTTACTCGGCAATGCGGTACTGGGATCCAACAACAAAAGAAACAGCGCGAAAAATTGAAGAAAGGAATTATGACAAAATAATTTTACTCCCTCTTTACCCGCATTATTCCATTGTTACAGTCGGCTCGGCATTCAATGAATGGGACAGGGTTTTCAAGGGTGAAAAAGACAGAGTTGTAAAAATTAAATCTTATTACGATAAGCATTTTTACTTAAAAGCAATCAATCAAAAAATAGACGAAGCTCTCAATTACTTCCCTAAGGGAGAAAAAATTTTTATCCTTTTTTCCGCACATAGCGTTCCGCAAAGTGTTGTAAGAAACGGCGATCCTTACCAAATGCAAATCGAGGAAAGCGTTGATTTCATTATGCGTGAACGAGGACGCGAGAATGCTCACTCAATAAGTTACCAGAGTAAAGTAGGGCCTGTAAAATGGCTTGAGCCTTCTACGGAAGAAACCATTAAAAAACTTGGCTCGCAAGGAATAAAGAACTTACTTGTAGTTCCTATTAGCTTTGTTTCGGATAATTTGGAAACTCTTTACGAATTGAAAATTGAGTACGGCAAAGTAGCAAAGGAAAACGGAGTTGAAAATTTTGTTGTTACCGAAGGGTTAAATGATTCTAAAATATTTATTGAATTGCTAAAACATTTGGTAAAAAAATTGATGGCTGAAAAATGAATAAAAAAGCAGTTATTCTCGGCGCGGGAATTTCCGGCTTAACAGCCGCGTATTCCCTCTCCAAACAAGGCGTGGACGTTACCATACTCGAATCCCGAAGCGAAGCGGGTGGGACAATGCGTTCGCAACGAATCAACGGCTATCTCGTGGATTACGGGCCCAACAGCGGATTGGAAACCACTCCTGCAATCCGCGAGATGGTTGACGATTTGAATTTAACCTCAGAGTTTATTTATGCTTCCAAGAAAGGAGACAAGCGTTACATTCTAAAAAACCGCGAACTCATTCCGCTGCCGCTTTCTCCCAAAGAATTTTTAAAAACTTCTCTTTTTACTACTTCAGCAAAACTCAGACTTTTAGCCGAACCATTCATAGGACGCTCGGAAGACGGTTACTATCAGAGCATAGCCGAATTTGTGGAACGGCGTTTGGGAAAAGAATTTTTGACATACGCGATTGACCCTTTTGTTTCAGGGGTTTTTGCAGGCGACCCTGCCAAACTAAGCGTGAAATCGGCATTTCCCAAGCTTTATGCTTTGGAAGAAAAGTACGGCGGTTTAATTAAAGGAATGATTAAAGGCGCAAAAGAAAGAAAAAAAAGAGCGGATGTTTCAAAACAGAGTGCAAAAATGTTTTCTTTTAATGAAGGGATGCAAACCTTACCCTCAGCTCTCGAAAAGAAATTTGCCGGTTCGATTGTTTGGGAAGCTGTCGTTTCCAACGTGCAAAAAAAAGGCGGTGAATATTCCGTGATATTCAAACAAAACAGAGTAGAAAACGAAATTACGGCAAATGTTGTTATTTCAGCACTTCCCGCTTACTCGGCAGCGGAAGCCTTTACAGACATGGACGAAACGCTTGCCTCAAAACTTAAAAGCGTTTACTACCCGACCGTAATGGTACTTTATCTCGGATACAGAAGAGAACAAATTGGTAGAGAGTTGGACGGCTTCGGTTTTCTAATTCCCGGTGTCGAAAGGAAAAAATTTCTTGGCGCTATTTGGTCGTCGGTAATCTTTCCCAACAGAGCTCCGGAAGGGAAAGAAGCCTTTACCTTGTTCATCGGTGGCGCAAGAGACCAAAACCGTAGTTGGGATAATCCCGAAAAAATAATTGAAGAAGTACTGCCCGAATTCTCGGAAATAATGAAGATTGAAGGAGCACCTGATTTTATTGCTCATCGTGTTTGGACAAAGGCAATTCCCCAATACAATAAAGGCTATATTGAAATAGAAGATTATTGCGATAAGTTTGAAAAAGAAAATCCCGGAATTTTGTTGACGGGAAATTTCAGACGCGGTATTTCAGTTGGCGACTGTATTAAAAACAATTCCGAGCTTTCAATTTGGAATTAACTAAGTAAAATAAATATTAAAGATAGAGGTAAAAAATGTTTCCAAGATTAAGACTAAGAAGATTACGTTACAATCCCGTTGTCAGGGACATGGTAAGAGAAACACACATCCGCAAAGAGGATTTAATTTACCCGCTTTTTGTTGTTCCCGGCAACGGAGTGAAAAACGAAGTTAAATCAATGCCAGATGTTTACCAAATGTCGATTGATGTGCTTGTGGAAGAAAGCAAGGAAGTTCGTGATTTAGGAATTCCTGCAATAATTTTGTTCGGCATTCCCGAGCATAAAGATGAAATGGGAAGCGAAGCGTACGATCCGGAAGGCATTGTTCAGCGGGCTGTCCGCGCAATAAAGAAAGAAGTAAACGATTTGGTGGTTATTACCGACGTGTGCATGTGCGAATACACTTCCCACGGACATTGTGGTATTGTAAAGGATGGCGAAATCCTCAACGATGAAACAATTGAATTACTTGCCAAAGAAGCTATTACCCACGTGGAAGCTGGCGCCGACATTGTAGCTCCTTCCGATATGATGGACGGACGTGTGCAGGCAATCCGTCAGGGACTTGATGCAAAGGGTTACGTAAAAACTCCTATTATGTCTTATTCTGTTAAATACGCTTCCGGCTACTACGGACCTTTCAGAGACGCAGCGGAATCCGCTCCGGCTTTCGGCGACAGGCGTTCCCACCAAATGGATATTGCCAATACGGACGAGGCTTTGCGCGAGGCAAAATCCGACATTGAGGAAGGCGCTGATATTATTATGGTTAAGCCGGCAGGACCTTACCTCGACGTTATTCGACGAGTGAAAGAGAACTTTAACATTCCGCTTGCAGCTTATCAGGTTAGCGGCGAGTATTCAATGATTAAAGCGACAGGACGTCTTGACTGGATTGACGAAGAACGTGTAATGATTGAATCATTAGTAGGAATAAAGCGTGCAGGCGCCGATATGATTTTAACATATTTTGCAAAAGACGTAGCAAGACTATTAGACAAGCAATAAAAAAGGAATTAAAAATGATTTTTGACGAAAGTAAAAGTTTGTTCGAAGAAGCAAAAAAATATATTCTGGGGGGAGTTAATTCTCCCGTCCGTGCTTTTAAATCGGTAAGCGGAACCCCTTTGTTTATTGAAAAAGGAAACGGTGCTTTAATGTGGGATGCCAATGGGAATGAGTTCATTGATTACATCGGCAGCTGGGGACCACACCTGTTCGGGCACAATCCGCCCTTTATTAAAAAGGCTTTGGAGGAGGCATTGGAAAACGGTACGAGTTTTGGCGCTCCAACTAAAGCTGAAATTGAAATGGCAAAACTCGTAACGGAATTAGTTCCTTCCGTTGAAATGGTAAGAATGGTTAATAGCGGAACGGAAGCAACGATGAGCGCTATTCGTCTTGCCCGCGGATACACAAGAAAATCTAAGTTTATTAAATTCGAAGGTTGTTACCACGGACACGCAGATTATTTTTTAATCAAAGCCGGTTCGGGAGCATTAACGCTCGGCGTTCCAAATAGTCCGGGCGTTACGAAAGGCAACGCCAAAGACACATTGGTAGCACGTTACAACGACATTGATTCCGTGTACGAACTTGTAGAAAATAACAAAGACGAAATAGCTGCAATAATCATTGAGCCTGTCGGCGGAAATATGGGAGTTGTTCCCGCCGAAAAAGAATTTTTACAAGCTCTGCGAAAACTTTGTGACGAAGAAAATATTGTACTGATTTTCGACGAGGTAATGAGCGGTTTCAGAGTAGCAAAGGGCGGGGCGCAGGAAGTTTACGGGATCTATGCTGACCTAACAACCTTCGGGAAAATAATCGGCGGCGGTCTGCCGGTTGGTGCGTTTGGCGGTAAGCGTGAAATAATGGAAGCGCTTGCTCCTGTTGGCCCTGTTTACCAAGCAGGTACCTTGAGTGGTAATCCGCTTGCAATGGCTGCGGGTGTTGCCGCCTTAACAAAAATTAAGAACAATCCTGAAATCTACGATAAGCTTGAAATTAAATCTGCAAAACTTGAAGATGCTTTTGCGGAAAATTTGAAAAAGATTGGTAAAAGATTTGCGGTAAACAGAGTCGGCTCAATGAGTTGCTTGTTCTTTACAGAAGAAAATGTGAAGGATTTTGATTCGGCGGTAACATCCGACACAGGACTCTATGCGGCTTATTTCCACGGAATGTTAAAGCGCGGAATTTACTTGGCGCCTTCGCAATTTGAGGCTATGTTTATTTCAACCGCTCACTCGGAAGAAATGCTGGAAAGGACAGCAGTAGCACAGTATGAAACATTGAGAGAAATTCTTTAACGCAAAATCATATTAGGACGCCGAACTTAAAAGATTTCATTTAAGGGTAAATGGAGAAGAATTTTTCTTGTTACACTTTTTAATTGGATTTAAAGATTACTCTTCTTAAACCTGATTGGTATTTTAAAAGTCAACTAACTATTTTTTGCCTTCCGAAAAATAAATTTATTCGGGGAAATAGAAACAGAAAAATAAGGAATACTAATGAGTGAAAAGCTTAGCATTGTTTTAACGGGTAATCCCGAAAATGTAGAAACGACAATCAAAAATTTAAGTAATGAGCCCCTTGCCGAAGAAATATTTTTAATTTCAAATCAAGAATCGAACGGGAAAGGTTACAAAACCATACTCAGTTCAAAACCTTTCTCAACGGACACAATGAAAAAAATTGCCGGAGCGGTAAAAACAGATTATTTTGTTTTTATTCTCAAAGAGACGGATTTTTACGCAGGGCAATTTTGCTTTGAGCGCTTTCTTTCAGTTGCGAAAGAAACAGAGGCGGGAATCTTTTACTCCGACTTTTACGATATTAAAAACAATGAGACCGTAGCACATCCTGTAATTGATTACCAGCTCGGAAGTGTCAGAGACGATTTTGATTTTGGAGATGCCGTGCTAATTAAAACATCTTTATTCCGCGAAGCTGCTGAGAATTTGAACGAAGAATATGATTACGCCGGCTGGTACGCAGTGAGGCTGGCTATTTCCCGGGAGGCAAGACTTTTCCATTTGCCGGAATTTCTTTACACAATGGTTGAAACCGACACGAGAAAATCGGGCGAAAAGCAGTTCGACTATGTTGACCCTAAAAACCGGAGCGTTCAAATTGAAATGGAGAAAGCCCTAACCGAACATCTGAAACAAATCGGCGCTTATCTCAAACCCGAATACGATGAAATAAAATTCGAAAACGATTTTCCGGTTGAGGCTTCGGTAATCATTCCCGTTAAAAATCGTGCTAAGACAATCGGGGACGCAATCACTTCCGTGTTAAAACAAAAGACGGATTTTAACTTTAATATTATTGTTGTCGACAATTATTCCGACGATGGCACCACTGAAGTAATTAAGGGATTTACCACCGTTGACCCTCGGGTAATTCATATTATTCCCGAGCGTAAGGATTTGGGAATAGGCGGTTGCTGGAACGTTGGACTTTTTGATCCCCGCTGCGGTAAATTTGCCGTGCAGTTAGACAGCGACGACGTTTACGCCGACGAAACAACTTTGAGCAGAATTGTCGAGACGTTTTACAAAGAAAAATCGGCAGCCGTAATAGGCTCGTACAAACTAACAGATTTTAACTTGAATGAAATTCCTCCCGGAGTAATTGACCACCGCGAATGGACGCCGGAGAACGGAATGAACAACGCCTTAAGGATTAACGGACTTGGAGCGCCGAGAGCTTTCTACACGAAAATTCTCAGGGAAATAAAAGTGCCTAACATTAGCTACGGTGAAGATTACGCTGTGGGTTTGGCGATTTCGAGAAATTACAAAATTGCGCGGATTTACGAACCGATTTATTTTTGCCGGCGTTGGGAAGGTAACTCCGATTCGGCTTTAAGTCAGGAAAAAATTAATAGGAATAATTTCTACAAAGACAAAATCAGGACGATTGAAATACTTGCAAGAATTAAAAAGAACCGAGAGAAATAGTTTAATAATAACAACGGAAGAATTAAATCCATTTGGTAACACGGAGACGCTTGCCGATAGCGCCAAAGCATTGTTGGCTCAGCAAAAACAAACGTGGAAATTTCTTAGGACCAACTACGAATCTCTCTACTCCGTAGAAGTCAAATCTTTTGATTTCCCAAATTTTGAAATCAAGGTTCAATTTAATCCGGGCAGAATTAAATCTTCCACGGCAAAGGTTGACACAGCGTCAATAAAGGCAAGGAAATGTTTCCTTTGCGTGGAAAATTTACCGAAAGAACAAAGGGGAATTCTTTATTCGGACAAGTATTTAATTTTAGCAAACCCCTACCCGATTTTTAAAAATCATTTTACAATCCCCTCGTTAATCCACGAGCCACAATTTATTGAACCGCATCTCGATGATTTTCTTAATCTTTCCAAACAGTTAGGAAAATATTTCACGGTTTTCTACAATGGTCCAAAAGCCGGAGCTTCGGCTCCCGACCACTTTCATTTTCAAGCCGGAGAAAAAGATTTTATTCCTCTCTACAAGGACATCAGTGAATTAAAAACGGAAAACTTCCGTAAAATAATCGACGGGAAAAATTTTGCAGTTTACAAAACTCAGAACTACCTTAGAAATATTTTGCTGATTGAATCGGCGGAAGAAAAGATTGCAAAGGAAATAATTTCAAAAACAATTAGCACTCTTCGCGAATTTTCCGAAGATGACGAACCGATGTTAAACATTCTTGCCTTCTACGAAGCTGACGAATGGAAAGTGGCTGTTATTCCAAGACAAAAACACCGTCCCGATTATTATTTCAGAGAAGACGATAGTCAAATTCTTTTTAGCCCTGCGGCAGTTGATTTGGGTGGAGTCTGTATTACTCCGCGTAAAGAAGATTTTCACAAAATGACAAAGGATATTTTAATCGACTCTTTCAAACAGGTAACTTTCCCAGACGAAAAGTTTGAAAAAGTAATTGAAATTTTAACGGGTCTTTAAACTGTCCTCTTTGGATAATTGGAGAGATGGACGATTAGATGGCATGTTCTTAATTATTAAGTAACAATCATTTTTCGCTGTTCACTGTTAACTGCTCTCTGTTCACTAATAAAATTAACGTCTTGCCAGCCGCGATATAGTCCGAATAATGCAGGACAAAGGTAGATTTCTTTTATTCTATTTTTTGCCACCTAATTTAATATCTCATGAATATTATAATAATCTATCTTAACGCCCCTCTTGCAAATTTATAAAATTAGTTTTATTTTGTAAAGGATAATTGAATTATTCAAACAATTTATGCAGATTAAAAAGTCGATATCACCAAAAGCAATTAAACTACTCTGGGGGAAAAGTCACAACCGATGTGCTATTTGTAAAACTGTCCTTATTAAGCAAAAAAAAGAAGGCAGTCCGTATCTTGTTGGAGAAATGGCGCATATCGAAGGCGGAAAATCCGTTCACCCCGAATTGTTAATTCATGACAACACAATATTCAACGGCATTGATAAGCGGCAGATTGCCAAAGCTTTGGAACTTGCTGCCAAAGAAGCCGCCAGCACTGGATTTCAATATATTGTTACCTTAAATTCGGATCAGGTTCCTTACAATGATTTTAAAGAAGGTTTTAAAGATGAATTTGAAAACGCTGTAGTACTAAAATTAACCGATGCATCGTAAGATAGTGGGTTGTTTAAGGGTAAGGTGGTAGGTAAATTAATTTAAAGGTAAAAATATGGAAAAAGATGAAATGCTAAAATTTATATTTGCAAACACGAATGAATGGCTAAAATTTGCAGAAACTAAAAATGGGATATTATTATCTTTTGATTTAATTTTTATATTTAATAT
>JALWGH010000304.1 GCA_027013735.1 Melioribacteraceae bacterium
CCTTCTAATAATAATGAAATTAAGTTGATTAAGTTGGGTTACTTAAATAATAATATAGGCAAAAAATATGGAAAAATACTTGTAAACAGTAAAAGTGAAGCTAAAAAAATAATTAAGTTATTAAAAGCTAATCCAAATGTCCTTTCGGCATACTTTGAACATCGTTTCAGATTGGATTTTACCCCTAACGATAGTTTATTTCCACAACAATGGGCGCTTAGAATAATAAATGCTCCCGAAGCATGGAATATTACTAAGGGATTCCCAGACATTAAAATAGGTTTGATTGACACCGGAATTAAATTCGATCACAATGATTTAAGTGGACAAATTGCTGTTAATTATGCGGAGGATTTAAATCACAACGGCATTTTTGATTCAACTGACATTAATAACATTGACGATGACAAAAACGGCTTTGTTGACGATGTTGCAGGCTGGAATTTTGTTAATTCCGATTGGAATAACTTTCCAATGGACGATAACGGACACGGTACTTACGTCGCAGGAATTATTGCTGCTAAGCAAAACAACAAAAGTGGGATTTCGGGATTAGCTCCGGGGTGTAAAATCATCAATCTAAAAGCTTTTAATTCAAGCGGTTACGGCAGGGAAGAGGACGTTGCTTCGGCTTTGGTTTATGCTGTAAAACAGCATGCAAAAGTAATAAATATGAGTTTTGGGGATACAAGCTATTCTGTTTTATTGAAAGACGCAATTGATTTTGCCTACCGTTCGGGGGTAATTCTTGTTGCAAGTTCGGGAAACACAGGTTCAACAGTACTGCATTATCCGTCATCTTTTAGCGAAGTAATTAGTGTGGGGGCTGTTAACAAGTATTCTTCGGTTGCAAGTTTTTCCAGCTACGGTAAAAATTTGGATTTGGTTGCTCCGGGAGTGTCTGTTTTAACAACGGATATTAGCGGCGGTTACAAAGAGATTAGTGGAACCTCTGCTGCAGCTCCTTTTGTTAGTGCAGCGGCGGGATTGATTTCATCTCTCGATAGAAGCCTAAATAACGAAGAAGTCAAACAAGTGTTAAAAAGCAATTGTACGGACATTGATTCAAAAGGTTGGGACGAATACACAGGCTCGGGTTTGTTAAATGTATTTGCCACGGTGACAAATTCTGCTCCCGGAATGGTTAAATTTATTTCTCCGGTGCAAAATTCGACTTTTTCAAATGACACAATCAAAATAGTTGTAACCGTAATTGACCCTGAGTTTGAAAAATTTAATCTTTATTGTGGTACCGGACAAGATCCCTTGAATTGGGAGAAATTAAAGGAATTTGACTTTCCCGTATTCAAAGATTCAATTTACACGCTTGTAATGAGCCAAAAACCAGACACTATTTACACATTGAGAATAGAGTTAATTAAAAAATCGGGAGCAAGCACGGAAGAAAGAATAAACTTTTTTTACGATAAATCCCCACCAAAGATTGTTGCAAACCATCCGGCAAGTATTTTAATCGGAAACAAAAGAACTATTTTTGCAGAATTACGCACGGACGATGTTTCCATTGCCACAATGCGTTACCGTGAAAAAGGGGAGAATGAATTCCAAGAAGTTACACTGGACGGATTTTCTCAGGGAATCAACAAGGTAACAAATTACCATTACGGGTTTGTTCCTTTAAGTACGAATTTAGACGAAAATACTTATGAGATTTCACTTTCTGCAAAAAATTTAGCAGGTTTAACTACTAATTATTCCGGTAATTCCCCTTACTTTTACGTTAAAGTGGAAGATAAATTCAAGATAACAAAATTTAATAAAAGCAATGTTGAGTTACCTTTAGGTGAATTTTACCCTGAATATTTTACCGACAGGGAAGGGGAAAAACTTATTTTTTATCGTGAATTCAACAATTCAAAAAATTTCTCATTCAAATTAATGAAATTTACTAATGTCGAATTTGAAGTGGTTGATTCATTATTCAATATGATTCCTGTTTATGTGGTAAAATTCGGTAAAGATTCATTACTCTTTGTTGTGGCAAGATACCAAAGAAACGGTTTTATTCTGGAGCAAGAGAGTAAATCGTCTTTGCATTTTAAGTTAGTATTTGCCGATTCAAGCGGAAATTTTTACCCCGTTACCGTTGACGATTTGAACCAAGATAATATTCCCGAAATAATTTGCAATAAAAATGACGAAGAATATTTAATTTATTCTCTCGGGAACGACTTAAAACCTATTCTAAAGAAAAAGTTGCTAACATCTGATATTTTAGATAGTTATCCTAATTCTCCTGTTTTAACGAATAACATTAAGATTATTAAAAATCACGGACTTACAAAATTTCTGACTCTTACTAAAAACGGTATTCTTTCATTATTTGAAGTTAATTCAAATCTGGATTTTATTCGTAAATGGAATACGGATTTTGGACTAAACGCTAATTTTTCGGGAGCATTGTCAGTTTACTCAAATTCTCCCATTTACAATCCTCTTGTTGCCTGTCTGTTAAAATCAAGTAATCCTGCAATTTACTATTATCTTAAAATTTTTGCGTTGGGAGACATTACGACTTCAAACGTATTTGAAGATTTGTTTTTGCTAGACCCAAATGAAAAGGGAATGTTTAACAAAGATTATTCAAAAATTAGTTTTGGGGAAATTAATTCTTATTCAAGAGCAGGACTTTTAATTAATATCGGTAAGTATTTTTACATTTTGGATTTACATTACAACAAATACATTTATTTTAACGACTGTTCCGAATCATTGTCATTTTTTGACGGAGATTTCACAAATAGCGGTAATAATTGGATTGCAGTTAACCAAAACAACAAAGTAAAATTTATTTCGTTCGAACAACAAAATTCACCTGATATTCCTTTTAATTTGACAGGTTACGGAATAGGTGGCAAGCAAATATTTCTCAGTTGGAACGCGTGGCAGAGTAAGAAGTACTACATTTACAGAGGTAGGGCAGCGTCTAAAATTGAACTAATCGATTCTTCTTTAGGTTCTCAGTTCTACGATATGCCACCGACAATTACAGATGATACCACGAATTATTATTACGCTGTTAAATCTTTCCACTCGGGTTTTCAAGAAAAATTATCCGGAATGAGCAAAATAATTAAAGTTACGATTAACGCTTATTCCTCGCCGATAGTAAAAAGACACGAAACTACGTCCGAAAAAACGCTTAGATTAGATTTTAATTACAAAATAAATTTAATTCCCGGCAAATTTACTTACAGAATACTCTTAAATAAAAACAATGTTGCTCCCGTAATAAGTTCTGTGGCAAACAACGCCTATGTTTTTTATTTCGACAAGCCTTTTAAGCAGGGTAGTAATGTTCTTGAAATTCAAAATTTAAGAGATTCTTTTGGGAATATATTTCCCGACATTTCCGTTAACTTTAATTATGTTAGTAGTCCCGACACGGGGAAACGCTTTTTTGTTGAAAAATACAAAATATTAAACGGGCATTCGTTTCTGTTGTTTTTTAATTTACCGGTTGACACAACTTCCGCGCTCAACGAAAACAATTACAAATTTGAACCCCAAAATAAAATTACCGGTTTGACTTTTTACGGCAACAGAAATAATGTCATTCTATTACACACAAAAAATCCGGTGGGAGCATTAGGAATTACTTACACTTTGCACGTAATAAATGTTTTGTCCAATGACTCTACCGGAAGGATTCCAATCGAAGGTAATTCCGGCAGTTTCGTAACCTTAACGGAGAAAATAACCGATTTGAGTAAAGTTTACGTTTTCCCAAACCCAGTTAATTACAATGAAAATACAAAAATAAGATTTGCTCATTTACCTTTCCACAGTGAAATTTACATTTTTAACATTAATGGTGAATTTGTAGTTCATCTTAATGAGGAAGTTACAAACGGGGGAATGGAATGGAATCTTAGAAATAAAAGTGGTAATTTAATTTCTTCGGGAGTATATTTGTACAAAGTAATTGTGAAAGATGAATTGGGAAATATCAAACAAACAGTAATTAAAAAATTTGCGGTAATTAAATGATTCAACAATATTTAAAAGAAGCAAATACAAAATCCAATATGCTTAGCCTTTTCCGGCTAATTTTGGCAATTCCGGTATTCATTATGTTTCAGTATTACGACACCGAACCGACAATGAAATATTGGATTGTAGCCGTTTTAATTCTTGCTTCAATTACGGACAATTTGGACGGATATTTGGCAAGAAAATACAACGAAATAACGGAATTAGGTAAAATAATCGATCCGCTTGCAGACAAGGTTGTCGTAATCACGGTAATTGTAATGATGTATTATTTCAAAATAATAGGCGATTTTTATTTTTGGGTTATTGTGCTGCGGGATGTTCTGATTCTTTTGGGTGGTTTGTACTTCAGTAAAAAATTAGGTAAAGTACTTCCGTCCAATTACATCGGCAAAATTACCGTTGGTTTAATTGGACTTTTTATTATTGTCGCACTTTTGAACTTGGGACAAAATAATTGGCTATATTTAACTTTATATTATTTGAGTTTAATACTTAGTTTTATTTCGGTTATTGCTTATCTTTTAAGAGCAATTGAAGAGGTAAAGTGGAGAAAAAATGGCAGTGTTTAAGAATTTTAACTTTAACAAATTAAAGAACGGGCTTTCCAAAACAAAAGCAAAATTAGTTACTCAAATTTCGGAAACTCTTTCAGGTAAAGCGGAAATTGACGAAGAAACTTTGGAAGAACTTGAAGAAATACTTCTCTCGGCGGATATTAACTTTGACATTACGGAAAAAATAATTGAATCCGTAAGAATTTCAATGCGGGCTCAAAAAGACCGCACTAAGGACACGCTCCTGAAAGTTGTAAAAGAAAAAATGAGTGAAATACTCAAAAAATACAAAACAGTTTCTGAATTTGAAAATATTGAGAAATTTAAGCCTTTTGTGATACTTGTCGTTGGAGTTAACGGAGTAGGGAAGACCACAACAATCGGTAAATTGGCGCATAATTACAAGCAGGCAGGCTTGAATGTCGTTATTGGCTCGGCGGACACTTTTCGTGCTGCAGCAAACGAACAGCTTGACATTTGGGCAAAAAGAGCGGGAGTTGACATAGTGAAAAGGGAGCACGGAGCTGATCCTTCTTCGGTTGCTTTCGACACTCTTAACATTGCCAAAAGTAAAAATGCCGATGTGGTTTTAATTGACACGGCAGGAAGACTGCACACGAAAACAAATCTGATGTCCGAATTGGAAAAAATCAAACGGGTTCTAAGTAAGGTTATTCCCTACGCACCAAACGAAACATTTTTGGTGGTTGACGGAAATACCGGGCAAAATGCAATTATTCAAGCTCGTGAATTTTCGAAATACGCTAAACTTACAGGCTTAATAATTACCAAACTTGACGGCACGGCAAAAGGCGGAATGGTTTTCAGCATTTGCTCAGAATTGGACATTCCCGTTAGATACGTCGGTGTTGGCGAAGGAATTGAAGATTTATTAACATTCGACCCCGAACAATTTGTTGAAGCATTATTTAGTTAAAAAGGAGTTACTTTGCAAGACACTTTAATTATTATTAATCCCGCTGCAGGAAAAGGCAGGGGAGAAAAGGTTTACAAAAAATTACTTCATTGTAAAAATATTAGCGAAGACGTTGTCATTAAAAAAACCGATTACCCGGGACACGCTACTAAAATTGCCCGTTCTTACGCAGACCAGTACAAAAATATTATTATTGCTGGGGGCGACGGCACTGTAAACGAAGTGATGAACGGATTAAGCACGGAAAAAAAATTAAAAGTTGCCGTAATGCCAATCGGAACCGGAAATGATTTTGCGAGTAACCTTTTTTCAAAAAAAATAAAAATAATGGAAATTGTTGACTTGATTAGAAAAGGGGAGCACAATCTAAGAAAGTTTGCAATGTACGAAGTAGCCTTCAAAGAAGTTGAAAAACAAACAATTCAAAAGAAAAGATTTGTTAATGCTCTTGGTGTTGGTTTTGACGGACTTGTTGCCAAAATTGTAAATGAAAATAAGAAATTAAGTGGAGTAGCTGCGTACGTTTTAGGGGTTTTTAAAGCTCTAATAGATTTCATTTTTCTTGAAGTTAAATTTCTTCATCCGAAAATTGATTTACGAGACAAGCACAATTTATTAATTACAATCGGGAGCAGTAAAACTTCCGGAGGCGGGTTTTATCTGAGCCCGAATGCCAGCATTTTTGAAGATTTTTTGGAAATTACCGTAATTCCTAAAATGTCCAAAATGAAAATATTAAGATCATTACCCCTTGCATTAGTTAATAAAATTCATTTGGTTAAGGATGTGATTTTTCACAAAACTGACAGATTTGAAGTCTCATTTAATAATTCTGCCGTAGCACACTGCGACGGAGAAATTATTTCCGACAAAGTCGCTTATCTGAAAGTTAAACCGGTTAAACACAATCTTGAAATAATTACTTTCGATTAAAATGTTTTTAAAAAAACCGACACACAGAGTATTTGATTACACACCACGTTTTTACGACCCTGAAAAAGATGAAGAAGAACGCCGGAAACGTCGTCTTGGATTTCGTAGAAACAGAAAACTTAAAAGCAAAAGGGTAAGGTCTCCGTTGGTTTGGCTGCTTTTTGTATTATTTGTCCTTTATTTGTATTTGAAGCTTGCGGGGATAATTTGATTTTTTATTGAATATAATAGTTTACATAATATACATTATCAGACATTTACGCAATTATTTAATATCGTTCTCGAATTTTTTAATTTTGGATTCTTCGCCAAAAACAACCAAAACATCACCGCTTTCCAAGGCTAAATTCGGATTAGGTGTTTTTATTTCACTGTCTTCTTCGTCTTCAACAAAAAATTTCTTTCTCTTAATAAGTAAAATTTCTATTCCGTATTTATTTCTTATTCTCAATTCGATTAATGTTTTTCCGACAATTGCATCCGTAACGGGAATTTCCCGAATAATGTAACCGCCGATTTTAGCCGTGCCGGTTTCGTCAATTGTAGAAAGTTCGTGCGTTATTCCGTCCGCAAGGTTTTCTTTAAGGCTTTCCCTGTTGTAAAGTTCCAAAATATCACGTCTTAAAATACTGCCAATAATCATATTGTCCTTCGTTACCGGAAGTTGATCTACATTATATTTGGTAAGAAGCCTTAACACACTATCCAAGTCATCGTGATAATTTACGGTAACAACCATCGGTTTCATCACGTCTCTGGCAACAAGTACGTTTTTCAAGGAATCGTAATCGGTCATAATCGGACGAATTTCGGATTCGGTTATTGTGCCAATTATTTTTCCTTTGTCATTGTTTACATAAAATGTGTCGTGTGTACTTGCGATTAACTTCTGAACTATTTTGGGAAGCGGTGTTTTCTCGTTAATTAACTCAATTTCTTTTAACGGGACATCCGAAACGCGTAATTTTTTAAGAATGTTTACCTCACGTCCGGAAACTATCTTAAAGCCTTGTTCTTCGAGGTGTTTAATGTGGATTGAGCCCTTAATTGACATCTGTACAATGGTTGTGCTAACAATTACAGCCAACATCAATGGTAAAATAAAGCTGTAATCCTTTGTCATTTCAAAAATAATCAGAATTGCGGAAATCGGGATTGTGTTGATTCCGCCCAAAACAGCACCCATTGAAACAAGAATCATTATTGTAAAATTTGTTTCTATTCCGATGCTATTGAAAAAGTAAGCAAAAAGAAAGCCAAATGCTGCTCCGATAAACAAAGACGGAGCAAACAATCCCCCGAAACCGCCCGAATGCAAAATAAGCGGAACCAACAAAAACTTAAGCACCATTAAAATCAGAACAAGTTTCCAGCCGAGCGAATTGCTCAGCATTTCGTTAATTGCCGAGTAACCTATTCCGAGGATGTCACGGTAAAAATATCCTGCCAATCCTACCAGAATCCCAACAATTGCCATTGCCAACCATTGAGGAATGGTTTTCAGGATTTTCTTTTTGAACAATCGTTGTAAAAAAGTTGAATATCGAATAAATAGTAAGGAAATTAATCCGGCAAAAACACCAAGCACAATGAACAGCCAAAGTTGCGAATAATCCGTAAACGCTTGATGTTGAAAGTGGAAAATCGACTCGTTGCCCAACAATATCCTTGAAATTGCTGATGCCGTAACCGATGCTAAAATTAAAGCCGAGAAAGTTGTTGTCTGAAAATCATTTAGGAGAATTATTTCAAGTGCGAAGAAAATTCCGCCCAAAGGTGTGTTAAAGATTGCTGCAATTGCAGCTCCCGCTCCTGCTGCAGTAAAAATTCTCTTTCTGGAGTCCGAAAGTCCCCAAATATTGCTCAATTTACTTGCCAATCCCCCGCCCAATTGCGCAGCAGGTCCCTCGGGACCAACCGTGCCACCCGTACCGATACAAACGGCGGGAGCAACAAAGTGAAACAACGTGGTTCTAAAAGGAATGTAGCCGCCGCGAATTGCAACGGCTTTAATTACTTCGGAAACGCCTTTGCGCTTGGCGGTGTCGGGCGAAAGGATAATCATTATCGCCTGAATCAACATACCGATTACGGGAATAATAATCACAATTCCCGAACCAATAAAAAACAGTTGTGAAAAACTTTGACTAAAGAAGAATTCGTTTAGTAGTTCCACCGCATCGTGAAAAAGGACAGCCGCCAGTCCGGCGACTGCCCCCATGATAATTGCAAAAATGCTAAAAATGGTGTAATTAGGAAAGGCAAATTTGGAAAGCCATTCCTGAAATCTCCGCTTTAATTCAATAAACTTAGCTGCCAATTTAATTACCGCACAAAATTATTTTTTAACAATCGTCTATTCGTATTTAAAAAATCCTTCGCCTGTTTTCCGTCCCAATTTATTAGCAGCGACCATCTTCTTTAATAACGGGCAAGGTCTGTACTTGGAGTCATTAAAACCTTCGTAAAGAACGTTCATTATTGACAAACAAACGTCAAGCCCAATGAAATCAGCTAAAGTCAAAGGACCCATTGGATGTGCCATTCCAAGTTTCATTACAGTGTCAATGTCTTCCGCGCTTGCCACACCTTCGTAAAGAGCAAAAATTGCTTCGTTAATCATCGGCATTAAAATTCTGTTGGAAATAAATCCCGGATAATCACTTACCTCAACCGGAGTTTTGCCGAGTTTAATGCTCAAATCTTTAATTGTTTCGTAAGTTTGCTCCGAAGTTGAATATCCCCTGATTATTTCCACAAGCTTCATCACGGGAACGGGATTCATAAAATGCATTCCAATGAATTTATCTGCACGGCAAACTGCGGACAATTCCGTAATAGAAATTGAAGATGTGTTAGATGCAAAAATAGCATCCGGTTTAATTTGTGTCTCTAATTGCCTGAAAATATTTAACTTAGCTTCCTTGTTTTCAATGATTGCTTCAATAATTAAATCATTGTCTTTGTCAATATTCTCAATTCCGACAACGGTAGTTAAATTGTTTAATGCTTTTTGTTTGTCTTCTTCTGTTAGTACACCTTTTTTAATCTGTCTGTCCATATTTTTACTGATTGTGGCAAGTGCTTTGTCCAAATATTCCTGTGCCACGTCACAAAGTTGAACATTAAATCCGTTTTGTGCAAATACGTGGGCTATTCCGTTTCCCATTGTTCCTGCGCCAATAACAGCAACATTTTTAATTTCCATTTTTCACCTCAAAATCTTTTTTTAACCATTAATACTTTTAATATTTCTTAACAATTACGGCATTTGCTTCTCCCCCGCCAATGCAGAGAGAGGTTAATCCGTAATTAGAATTCCGTCTTCTCATTTCGTAAAGTAGCGTAGTTAATAATCTTGCTCCGCTTGCTCCAATCGGGTGACCAAGTGCAACCGCACCACCGTTAACATTTACATTTTCCATTGTCAAACCGAGAAGTTTGTTAACAACCAACGAAACAACGGCAAAAGCTTCGTTAATTTCAAACAAGTCAATTTCTTCCAATTTCATTCCTGCTTTTTTCAATACTTTGTTGATTGCATCCGCAGGAGCTTTTGGAAATTCAATCGGGGCGCGGGCAGCGGAGGCTTGGGCTACCATTTCAACCCACGGTTCGAATCCCAATTCTTTTGCTTTTTCTTCCGCCATTACAAGCACGGCAGCTGCTCCGTCGTTTATTTTGGAAGAATTTGCGGCTGTAATTATTCCGTCTTTTTCAAAAGCCGGACGTAATTTTGGAATCTTCTCAAAGTTTGTTTTTGCAGGTTCTTCGTCGTCTGCAACTACAATCTCCCCTTTCTTTGTTTTAACCGTGACGGGAACAATTTCGTCTTTGAAAATTCCGTCCGTAATTGCTTTTTGAGCTCTTGTGTAAGATTCGATTGCAAATTGGTCTAATTCCTCGCGTGTTAAATTGAACTCTTTGGCAATTGTTTCGGCACAACTACCCATGTGGATGTTGTTGTAAACATCCCACAATCCGTCGTGAACCATAGAATCAATAACTTTGGAATCACCTAAGCGGTAACCGGTTCTGGAATTCATTAAAAGATGAGGAGCGTTGGACATGCTCTCCATTCCGCCTGCAATAATAATATCGGCATCTCCAACGGCAATAGCCTGTTGTGCCAGCATTACGGCTTTAAGTCCGCTGCCGCAAACTTTGTTAATTGTCATACACTCGGTTTTTTCGGGAAGTCCGGCAAAAAGAGCCGCCTGACGAGCCGGCGCTTGCCCCACTCCCGCGGTAAGAACGTTACCCATAATAACTTCATCAACTAACTGCGGATCGATTCCCGAGTCTTCCAAAACGCCTTTAATTGCAACAGCGCCAAGCTCGCTGGCTTTTAGCGAAGACAAAGAACCGAGAAAAGACCCGACAGGTGTTCTTTTGGCAGATACAATAACAACTTTTCTCATTTTCTCCTCCTGAATTAAATACAAAACCTTCTCGCTTGAGAAGGTTTTACTCTTTTAATTGGTTTCAATTTCAAATGACAAGCAACATTTTAGTTTTCCGCACGGTCCGCTTAGTTTGGAAAGACTGGTATTTAAATTTTGTTCCGAGGCAATTTGCGTAGTAATTCGTTTGAAATTGTTCATAAACGACGAACAACAAAATTCCCTACCGCACATTCCGATTCCGCCGATTTTTTTTGCTTCGTCACGGGCACCTATTTGCCTAAGTTCAATTCTCGTTCTAAAAACGGAAGCAAGGTCTTTTGCAAGCTGGCGGAAATCCACTCGACCGTTTGCGGTGTAAAAGAAAAAGAGTTTTTTCCTGTCGAATTGTAAATGGACATCGACAAATTTCATTTCCAATCCGTGCTTTTTTACTTTTTCCTTAAAGATTGGAATAGCCTCTTTTTCCTTCAATAAATTTTCCTGAATCCTCTCAAAGTCTTTTTCGTTGGCTTTCCTTACCACGTAAGGCAAATCCTCACCGAAAAGTCCCAATTCTTTTCTTTTAATTCTAACGATATCGCCTTTTTCCTGAATTTTAGCGCACTCCTGAAAATCAGCAGAAGACTGAACAATTACGACATCCTCGTGTTTTAAGTCTTCGAGCAAGTCGCTGCTAATTTCAACAAAATCGGTTCCCAAAAGACCTTTGCACTGCACTTCAACAATGTTGCGCATATCAAAAGGAATTGCGGAAGTTTCAACTTCGCAATTTACGCAATCGCTTACGTGTCTTTGGTAATTGAGGATTTTATTGACTATTAGGTTTTGGTAGGTTTCGGTGTATCTTGTTTGAATTTCTTTGAGGGATTCTTTATCGGGTATTCTATCCTCAATATGAGGAATATTTATATGAAACATTAACTTTGTTCCTAATAATTAAGTTTGATAATTCAAAAATAATATTCATTGTTATCACATTCAAGTAAACATTGTTGTCAAGGGCTTTTATTAATTTTTCAATGCGATTTATTGTCGGAAAAACGTCAATGTCGGAAAATTTATTTACAAATGTTTTAATTGTGTCGGAATGTTTTACGAAGTAATCCGTTTCGACCAAATATTTGTACTTGTCCGTGTCCCGGATCCACTTTAAGATTAAATTCATTAAATCGAAAAATGCTTTGTTGTCATATTTTGCAAGAGCGGATTCAACCGCATTCAAGGCAGTAAAAAATCTGTTTCCCATCGAATATCTGAGAACCGTAATTGCGGTATCGAAAAGTTCGTCCAAATTGTATTCGGAAAGCTCTAAGGCTTTTGTAACCGAACCGTCCGAAAGGACAGCCAGAGTTTTGGAAATGCTCTCGCTGATGTTGAAATTTTCTTTGAGAATATTTTGTATTTCATCCGGGTCAAGAGGTTTGAAATCCACGGTCCAACATCTCGAACGGATTGTTTCAAGGAGTCTGTCCGGCAAATCCGTGATTAAAATAAAGATATTCCTCTCCGGCGGTTCTTCAAGGCTCTTTAACAAAGCATTCTGGGATTCCGTAGTCATCAGGTGTGCGTCGGAAATAATTATTGCTCTGTACTCGTCCGCAGGAATGTTCATTGAAATTGATTTACGAATATCACGAATGCTATTAATCTTAATGGAATTTGCATCCGAAATTGAAATTTGGTGGTAGGTGTTTTCCGCTTTCAATGAAATTTGCTCGCGGATTTCTTCAATCTGCGATGCTGAAAGTTTATCGAGCGGACCGTCGTCAGTAGTTTCTCCCTTTCCTCGCGGCAGGGGCAAAATAAGTTTAACGTAAGGCGAAGAATAATTTTCAATTGCCCGGAATATCTTTTCCTTTCTCTCGGCAGGAAGATTATTGTTAATAAGTTTTAGAAAATTCAAAGTAACCTTGTGTCGTCCCGTACCTTTGGGACCGACAAACAAAAGTGCGTGTGGGATTTGCCCCGATTCGTAAATTTTTTTGAGAATCTTTATTGCCCTTTTCTGCCCCGCAATGCCATCGGAAAGAATGTCGTCCATCTCAATCAAGTGTAATCGTATTCGTCGTCGTTGTAGAAGAAATCTTCGTCGGTAGGATAATCGGGCCAAATATCCTCAATCGATTCGTAAATTTCTTCGTTGTCCTCAAGTTCTTTTAAGTTTTCTATTAATTCGTAAGGTGCACCGATTCTGTCGGCATACTCAATTAATTCTTCTTTTGTTGCGGGCCAAGGGGCATCAACCAAATAAGAAGCTAACTCAATTGTCCAAATCATATTCTATCAGCTCCGTTCCTAATTACTTTTTAACAATGTCAAATAGTTTAATATCGTCGAAAATAAAGTTTCTCGGATTAAGCGGAATTCCGTTGTGACGAACTTCGTAGTGCAAGTGCGGACCGGTGGAGAGCCTGCCGGAGTTCCCGCTCAAAGCGATTTTTTGTCCCCGCTTAACTTTTTGACCTTTTTTAACAAGATATCTGTACAAATGTGCGTAAAGCGTAGTGTAACCGAAGCCGTGGTCTATTTCAACAACTCTGCCGTAGCCGCCTCTTCTGCCGACAAATGAAACAACGCCGTCTCCGGTTGCGTAAACGGGAGTTCCCGTATTAACAAGGATGTCGATTCCCGTGTGCATTCTTCTTATTTTCAGAATCGGGTGGAACCTCATTCCGAAACGGTCTCCGTAAGGTCCGTCTGCCGGTTTAATGGCAGGAATACACCTGTAAAGTTTCTTATTGTATTCTAATTTGTTTTTAATTTCTTCGTAATTGTTCTTCTCAAAATTGACTTCGGCGGCAACTTCGGAAATTTTCGAGTTAAGTTTTGAAATAACTTTCTTCACGTCTTCCGAGGTTGAAATAGGCATGTCGTCAAAAACAGCACCGCCCATTCCTTTTACTCTGTTGTTCACGTCAATAGGGTCAAGATTAACCGCAAGTCTCAAAGCGTTATTTTCCGAAGTTATTTTGTCGAGCTTTGCATCCAACTGCTCGTATTTTCTCAATGCGCTTTTTAATTTGTTTTGCAGTGCCCTGTTTTCCGCCTGAAGACGGGTAACCTCGGCATTGGGATTTATTATTTGATTAATGACAAAAAAAGTTCCGAACACTAAAAAGGAAATTAATGTGGAAAAGAATAGAATGAGGAATATGAATTTCCTGTAGAAATTCCTAATCTCAACAAACTTTAACTTATTCTTCGAAAAATAGTAAAACTGTTTCATATCTTAATTGCGAACATAATAAAAGCAAGCTACTAAGTCAATAAAATCAAGAGATTATTATTATTCGAAGTCGTGTTCGAAATAATCGATTATTCTTTCTTCTCTTGCTTGTCTGCCTTTCTTCAATTCCTCCGCTAATCTTTGTTGAAAAACTTTAGCCGCATCATATCCGTAATGTTTCAGCAAATAGTTCAAAGCAATTACTTCGGCAATTACGGTGATGTTTTTACCCGGAATAATGGGCAGTTTCAAGTAAGGGACTTCCACATCTTGAATTGTGATTGTACTGTTGTCAAGTCCCGTACGTGTGTAAGAACTATTTTCATCCCAAAGTTCAAGCTCAATTACAATCTCGAGCCTTTTTTGAAACCTAATCGACCTAATGCCGAAAATTTGTTGAACGTTTACAATTCCAATTCCACGAAGTTCCATAAAATGTTTTGCCAGCTCTGTGCCCGAGCCCATTAAAATTCCTTCGCCTTTTTTTGTGAAAACAACAACGTCGTCCGCAACAAGTCTGTGTCCCCTCTCAACAAGGTCAAGCGCAACTTCGCTCTTCCCTATTCCCGATTTCCCCACAAACAACATTCCCACGCCGTAAACATCTACAAACGAGCCATGGATTGTGATTCTCGGTGCAAATTGGTCGTCAAGCAAATCGGTAACAAGAAACGCAAGTTTGTTCGTTGAGTATTCCGAACCGAAAACAGGGATGCCGTATTCGTTGGCAAGATTGATTAACTCCTCGGTCGGGTCGTTATTGTTTGTAACAATTATGCAAGGAATCGGAAAATTAAAAATTCTTCTAATCGACTTTTCCCTTTCTTCCTTGGACAATTGGTAAAGGTAACGCATTTCCGTGTTGCCGAACATTTGCACACGGTTGTAGGAAAACAAATCAATAAACCCGGCCAAGGCAAGACCGGGTCTGTGAAGATTTTGCTGAGTAATAGGCCGGTCGAAACCGACCTTATTACTCAATAATTTTAATTTGAATTTTTCCGATGTCAGTTTGTAGAAAAATTCAACCGTAATCGATTCTTTACGTGAAATATTTTTGTTTGATATTTTCATGCTCTTGCTTTGGCTTTCCTTTTGGTTTTATGGGATTTTAATTGCCGTTCTATTTTATCTACAGCCGATTTAACGGCTTTACGGAAGTCATCGCTGCTAACCGTGGCTGATAATGTTTTACCCGGTATTTGCACAACCATTTCAACCGATTTAATACTATCCTTTAAGTGCGTGAAACTCATAATTACATTTACGTCAAGGATTTCGTCGTAGAATTTTTCGAGGTGACGAACTTCCTTGTTGATGTAATCTTTTAATGAGTCTTTTGCGCGAAATTTGCGGGATGTGATTTTTACGTTCATGACTACTCCTCTTATGATTTTGGATGTGCTGTTTTGTATGTTTTTTTTAACCGCTCTACGCTAACATGCGTGTAAATTTGTGTGGTGGAAAGATTTTCGTGCCCTAAAATTTCTTTTACCGCCAGTAAATCCGCTCCCCTGTCTAACATGTGCGTTGCAGCGCTGTGTCTTAATGTATGCGGATTATTGTTCTTAATGTCGCTAACCATTGAAATATATTTTTTAACTATTCTTTGTACAAAGCGAGGGTAGATTTTTGTTCCGTTTTTATTTAAAAGAAATTTTTGTGAATCATAGCCAATTGAATTAAGATATTCTTTTAACGTTGCAATTGTCTTTTCTCCGAGAGGAACAATCCTGTGCTTAGCGCCCTTGCCAAAAACTCTAACCGTCCTTGCTTGCAAATCAACGTCATTCAATTCCAAATTGCAGAGCTCTGAAACACGCAAGGCACAGCCGTAAAGCAAATCAAAGATTACTTTGTAAAGTAATTTATCCTTTTCATTTTTTTGCTTGTCTAAAATTCCGAAAATATCCTCAATAAAATTGTCGCCCAGAGTATCAGGCAAAGTCTTTTTTGCTTTCGGATTTTTAATTTGGTAAAGCGGATTAACTTTAATTCCACCTTCGCTTTTAATAAACCTGAAAAATCCTCTCAAAGCGGAAAGTTTTCTTGAAATGCTTTTTCTTTCAATTTCCTGTTCGGTTAAGTAAAGTAAAAAAAGACGGACTGTGTTTTCGTTAATTTGTCCGGGTTCTTCTATTTTGTGTTGCTCACAAAAGTCGATGAACTGTTGAATGTCTTTGGAATAAGATTTTACGGTATTAGCAGAAAGTCTTCTTACGCCTTCAATGCGACGCAAATATTCATTTAAATATTTTCTAAGACTCCTGCCGGTCTGCATTAAATATTTTAATTTTTAGTTAATAGTATCGGAGGAATAAAGAAGTACTCTGCTGCCGGGCAAATTTTCGGCATCCGGTTCAACAATGGAAACAAGAATAATCCAGTTAATGTCTTCTTTCGTGAGATCGTCGAGGGGGAACATAGTTAATTGTTCCAAAATAACCTCGAGGTTTTCGTCGTCAAGAAGCCCTACGTTTCTTAAGTGCAAAATGTACTTGTAGTTTTCGAATCCTAAAATTTCTTTTTCTTCTTCGCTTAATATTCTTACCTTGGGGGAAGAAGTTCTCCTTGCTCGGGAGGTTTTCTTTTTATTTAAAATTTTGTCGTAAACAAGCCCGAAAGCCGCGCTAACGGTTTGCTGGTCAAATTCTTTACTTGCCTTCAATTGTTTGTTAAGCTCATCGAGCGAAACTTTTTTGTTAAGACCTTCAAGTATTTTTGCAACGGCTTCAACTATCTTTGCTGTCATAAATAATAGTACCTTTCAGTTGGTCGTTCCAAATAAGATTTAATAATCTGTTCTCTTCCTTTTTCATCTTTCTCTTGTCAGCCGGTTCAATATCATCGTATCCAATCATGTGAAGAACGCCGTGGATAACAAGTCTTGTAATTTCATTTTCAAAGAGAACTTTAAACTTTTTTGCATTTTCTTCGGCATCATCAAGAGAAATAAAAATTTCTCCTTCTAATATACTATTATCTTTCGAATAATTAAAGGTAATTATGTCAGTACTATAATCGTGATTTAAATATTCTTTGTTAATAGAGTGAATTAAATTTTTGTCAACAAAATTAATTTCAAGGTCGGCAACGGTAAGATTTAACTCCTTTTTGAGTTTGCAAACAATCTTGTGAATTGCACGTTTCCCGAGCTTTGTTTTTGTGTGGTTAAAGACAGATAAATTTTTCATTTCCGAAAATCAGATTGTTATTTCAAGTCCTTCGTAAGAAGGTTCGCAGTTTAATGTACATTCAATTTCGTTCAGAAAATCTGTTGTTTCGACGTACATTTTATCAATTGTTTCGTCGTTGTACAAAGGTTCGTAATGGAAAAGGAAGAGGTTTTTCACCTTTGCAAGATGCCCGAACAGCACTGCGGAAATATTATTTGAATGCCCCCAGCCAACGTGCGTTTTGTAATCCTTTAATCTGTAGGTCGTGTCGTGAATCAAGTACTCCACTCCTTCGGCAAATTTAATTAACTCTTCGTTATTTTGGTAGATTGATTCTTTTTTCGGAACTTCGAAAGTTGTGTTGTAATAAATTTCGTTGTCAGTCATGTAGGCAAAACTTGTTCCGCCGTCTTCCACTCTAAAGCACAATGTTCCTGCCGAATGATGAGCATTAATAGTTTTAACGCTAAAATTTTTAAATGAGTAATTTTCGTTAGGATGAATCCTGTGATACTCGATTTCCGCTTCAAAAATATCCGGGGATACGGGAAAAAACGAGGGATGCATTTGAGCCTTAATGATATCCTCGATTGTCATCCCGTTCATTGCATTGGAATAAAGATTTATCTTGAAGTTTTTTTTGTAAAAAGGTCTGAAAAACAGCAGCCCTTGAATGTGGTCCCAATGAGTGTGAGACAAAAGTATGTTAATCGTTGTTCCGTCCGGATATTTTTCCAGTAACTCTTCTCCAAGTGCACGAATACCGGTACCGCCGTCAATAATAAATATTTCTTTGTTCTTGGAAATTACTTGTACGCAAGGAGTGTTGCCGCCGTATTTTACAGTAGAAAGTCCCGGTACCGGAATAGAGCCGCGGGTTCCCCAAAATTTAATTTTCATTCATCTCTCCAACGTGAAAATTATCATTTACCAAAATAAATCCCCTTCCCTTTCAGTCCTTTTAAACAATAAATTGAAGAGCAAAAATCGTTTAGTGAAAATACGATTTTTCCTTAAGGAATAATATGATTTAAATCACAATTTCCATTAGTGTCCGTTACAATTTAAATGAAACGCCCGAAATGAAGTCGAAATAACTTGCCGGGAAAAAGAAATCCTTGTCAATTACGTAATTGATTTTGAAATACAGATAATAATTATTTACAAATTCGTAAAAGCCTTTTAATTCGTACTTTGTGAAATATTCTCTTTTCCCATCAAGAAACTTGGCGTCGGGTAAATCTACTTTCCTGTAACCGAACCAAACGTTCCCGCCGACGTTTTTTTCAAGCATTTCTCCAAAAATATTTTCACCGTGCTCAGCATAAAGGAAGGTAAAATCGAACTTTAATTTGCCCGTCGGAGTGTAAATTATTTTGAATGCAAGTGCGTGAGAGTTGGGCTGAAATGGTGCTCCCAGATTGTAGTCCGCATTAGTGTAGTTATTGTACATAAACCTATGCGTGTAAACATACGGATCGATTCTTAAATATTGAACCTCAAAATCCAAGGAAGCATAATTGTTCAAAATTGTAGAGTAAAAACCGAAGTTGTAAATCAGTTGATTCCCGAGCCAGTGAGTCCCGATTTTGCTGAAATCCATGTCGTCAATTACCACGGAACCAAATATTTTGAGATTCTTTAATGAATAATTTGCGAAATCAAAGAAGAGCAAAGAATTGTCCCTGTCCTGATTTGCGTGCTCGGCACTCTTGTAAAAATTAAACGGATTAATGTAAGAAAGGTCGAATTCTCGGAAAGAGTAAATAACCATTTCGCCAATGTTAAAAAATGTTTTGCGCCAATGAACACCGAAACGATGGTAAACAAAATTTTTATTATTTACAATTTTTGTTGGAGCATAAGGGTAAGAATGCGAATCTAAGTTAGTGTCTGCTAACCCCATTAACTTGGCGTGGTAAAATGTGTAGGAAAAACCTTTGTAATTCAATTTCATTGAAAAGTAATTTTGCCTCGGTGAATTGTCGCTCAAAATATCTTTTACAATTCCTTCGCCAAAAATATTTCTGTCGCTACCGATTTTCAATTGAAGCCAACTGTTTTGGTAAGCGGCGTAGCCTTCCGTGTTGTCAAAGTAATTCGAGCCGATATTTTTGCTTTCCGTGTAATTAAATTTGTAATTAAACTTTGCCTCTTCAAATGTGTCCGCCAAATATTTTTTGCCGCCGAAAGTCCCGTTTGTGCCTTTTATTTGAAAGCCAAACTTGTCGTAAAACGTTCCCCCGATTTGACCGCCGAAATTAAACAAGTAAGCGTTTCCGTTGCCGTTCTCATATTCGGAAAATCTAACCGGCTGATTGTTCCTTTTAATGAATCTGAAATCGGAAAGAAGGTTAACGTAAAAAACGGATTTGTTTTTGTCCGAATAGAAATAAAAATATTTTTCCTTTTCAGAAAATAAGTACTTCGGAAATTCTTTTGTATTCACAAGGGACAAATATTTATCCGTATTACCATTAACTTCGTATTCAAATTCGGATTTGTATTGTTTGAAAATTTCTTTGTCAGCCGGAGTCAATTTGTAACGAACTCTGTTAACCGTTTTTAGCCAATGCCCTATTTCTTTCCTCGACTTCGGCAGTTCGAAAGAATTGTAATCTTGAATAATTCCTTGCACGCTCATCCTCTCCAAGAAATGGTAAACGGGATGGTTGACGTAAACGTAACCAACTTGGGCTTTAGTGGTAAACGTTAAAATGATTACGAATAAAACGGCTGAAATCTTTTTCATTTTTTCAACTCAATTAAATTGAAAAATTAGTGTTAATGTAATTAAAGTTTATTGCTATCTCACTTCTTCCCAATCTTTGGAAAGGGATTTGTTTTTTAACAAAACGAAAAGTCCGTTGAGCGTCCACGTGAGAAAAACTTTAAAATGTCCGTATTTCCTGAATCTCCTTGGCGATTCGGTAACAATGACTTTGTGAGTAAAAAGAATTTTGCCCTTTCGCCTAAGCCTTCTGAAAAAATCAAAGTCTTCCCCTGCTGCAAGATTTTCGTTGTAGCCGCCAAGTTCGTCGAAATATTTTTTCCAAACAATTTGGCATTCTCCCCTGCCCATTCCCACGCCGATAATATTAAGGAAATGAAAATACGTATTGTAAAAAGCCATGAAAATCTTGTCGCTCAAAATACGGATGTTCTCGTGAATATTAACACTGCAAGTCATTCCGGCGTAGTTGCTGTTCAAAAACTTTTTCTCGATGTTTTCAAAAAGATTTTCCGGGTCAACTTCAACATCGCCATTAATAAAAATCAAGATTTCTCCTTCGGCAACGGCAGCACCCTTGTTCCTGCCTTTTGCAATATTTTCCTTTTCTTTAGACGTTACGATTTTGTCCACGCAATTCCGTGCAACCTCAACCGTGCCGTCAACGCTTCCGCCGTCGGAAAGAATTATTTCGTAATCGTATTTTTCTTTCAGGGATTCCTCACTCAAAGGCAAAAGTAAATTCGGCAGCAGTTTCGCCTCGTTCAAAGTCGGAATGATTATGCTGTATTTCATTAAGATTTCCTATTAACGACTTGTCACTATTGTTTCCATTAACGTCGGAGCAAATGACAAATTTTTTTTAAGTCTTAAGTCTCAAGTAACGAGTCTTAAGTAATGAGCATTTTTCTCTTTTCACTAAATAAATTTTACGTTTATCGTCTTGCCTGTCGCGCCGTAGCCAAGCGAAGCGAAGGCGAAGGCGGATTTCTCGTTTCTACTTTCTTATTATCATATCAATAAGCAAATACGAGAAACGCTCCGTTGGGTGAAATTCTAATTCCCGGCATTGGGAAATGAATAAAATTCAATGTGCTTTTAACAAAATTCCAAACTCTTCCGTGGAACGGCAGAGCCTCCGCGTCGAAATCAAATCCCAAATAAAATTTCTTAATTCCGCCGCCAACGCCGTCCAATTGGCTTACACCGTAACCGAATGAAAGCATAAGAAAGGAAGGCCAATATTTACCAACCTTTTCAGGCAATAAGTTTTTCATTCTAACCGAAAGCCAGAGCTTTTGTCCTTCGTAATCATCGGAAATGTTGTGATCTTTTTTCTTCCCTTCCAAGAATTCCTTTGAGGGGAAGTAACTGACACGCAACTGGAAATTTTTCAAGTAAGGGAAATAGTATTGCGACACGTAGTAAACGCTTCCCAAGAAATCCGACACTGCGTCGCCCGGACTAAATCCCCAATTGGGCCCGTAGCCGTCTTGGTACTCAACGTAAAGCTGCATTGCAAGTCCGCCCAAAGCGCCAAGCCAAAGGGAGTAATAGTCGCGAATGTTTGCCGCTTCGAGAGCGGAAGAAAACCCGTGTGAAATAAGCATTGTGCCGAGCATGTGCCCGAATTTGTCAATCCACAATGCGTATTTCCAATCGTTGACAAATTTGAACTCGGTACGGTTATTTCTCCACCACGTAGTTTGGTAATAATGGTTAATCGAAAGAATTGCAGCAGTTGTAACCACGCCGATACCCGCAAGCATGGGGTAATTTATTTTTGTTTCCAGCGGGTCAACCGGTTTAACGTTTACGTTGCTTAGACTGAGATGCAACGGAATTTTTTCGATGTTTTCTTTTTGCGCAACGCTGTCTGCCACAGTTAACTTCGATTGTCCGAAGCTAAGGGAAGTCAACAAAAACAGAGCCGTCAAAAAGAGAGATTTCATTTTACTTCGACTGCGGTCTCATCTGTGGAAAGAAAATCACATCGCGTATTGACGGCTGATTGGTTAGCAACATTACCAATCTGTCAATTCCAATTCCCAAACCTGCCGTAGGGGGCATTCCGTATTCAAGGGCTTGTACGTAGTCCTCATCAATTTGTTTCGTTGCTTCCTCGTCTCCCCTCTCGGCTGCTTTCTTCTGTTCAATAAATCTTTGCTTTTGGTCAATCGGGTCGTTCAGCTCGCTGAATGCGTTGCAAATTTCACGTCCGAGCA
>JALWGH010000305.1 GCA_027013735.1 Melioribacteraceae bacterium
GTCTTATTCTTGATAGACACAACCGGCAATATCGTAAAAAAAGTAACGTTTCCTAAAACGGACAAAGATGAAACTGCTTGTTCAAGCATTTTTATGAACGGGAAATTTTTTGTTTTGACAAAATTAGAAGGTGGGGATTATTCACAGGATAGTATAAATTTGTATTCTTTTTCCAAAGACCTTGACTTGCTGGGGAAAAACAAACAGGAGTGTAGTCTTCACACATTCTATAAGTTTTACGGTTTACGAAAATTTAACAAAGATTTAATTGCCTGGGGGATGAACAAAATATTTTTCTTTAATGATTCGCTCAAGCTATTAAATGAGATATCCTTTGAACAACCGATATTGTCCGTTAAAATAAAAGAAACAAAACTTTACGCGCTTACTAAAAAATCAATAGTTATCTGTTCGGGAAAAGGAAATATCGAAAAGAGTTTATCGCTCCATTTTACACCTTTCGGGGCAGATTTATTAATTGACGAGGATAATAATTTTACAGTTGTTACAAGAAAAAAAATCGTGAAGTTGGACTCTCTCGGGCAGGCTATTTGGTCGAGTGAACACAGAGCTAAAGGTAGAGACTTTTCGATAATTTCCACACACGACGGTTGCGCTGTGGCTTCAGGCGGAAATTTTTATTTCAGAGGATGGGCGTTAAAAATCAACTTAAACTCTGGAAATTATGAATCTTTCGATATAGTAAACACCACAAGAAAACGGCTCAATCAGGGCGCAACGGTAGAATTATTTATTCATCCTCAAAATTCGGCTGTTTTGGAATATTCAATAGATAAGGGGAATTGGAACCTCATTTGTAATGTTGAAGCCGATGGAGACACCTCCGTTGATTGGACGCCTCCCTTCACTGAAAGTAATCAAAAAATTGAGCTGAGGTTAAGCAGTATTTCCAATCCTGAAAATTCCGATTATTATGAAATGAATTTTAATCCTTCCGGAAATTGGAAGTACGATTTTATTGATGCAAACAACATTGCAATGTGGATAGGTAATAACGGCTCGGGTTCTTTTGACCCGATTAGTGAAAGCGCCGGATTTTATTGGCCCGATGGAATTAAATCCAACACTACTGCTATTTTTCAAGACGGTTTGGTATGGGGTTACAAACTTGACAGTATGGTTTTTGTGAATGGAAATACTTACCGGCAGGGGTTGGAACCCGGGAACATATTACCGGACGGATCTCCTGCTAACCCTGATGACCCGAAGTTTTTCGTTTACAAAATAAAAAAAGGCTGGGAAAGTTTACCCGAAGGTTGGGAGAAAAGTAAATACGAATGGAATTTCAACAATTGGCCGATGTCGCTCGGAGCTCCCTTTAATGATGTAAACAAAGACGGTAAATACACCCCTGGAATTGACAACCCGAAATTTTTAGGAAACGAAACTCTCTTTTACATTGCAAACGATTTGGACTCTTCCGCTACAAATTATACTTTCGGATCAAATCCTGTCGGATTGGAATTTCAAGTTACCGTTTGGGCTCCGAATAAAGGGGAGTCGCCTTACGACGACGTTGTGTACAAATTTTACAGGATAATAAACAAAGGAGACAAGACTCTTAAAGATATGTATCTTTCGTACTGGACGGACGACGACTTGGGAGACGCTAACGATGATTTTGTAGGCGTAGATACTTCTCTCGGATTGGGATATACTTACAATGGAGAGGAAACCGATGAAAAATTCGGAATTCCTCCTGCTATCGGGCATATGTTTGTTCAAACACCCGTCATAAAATCCACACTACCCGATAGTGGCTTTTTTAAAGGCAAATGGAGAAAGGGTATTAAGAACTTGCCCGTTACTTCTTTCGTTTTTTACTTAAACGGAGATGCAATTTACCAAGATCCTGTATTTGGGAATCATGAAGGAAGTATTAGTTTTTACAACAACCAACAAGGTTTAATCTGGGATGGCTCCCCGTTTATTAATCCGAACACCGGCGATACAACCAAATTTCTTCTTTCCGGAGACCCTGTTTCGGGAACGGGTTGGTACGAAGGTGAAGGTTGGCACAACGGTCCCAAACCGGGTGACAGACGTTATTTGATAACCACGGGGAAATTCTCAATGGCACCTAACGATACTCAGGAAGTAGCTGTGGCTATTTTTATTGCAAGGGGAGGAAACTATTTGGAAAGTGTTTCAAAATTAAAAGAGTTTGCGCCTTTGATTAAACGATATTATTACAAAGACACTTTAACTAATGTGGAAGGGAAAGCTGAAGTACCGAAAGATTTTTTCCTCTTTCAAAATTATCCTAATCCTTTCAACCCCTGCACGACAATTAAGTACCAACTGCCAAAAAAGGAACACGTAAAATTAATAGTTTATGATATGCTGGGACGAGAGGTTAAAACATTAGTAAACAGAGTTAAAAAGGGAGGCAAATACACCGTAACTTTTAATCCTCAAAATCTTGCCAGCGGAGTTTACTTTTACCGTTTGCAAGCCGGTGCTTACAGTATGGTTAGGAAAATGATTTTACTAAAATAAGGCGATTTTCGGTTTCTTAATAAAAGAGCCCGGAATTTCCGGGCTCTGATTTTTTATTTCAAAAGAATCATTTTCTTAATGGAAGTAAAATTACCTGCCGTTAATTTGCAGAAATAAATTCCGCTTGGGAGATTTGCCGCATTGAATGTTGCGGAATAATTCCCCGCAGGTTTTTCTCCGTTAAGTAAAACGGCAACCTGTCTCCCCAAAAGGTCGTAAACGGTGATGTTGACTTTTGCGGCTTTTGGTAAACCGAATTTAATTTTTGTAGTCGGGTTAAAGGGATTGGGGTAATTCTGATACAAATAGAAATGCTTAGGCAGAGAGTTCCCGCCAGCAACGGAAGTAATTACATCAATGTACACGGAATCCGACCATTGCCCCGCACCGTTTTTGTTGACTGCCCGTACACGCCAGTAAAAAGGCTTTAGCGGTTCGTTAAAAATTATGGTTACCAATGTATCTCCCGTTACGGTTGTGTCCGTTTGTAATGCATCGAAATTTGAATGCAAAGAAAGTTGTAATTCGTAATTATCCGCAAACTCAACTTTACTCCAAGTAAAGGTAATTGATTTTGTCGTATCCTCTATTTTATCCGAAGCGAGAGGGTAAACCGGCACAGGGGTTTCGGGAATGCCGAAAGGAGTTGCGCTAACAGCGGGAGTCGGCTGGCTTTCGTAACCGTCTTCAGTGACGGCAGTCAGCTTGTAATAATAAGTGATGCCGTTTGGCAAATTGGTTTCAACATAGCTTGTGTCGGGTACGTACACATCTTTAAACATCGAGAAACCTGTATTGGGATTCGATGAAGAATAAATGTAATATTTCGTAACAAAGTCTTCCTTGCTCGGGCTCCAGGAAAGTTTCACAAAACCGTCACCTGCTTCGGCTTTGAAATTCTGCGGTGTCTGCGGTTTGTGCCAACTGTATTTGTGAAACAACGTTTTTACTTCGGAGTCGGTTAGCACCCTGTTGTAAAGGCGGATGTCATCGAGGTAACCCTTGAAATAATTACCTGCAAGGTTTGCCATAATACCAATTTTAAGAGAATTGGGCGAGGCTTTCAAAGAACCGGGGCTGGCAAAAATACCTTGCCCTTTATTTACACCGTCAATGTAAATACCTGCATCGTCTTGAATATCATTTGCGTTTTTTGCCCTGTAAGTAAGCACGATAAAGTGCCAGTCGTTTTTCGGCATTCCCCCAAAACCAAATGAGCTTATCTGATTAAGATAAAAGTCAAGCGCGTCGTTCTGAAGGGTAACACCGTAACCCGAATCGAGTCCCCATTTACTAATAATATCGGCTGTTTGGTTTTCCGAATAATTAATCCAAAAACAGATAGAGAGGGAGTCAGTGAAATTCAGGCTGTTGCCGTTCCCGCAATCGATGTAAGCGCTGTCTCCGTCAAAATAAAATGCCGAATTGGAAACGCCAAATCTGTCTGTTATCGATTCAACTTTGTGAATTACGCCGTCATTTCCGTGCCCGCTGGAATCTGCAGCCAAGCCGTTTGTAAACGGATAATAAGCAACCAGTCCTTTTCCCACAATATTCGGAACTCCCAAAGTAGCTTCTGTCGGGTCGCTCTCTTTGCCATTCGTATTGACGGCTGTAATCTTAAAATAGTAACGTTTCGTATTCTTCAAGCCTGTAATTGTGTAACTCGTATCCGGCAACTGAACGGTTTGAATCAACGAAAAATTTCCGCCGGATTCATCCGACTGGTAAATATTGTAACCGGCAAGATTTTTCTCTTTGTTGGGAGACCAAATCAAAGTTATTTTTTTGTTGTCGGGAATAATTCTCAAGTTTTTCGGAGTACCCGGAAACTCGGGGATGTAAGAAGTGTCTTCAAAAACGGCAAAGTTTTCGCAAAAGGTTGTGCCCATGTATTGAAATTGTCCGCCGACAAATATTTTCCCCTCGCCGCCTTCGATGCTGTAAACGGAAGTACCCAAAGTAGAGTTGGAATTCGGGTCGGGATTCCAATTTAAGTCCACGTAACCTTCGGGAATTTTCATTCTTGAAAGATACTCAATTGGATGCCTGCCAATATTTTGGAAAGTACCTCCTACGTAAAGATAGCCGCTGGCAATTGCAATATTTTCAATCAAGCCGTCTGGCGACGGATACCAATTCGTAACGGCGGTTCCGTCGTTGAGATTTAATTTTGCCAAATAACTTAAAGGCTGACCGCCGATTTCGTTGAACGAACCTGCAGCGTAAACATAGTCGGACCCGATTTTAAAATCCCACACAAGAGATGAAGGCTGAGGACTCCAGGTGGCATCTTCAACACCCGAGTCCTTGTCGATACGTTTAAAATAATTAATTACCGTTGTTCGGGTATCATCGTAAAATCTCCCCGATGCGTAAACGTAATTCCCGTGTACTTGCAAAGCGTCAACTTCGCCATTTAAATTATCTGCAGGGTTAGGGTTCCAATCTTCGAACACCGATCCCGTAGTTTTGTTTAGTTTGGCAATGTACCGCCTCGAAGCTCCTCCGACATTTTTAAAATATCCCCCTACAAACACGGCGCTGTCGGTAACGGCAATGGCGTCCACTCCGCCGTCGGGATTCGGCAGCCATTCGAAATCTGCGTAACCTGTGGTTTTGTCGATTCGAGCCAAATAGTTGGTCACTAAACCTCCAATTGTGGTAAAACTACCCGACGCGTAAACGTAATTGTCATCTAACGCCAAAGTAGAAACGGGCTGATTTGGATTTGGTAACCACGTGTCGTCAAGGGAGAGATCGTCGTTGTTTAAGCGAACAAGATATTTAACAAACTTACCGCCAACGCTGTGGAAATTACCGCCAAGGTAAATATCGTCTCCGCTTACGCCCATTGCGTAAATAATGCCGTCCACAGCCGGTTGCCAATCTTCATCTACCGCCCCGCCGAAATTGTCAAGTTTTGCAATGTAGGGACGGTAAGTCACGGGCTCAAATTTGTTAAAAGCGCCCACAATGTAAATGGAACCGTTTACAACTTTGAGGTCGTTAACGTAATAAGTAACTTCGGGATCCCAGATGTTGTCGCATCTGCCTTCCGCAGCGCCGACGCGCGCAAGAAATTGACGATCGAGAACTTTGTCGAATCCGATTTTAGTAAATTCTCCTGCGATGTAAACGTCGTCTCCGTCGGGCCAAATCTTTTCCACGTAGCCGTTAGGATTCGGGAACCATCTGTAAATAGCACCTGTGGAATCGTTTACTTTTGCGGCGTAATAAACAGCTCCCACGCCCCAAAAACTTTGGAACAATCCGCCCATGTAAATGGCATCTCCGGCGGCTGCAATTGTGTAAACAACATTGGTTGGGTAAGGCAGCCATTTGGTATCCAGCTCTCCGGTATTGGCGTCAATTTTAGCAACGAAACTTCTGCTTTTATTGTTAACCTTATTGAAGTAACCGCCAATGTAAATGTAACCTTTCGAAGCGTCCAAAGTTAAAACTTCCCTGTCGGGGTTGGGATTCCAAGCGGGATCGGCTTCCCCGGTTGTGAGGTTTAATTTTGCAGTGTAATTAATTTGTTGCCCTCCAATTTCCGTAAAATAGCCCGTAACGTAAATGCTGTTGTTGTAGAGCTTCATACCGGTTACGCCTTTGTTCGGATTGGGGTTCCATTGGGAAACCGTCCCGTCCGCATTTAAATGTGCAAGCCGATTTCTCAATGAATCTCCAACCATTGTAAAGTCGCCGCCGATAAACCACCCGCCATTGCCGTCCGGAACTACGAGCGAGACCTTACCGTTTGGCTTTGCGTAGTTCAAGTCCGGGGTAAAGTCGTCAAATTTTATCTTGGCGCCGTTACCTGTAGGCGGTCCGTAATAATTAAAACTTCCTGCAACGTAAGTAAAATTTTTGTCTGTTTTAATTGCCGATACTGCTCCGTCAAAACCCCAAGTGCCTTTAATTAAATTTTGCGCTTGAGTAATGTTCAAGGCGAAGAGGATCGTTAACAACATTAAGCTAAGCTTTTTCATGATATAATCCCCTTAAATTTTATTGTGAATTTTTTATGGATTGGCTTGTGGAAAGTTTTGTCTTTTCTTCTACAAAAGTTCGGAATATTGATTCTACTGCAATTCATCGCTTGTTTTTCAAATTTAATCGGGACTAAAGTATTTAAACATTTTAAATTTTGTTGTGTTCTAAGTCAAAATTTATTTTTCACCTTAATGTGGCGAGTTAGGTTTGAAAATCGGCGAATGGTACAAGATTAAAATCGGTGGCAGAAATAGAAGAAAGAAGAAACGAGAAATAAGAAATCTCTTTTCGCAAGAAGCGAGACGATAGACGTAAGACGACCCATTCAGAAAACAGATAACAGTGAAAAGAGACTTAAGACTCGTTACTCGTAACTTAAGACTTATTTAATTGAAAGTT
>JALWGH010000306.1 GCA_027013735.1 Melioribacteraceae bacterium
ATGAATTACAAAGAACAATTATTAGAAAAAATTAATAACAAAAGAGCTAAGATTGGAATTTTAGGTCTTGGTTATGTTGGTCTGCCTCTCGGACTGGAATTTGCCGAAAAAGAATTTAATGTTCTTGGTTTTGATCTGGATGAAAACAAGGTTAAAAAACTTAATTCCGGCGAGACGTACATTAAACATATTCCTGAGGAACGAATTTCAAAGTCTGTAGAAGCAGGACATTTTTCCGCAACGAGCGATTTTGAACGGTTGCCAGAAGTTGACGCTATTATTATTTGTGTTCCAACTCCGCTTGACGAACACCGTGAACCGGATATGAGTTATGTTGAAGGTACTGCGAAAATAATTCAGAAATATTTAAGAAAAGGGCAGTTGGTTACACTTGAATCCACCACTTATCCCGGGACGACAGAAGAGCTTTTGTTGCCGATGTTTGAAAATGCAGAAAGCGGGAGGATGAAAGTCGGAGAAGATTTCTTTTTGGCATATAGTCCTGAGCGAGAAGATCCGAATAATCCGAAATACAATACACAAACAATTCCCAAAGTTGTTGGCGGTGTTACGGAAAATTGCCTTGAAGTAGCGCAAGCAATGTATGACCAAGTAATTGTAAAAACAGTTCCTGTTTCGTCAGCGAGAGTTGCTGAGGCAACAAAGATTGTGGAAAACGTTTACCGTTCGATAAATATAGCTTTGGTAAATGAACTTAAGATGGTTTTTCATAAAATGGGAATTGATGTTTGGGAGGTGATTAACGCCGCAGCGACAAAACCATTTGGTTTCCATCCTTTTTATCCTGGCCCCGGGCTCGGCGGGCACTGCATTCCCATTGACCCATTCTACTTAACATGGAAAGCTCGTGAATACGAAGTAAATACGAAATTTATTGAGCTTGCCGGTGAAATTAATACATACCAACCATATTATGTTGTCACTCGGGCAATGGAAGTTTTGAACGAACATGGTAAAGCATTAAAAGGAGCAAAAGTTTTATTGCTTGGTGCGGCATATAAGAAAAATGTTGACGATATGCGCGAATCTCCTTCCTTAAAGCTTATTGAAATTCTTCGGGAGAAAGGCGCTGTTGTTGATTACAATGACCCGTATATTCCAAAACTTCCGCCGACAAGGAAATACAAATACGATATGGACTCTGTGGAATTGAGTGCGGAAAATATTTCGAAGTACGATTTGATTCTATTAAGCACGGATCACGACGATTATGATTATGAATTCATACACGAGTACGCTAAGCTGATTCTTGATACAAGAAATGCCTTCAAAAAGAAAGGAATTGAGAATGGGAAGGTGTTTAAGGCGTAAAAAATAGAGTCATCAGTTATCAGTTGACAGCAATCAGTTAGCAGTAAAAGAGAATAATGTGAATTCATTTGAGAATTTAATAGTATGGGAAAAGGCGCATAAGTTAACTTTAGAAATCTATAAACATACATCAGAATTTCCTAAAATTGAGATTTATGGTATTGTAAATCAGATGAGAAGGGCGGCATACTCAATTCCATCAAATATTGTGGAGGGAAATTCAAGAAAATCCAACAAAGAATTTCTTCAATTTTTGAATATAGCAAAAGGTTCTTTGGAAGAGTTAAAATATTTTTTATTATTGTCAAAAGACTTGAACTATATTTCCTTGCAACAATATAGTAATTTGAATAATATGTGCGAAGAAGTTTCAAAACTATTATACAAATTCACAAAATCCATTGAAAAATCCATTATCTCAAACTGAAATCTGATAACTGGACACTGAAAACTATTTGTTAAATAAATGCCGATTAAAAAATATACATCTTTCGAAGAAGCGTCAAAAGATTTGTGGGTTTTGCATCCCGATGACCAGTACTACAAAAAATTGAAAGAGTTATTCGTATTCTGGAATAAATTGAACAGTAGTAAAAAGCCAATCAAAAAAATTCAGAAATTTAAGGATATTAGCGAGAAGCGTTTGAAAAAGTATGAAAAGAATAGTTAATATTGCAAAAAGTCATAAAGAAGCCGATGAGTGGGATATTTTGCAACATATAAAATTAAGTCCTGCTGAAAGACAGAAAATAGCAAAAAGTTTAAAGTTGAAGTTTTACGGCAAAAATGCTAAAGAGCTAAGAGAATATTATAATAATAATGATAGCTACAATTAATTTAAGGCTTACAACAAAAGTAAGCAAAGAAACAACTATTAAAACAGCATAGGGCACAAAAAACGTCGTAAGTTATTA
>JALWGH010000307.1 GCA_027013735.1 Melioribacteraceae bacterium
GAAGGCGAGAATTCCTTTGAACAGGTTGCAAGCGATGTGGATTTTACGCTTAACACGTTCAAGGATTCCAGAGAGCTTAGGAATGTAATCGCCAGTCCGATTATTTCACAAGAAAAAAAGCTTGAGGTTCTCGATTCAATCTTTGGCGATAAGATTAGCTCAACCGGAATGAAATTTCTCAAATTCATTATTTTGAAAAACCGCGAAGAGGTCTTCGGGGAAATTCTTAAAAGATTTTCCGAGATTCGTGATGAGGAGTTTGGCATTCTTAGGGTCGAAGTAACAACAGCCTACGATATGCCGGACGAGCAGAAAACGGAAATGGAGAAAAAACTTTCCGGTTACACGGGCAAGAAGATTGTAGCTTCCTACAAGAAAGACGAAGGAATTATCGGCGGATTTTTAGTAAGAATGAAAGATACGATTATCGATGCTTCGGTGAAGAATCAATTGGAAATTCTTCGTAAGAAGTTACGTGAAGAGAAAATTAATTTGAATTGAATGAAAAATTTTAAAGGGTAGAAAATGGCAGAAGTAAGACCGGAAGAAGTATCTGCAATTTTAAGAAAACAATTATCCGGCTTCGATAGCGAAGTTGAGGTTTACGATGTTGGAACGGTTTTGCAAGTAGGTGACGGTATTGCACGTGTTTACGGACTTTCGAACGTAATGGCGAGTGAGTTGGTTGAGTTCCCCCACGGAGTTATGGGGATGGTACTTAACCTCGAAGAAGATAACGTCGGTTGCGTTCTTTTCGGCGAAAGCGACAAAATCAAGGAAGGCGACACGGTCAAAAGAACCAAGAGAGTTGCGTCTTTCCCCGTCGGCAAAAATATGCTCGGCAGGGTTGTTAACCCGCTTGGCGAACCGCTCGACGGCAAAGGTCCGATTGAACACGAAAAATATATGCCGATTGAAAGAAAGGCATTGGGCGTTATTGCGCGCCAACCCGTGAAAGAACCTTTGCAAACCGGTATTACTGCTATCGACGCAATGATTCCTATCGGTCGCGGACAAAGAGAGTTGATTATTGGTGACAGGCAAACCGGTAAAACGGCTATTGCAATTGACGCAATCATTAACCAAAAATACACTCACACCGAGGAAGCCAAAAAGTACGGTGTTGAACCGGTTTATTGTATTTACGTAGCAATTGGTCAGAAGGCTTCTACGGTTGCACAGGTTGTTGCCAAGTTGGAAGAATACGGCGCAATGGATTATACTACTGTTATCACTGCCTCTGCTTCCGAGCCGGCGCCGTTACAGTACATTGCTCCTTACGCAGGTGCAACTTTCGGAGAATATTTCCGCGATAACGGGATGCACGCCTTGGTAATTTACGACGACCTTTCCAAACAAGCGGCTGCTTACCGTGAATTGTCCCTTCTGCTTAGGAGACCTCCGGGACGCGAGGCTTACCCGGGCGATGTTTTCTACCTGCACTCAAGATTGCTTGAAAGAGCTTCCAAATTAAGCGATGAGCTTGGCGGAGGAAGTTTAACCGCCCTGCCGATTATTGAAACTCAGCAAGGCGACGTTTCGGCTTACATTCCGACGAACGTAATTTCCATTACCGACGGTCAGATTTATCTTGAGCCGAACCTCTTTAACGCGGGTGTCCGCCCTGCTATTAACGTTGGTATTTCGGTATCCCGTGTGGGCGGTAACGCACAAATCAAAGCGATGAAAAAGGTTGCAGGTTCTTTGAAATTAAACTTGGCTCAGTACCGTGAATTGGAAGCTTTCGCTAAGTTTGGTTCCGATTTGGACAAAGCTACGCAAAGAACACTTGCAAAAGGCGCACGCTTGGTTGAACTATTGAAACAAGGTCAATACCAACCTGTGCCTGTTGAAAAACAAGTGGTTAGCGTTTTCATCGGGACAAACGACTACCTTGAGACAATCCCTGTTGAAGATGTTAAAAGATTTGAAAAAGAATTTCTCGAGTTCGTCGAATTGAAATATTCCGACATTTACGAGGATATTAGAGATAAAAAAGTACTTACCGACGAAACAGCGGAAAAAATCAGTAAAGCCGCAGAAGAATTTCTGACTAAATTTAAGAAATCCGAATAGCGGTTAAAAGTTAAAAAATTATGGCAACTTTAAGAGAAATAAAAAGACGTATTGCAGGTGTTAAAAGCACCGAACAAATCACCAAGGCAATGAAAATGGTTGCAGCGGCGCGTTTGCGCAGGGCTCAAACAAATATTATTAATGCCCGCCCTTACGCGCGTAAAATTGCCGAAGTTTTAGGCCACCTTTTGGAAATCGAAAAAGAAGTTGAAAATCCTTTGCTTGAAAAAAGAGAGATTAAAAAGGTTGCTCTTGTGGTTGTAACTTCGGACAGGGGATTGTGTGGCGGTTTTAATATCAACGTGATTCGCAAAACGGAAGAATTGCTCACGGGCGAATTTGCCGACCAAGCCGCAGAAGGAAACGTTGAGCTTTATTGCGTCGGTAAAAAAGGCTACGACCATTTTAAGAATACCGACTTTCCCATTGCAGATTCGTTCCTTGGTATTTTCTCCAAGCTGGATTTCTCTTTTGCCGTAAAATTGGTTAAAAATTTGTCTGCCAAATATGTTGCAGGCGAGTACGACAAGGTTGTTGTCGTGTTTAATGAGTTTAAGTCCATTATTCAGCAAAATTTAATTGCACAACAATTTTTACCACTCGACCCTGAAAAATTACTTGGCGAAGATACCGAAAAGGTTGCTACCGAATACATTTACGAACCCGACAAGGTTAGTATTATTAATGCGCTAATTCCTAAAAATTTAAATTCTCAAATGTGGCGCGTACTTCTGGAATCTTACGCAGCGGAGTTGGGCGCAAGAATGACTGCAATGGATATGGCAACCGAAAATGCAAAAGAATTGATTAAAAACTTGCAGCTTACGTTTAACAAGGAGAGACAGGCTGCAATTACTAAGGAAATTTTAGAGATCGTCTCGGGCGCTAATGCGCTTAAGAAGAGTTAGTAAATTTTTTCTTCCTTCACATCCGGTTAAAAAATGCTTGACGATCTGACATTAAAATTTGACAAAGCCCTAAAAAAAATAACAGGGCAGGGACGTTTAACCGAAGCTAATATTTCGGAAACGTTACGTGAAATCAGACGTGTTCTTTTAGATGCTGATGTAAATTACAAAGTCGCTAAAAAATTTATCGACGACGTAAAGGAAAAAGCTCTCGGTAAGGAAGTAATTGCTTCCGTGAAGCCGGGACAAATGGTTACCAAAATTATTTACGACGAATTGACCCGATTAATGGGCGGTTCGAGCAGTCAACTGCAACTGAATCCTTCCGGCGTAACCGTAATTTTGCTTGTCGGTTTGCAAGGTTCCGGTAAAACTACTTTTGCTGCTAAACTCGCGAATTATTTGAAAAACAAAAACCGCAAGGTTTTATTGGTTGCCGGAGATGTTTACCGCCCTGCGGCAATCGATCAGCTGAAACAATTAGGAAAGCAAATCAGCGTTCCTGTTTTTTCAATTGACGGAAGCCAAGATCCTGTTAAAATTGCAGACGAGGCGGTCAAATATGCAAAAGAAAACGGTTTGAATACCGTAATTATTGACACCGCCGGCAGATTGCACGTTGACGAAAAATTGATGCAGGAAGTCGTCGAAATTAAGAAAGCCGTTAATCCGACTGAGACGTTGTTTGTCGTGGATTCAATGACAGGTCAGGATGCGGTTAACTCGGCAAAAGCTTTTCACGAAAGCGTCGATTTTGACGGCATTGTTCTTACAAAACTTGACGGTGATTCGCGCGGCGGCTGTGCACTCTCGATTAGAGCTGTGGTAAACGAACCGGTGAAATTTGTGAGTCTTGGGGAAAAACTTGACTCGATTGAAATCTTTCACCCGGACAGACTCGCATCCCGAATTTTAGGCAGGGGAGACATTGTTTCCCTCGTTGAAAAGGCTCAAGAGAAAATCGACGAGAAAGAAGCCGAAGAATTAGAAAAGAAATTTTTGTCAAATAAATTTGACTTTAATGATTTCTTAAAGCAAATTAAGATGATAAAAAAAATGGGTTCTTTAAAAAGTTTGCTGGGAATGATTCCCGGGCTTTCTGGAGCGCTCAAAAATGCCGATGTTGACGACAAACAATTGGTAAAAGTTGAAGCGATAATTCAATCGATGACTAAGGAAGAGCGCAAGAACCCGAAAATTTTGAACGGAAGCAGAAGAAAAAGAATTGCACGCGGAAGCGGTAATTCGATTCAGGATGTTAACCGCCTTATTAAGCAGTTTAAGGAAATGCAAAAGATGATGAAAAGTCTTAAAGGCGGACGTGGTAAAATAAATTTGAATAATTTGAAATTTAATTGAAATAACTTAGGAGGTTAAAATAATTTGGCTGTAAAGTTAAGATTAAAAAGAATGGGTAAAAAGAAACAACCTGTTTACAAGGTTGTTGCTGCAGATGCCCGTTCTCCGAGAGATGGTAGATTCATTGAAGCCATCGGTACGTATAACCCACTTACCGATCCGGCTACGGTTATGATTAATGAAGAAAGAGCGTTGTATTGGTTAGGCGTAGGCGCACAGCCAACCGACACGGTTAAGAATTTGCTTAGTAAAAAAGGAATTCTTTTAAAACATAGTTTGATTAAAAGCGGGCTTGAGGAAGAAAAAATTGAAGCCCGTATGCTCGAATGGACAAGACTTCAGGAAGCTAAAGAAGCTGCTTTGAAAAAAGAAACTAAAAAATCCGAAGCTAAGGTTGAAGAAACAACAGCCGTAGCGGAGGAAGAAAAAACGGAAGAACCCGCTGCTGAAGCGGTAGAAGAACAAGCTGACAATAGTGATAAACAAGTGGAAGCTGAGGGTACGGCTTCCGACGAGGAAGAAGTTAAAGCTTAAATTTCTTCCGGTTTTCTAATACTGTACCCGTGTTCTAATAATTATTCAAAGGTACTCCTATGAAGGAATTTATTGAATTTATTGCTAAGCACCTTGTTGACGATCCCGAGAGCGTAGTCGTCGAAGAAAATGCAAAAGACGAAAATGCTTTCGAGATTAGTTTGAAAGTCGGCCCTGAGGATGTGGGTAAAGTAATTGGTAAGCAAGGCAAAACTGCCGGTGCAATGCGCACGCTTTTGACGGCTATTGCCGCAAAAGAAGGCAAAAAAGCTTCTTTGAAGATTCTTGACTGACGCTTTTAAAATTGAATGATTATGCTTTAATAGCAAAAATTAATTCAATTTTTAACGCTCAAGGTTATTTGAAAGCGAAACCCGTAGAGGGTTTCGAAAAGTGTCTGTTTGAAAGAGAATTTGTCTTTGTGGACGTCTTTGGCGCTCCGCGTAAATTCTTTTTGGAAGATGTTTTTGAAAACGGTGAATTTGTAGCCGTTAAATTCAAAAACTTCGGTTCTTCCGGGGATGTTAATTTTCTAATCGGAAAGGAAATTCTTCTCCCTGCCGAAGAAGTGAAAGATTCCGAAAAGAATGTTTTTCTTTTGAGCGAGTTAACTAAACTTACCGTTTACCGTAACGGAAAGTTCTTTGGTAGAGTGAAAGATATTTTAAATTTTAAGGCTAACGACGTCCTTGTAGTGCAAGACGTAAAGGGCGAAGAAGTCCTAATCCCGTTTGTAAAGAATTTTGTTCCAAATGTTGATTTGGAAAACGGCAGGATTGATTTGATTTCAGGCGAAGGAGATTTGTTCGATGTTGCGGATTGACATTATTTCCGCCGTTCCCGATTTGCTTTACAGCCCGTTAAACACAAGCATTGTTAAACGAGCTCAAGATAAGGGACTGGTGGAGATTTTAGTTCATAATTTACGGGATTACGCTTACGATAAGCACAAACAAATTGACGACAAGCCCTTTGGCGGTGGTCCGGGAATGTTGCTTAAACCTGAACCGTTTTTCAGGGTGATTGAGAAATTGCAAAGTGAAAGGACTTACGACCACGTTGTTTTTATGACGCCCGGCGGGAAAATATTCGACCAAAAGGTTGCCAACAGGTTTTCGTTAGCTGAAAATATTTTAATAATTGCAGGTCATTACAAAGGCATTGACGACAGGGTGCGCCAAACATTTGCAACGGACGAAATTTCAATCGGTAATTTTGTTCTGAGCGGCGGAGAGCTTCCCGCGTTGGTTGTTGTTGATGCGGTTGTGCGTTTGATTCCCGGCGTGCTCGGGGATAGCGAATCGGCGTTGAACGATTCTTTAATGGACGAAAAAAAAATTGAAGCGCCTTATTTTACAAGACCTGCCGAATACAGGGGAATGAAAGTTCCCGAGGTTCTTCTTTCCGGTAACGACAAAAAAATTCGCGAGTGGAAAGAAGAGCAGTCGAAAATATTAACTGAGAAATGGAAAAAAAATAATAGATTGGAGTAAAAATGGACAAATTAAGAGAACTTGTACAGGATCAGTTGAGAACGGATTTGCCGGAATTTAAGGCCGGCGACCGTGTGCGTGTTTACGTTAGAGTTATTGAAGGTAACAAGGAAAGAATTCAGCCTTTTGAAGGCGACGTTATTGCAATTAAAGGCGGTGGAATTCAGAAAACATTTACCGTTCGCAAAGTTTCCAACGGCGTTGGCGTTGAGAGGATTTTCCCTTACAACTCGCCGAAAATTCAGAAGATTGAAGTCTTGCGCGAAGGTAGGGTTAGAAGAGCAAAACTTTACTACTTGCGTAAGCTTTCGGGTAAAGCCGCAAGAATTAAAGATAAAAATCTTCGCTAATTTTTTAACAGCCGCCTACGGCGGCTTTTTTATTTTGGTGTAAGATGAAATTATTAATTCCACCTTCGGTATTTGCCGGTATTTTAACGTTTAATTTGAACGACGAAATTTTGCAGCATTTGCATTCCGTACCGTCTGCAATGATTTCGCAGGAGTTCGAAAACTCGGACTACGATGCCGCACTGATTCCCTCAATTGATTTGCTTAAAAGACCGGAACTTTTTGTAAGCGCCAAAGTTGCAGTTTCGTTCGACGGGGAGTTGAGTAATTCCTATCTCTATTTCAAAGAAAATTTGAAAGAGATTAATGAAATTAATTTAACAGGTGATGTTTCGGCAAACGACGCTTTGGTTGTGAAACTTGTGTTTGAAGAGTTTTACAACAATCCGGTTAAAATTTCCCTCGCAAAAGATTTTGACGAATCATCCGGGAAAAGCTATCTTGTTTCGGGGAACAAAAATTTTGAAAATCTCCTTTACGAGAACGGCATTAGTTTAGCCGAGCAACTTTCGGAGTTTTTGGATTACCCTTACGTTAATTACGTCTTTGTCGCAAAAAACGAAGAAACAATTAAAGATTTGAACAAACTGTTTAATAAAATTGACGAAACCGTTGACGACACAATCCCGAACATCCTCAAGAATTTTTCCTTACCCGAAGAGGCAAAGAAGTTCATTATTGAAAATCTGAATTCGGTTTACTTTGAAATGACGCAAAACGAACGCGACGGATTAAACGAACTTTTGCGTTTTGCTTATTACAAAGGACTTGTCGAAGACATGTCCGAATTGAAATTTGTGGAGTAGAGTAATCTCCCTAATTTTACTCAAAGCATCATTCAAAATTCAACATTAAGCATTAAACATTTTAATTGCTTATAACTAAATCCTTTATTCTTCTCGAGTAAGTTCAAACCATTTCTCGTTTCTTCTTTCTTATTATCATCATTCCTTGCCACTTCTAAATCGATTTTGTAAAATTCAAATTGCTATTCATTTCGCTTTCCGTTAATTTTCTTTTGTCTCGTAGAAAAAATATTAAGGAGAGAAAAATGGAATACAGAATTGAAACAGACTCGATGGGCGAAGTTAAAGTTCCTGCCGATAAGTACTACGGAGCACAAACAGCAAGGTCTTTAATGAATTTTCACATCGGCGAAGAGCATTTTCCGCGCGAATTAATTCGTGCGCTTGGAATTTTAAAGAAAGCAGCTGCTTTGACTAACAAAGAATTGGGGGTGTTGCCTGCAGAAAAAGCGGATTTAATAGTTCAAGCAGCTGACGAAGTAATTGAAGGGAAATTGGACGAACATTTTCCATTGTTTGTTTGGCAAACCGGTAGCGGTACGCAGACAAACATGAACGCTAACGAAGTGATTGCCAACAGGGCAATTGAAATAGCGGGCGGCGAAATAGGCAGTAAAAAACCTATTCACCCGAACGACGACGTTAACAAAGCCCAATCTTCTAACGACACTTTCCCAACGGCGATGCACATTGCAGCTGTGGAAGAAATTCATCGCAGACTAATTCCAATGGTTACAAAACTCAGGGATGCTCTTGCAGAAAAAGCCGAGGAATTCAAAGACATTATTAAAATCGGTAGAACACATTTAATGGATGCTGTTCCTCTAACTTTGGGACAAGAATTTTCCGGTTACGTTCAACAGCTTGACAACGGACTGGAAAGGATTAACGCTTGCCTGCCAAGGCTTTCACAGCTTGCACTTGGCGGAACGGCTGTAGGCACGGGCTTAAACACAACTAAGGGTTTTGCGGAATTAGTTGCAAAGAAAATTTCAGAAATTACCGGAAAGGAATTTACTTCCGCACCGAACAAATTTGAAGCGCTTGCAGCTCACGATGCAATTGTTGAAGCAAGCGGTGTAATGAAAACCATTGCAGCTTCGTTAATGAAAATTGCCAACGATATTCGCTGGCTGGGCTCGGGTCCCCGCTGCGGCATAGGTGAAATTATTTTGCCTGCCAATGAACCGGGCAGTTCGATTATGCCGGGTAAGGTTAATCCTACTCAAGCTGAAGCAATGACAATGGTTTGTGTTCAAGTAATGGGTAACGATGCAACAATCAACTTTGCCGGAGCAAGCGGAAACTTTGAGCTGAACGTTTTCAAACCGGTAATGATTTACAACTTGTTGCAGTCAATCCGTTTGCTTTCCGATGCTTGCGAAAGCTTTACGGACAAAATGGTTGTCGGTATTAAACCGAACAAAGAAAAAATTGACTACTACTTGCAAAATTCATTGATGCTTGTAACGGCACTTAATCCTTACATCGGTTACGACAATGCAGCTAAAGTTGCTAAAAAAGCTTACGCCGAAAACAAGACGTTGAAGGAAGCAGCCGTTGAATTGGGATTGTTAACGGCAGAGCAATTCGACGAATACGTGCGTCCGGAAAAAATGATTGGACCTAAAGAAGCTTAAATTTTAGCTGATAACGTGGGGTGCTTTTACCCCCTGATAATTTATTAAATTAAATTCGGTTTTTGTAGGGACAGCTCGCGAGCTGTCCCTGCTTTTTTAAATTCCAAACGAAGGACTTTCAATTTTATTAAACCCTTAATTCTTTCGTCTTCGTTTGTGAAATTTTACGAAATGTTAATAAGATGTTAAGGTTGTTCTGGCAAAAAAGAAATTTGAAATTTGTGTGAATTTAAATTAATGCGGAAAGAGGAAGAATCACTCGTCGTTTAGTCCGAGGTAGGAGAGCAAACGTTTGTGGGCTTCGTCGGGAATTTGTACGTTGTAAATTTTGTAGAAACTTATTGTCTTATCAACCGACTCGAAAAAGTGCTTGCAGTTTTCGCATTCATTTAAATGCTCTTTAATTTCCCTGCACTTCGGCGAGTCAAAACTTTCACCTGCGTGGTCGCAGATGTAATCCATTACTTCTTTACAGGAAATTTTTTTCTTACTCATTTCTTAATTTCTTGTCCAGTTCGTTTCTTAAAAAAGCTCTTGCTCTGTGCAATCTGGATTTAACCGCCGGAACGCTTAGTCCAACAATTTTCCCTGTCTCTGCAGTGGAAAGTCCTTCCACATCACGCAAGATGAAAACAATTCTGTAATCGTATGGCAGTTTTTCAATTGCCTCGTCCAGTATTTTTTTTAGCTCGTTATTTTCAGTTACCTTTTCCGGTGTTACTTTCCAATCTGCAATGTGGCTTTCGTCTATCAAAGAATTTTCATCGTCAAGCGAAGCGTGGTATTTATTCTTTTGTGCCCGCGCCATCATCAAGCAGTGGTTGGAAACAATGGTGTAAAGCCAAGTTGAAAATTTTGACCTACCGGAAAATTGCTTGATTGATTTCACCATGCTCATGAAAGTTTCTTGCATGGTGTGTTCGGCTTTTTCGCGGTCGCGACAAACTTTGAAAGAAAAATTGTAAATCGTCTGTTCGTAACGTTTAACTAATTCAGTCAGAGCTTTGCGGTCCCCTTCCTGAGCTTTTTTTATTAATTCCGTTTCAGTCATTAAATACGATGAATTTTAATAAGTTAGGTTTCAAAAAATTTGCTTTTAATCGAGAATAAAATTTAAATTGAGTTACAAATTTAATACTTTAATGACAGTTATTCCATTTGGGGCGTTTATTGCTCATTATGGTAAAGTTGTGTTGAAAAGTTGAAATTAAACGAGAGAAAAATGAACAAGGGATTAATCAACTTAATATCTACAAATAAGCTTTTTGAAGGCGTTGACATTACGCAAATTAATTTTGACCAAATAAAAGGCAACCTGCTTACTTTTTCCGAGCGAACATTAATTTATTCGGAGGGAGACCCGAGCAGTGGAATTTACCTTGTAATGGACGGGAAAATTAATATCCTGCGTCAAAGTAATCTCGGCGCAAAGGGGGACGAAATTTTTGAAAAGGATTCCTTCTTCGGCTTTGAGGAGCTAATTGAAAATGTTAACAGAATTAGCACTGCAATAGCTATTACGGATTCTTACGTGATTTCTTTCGATAGGGAAGAGGCTCGAATCTTAATAAGACAGAACGAAAGGATTAAAGAAAATATTGTTAAATACAGCAACATTCCTGACATTGACCAGATTCACGGTTTCCTTGTTGAAAAAGAGTTGGAAGATGAAATTATTAAAAAGCAGGTAGAATCGGAAAATATTGAAAACGAAGAAACGGAAAAAATTTCTGAATTTCCTAACGAAAAAGAGCTAACCTCTGAAAAGCCTGTTAACACTAATGATTTTGACCTTGTCCTTATTTCTCCTCCCATTGAAGAAGAGGAAACGCATCCTGTCGAAAATCAAAAGGACATAATGGATTTTTATGTTTCTGCTCCTGCTGACGAGGAACCGAAGCAGTCCGGTGAAACGGAAGTGATTGAGGAAAAGGAAGAATCCGGGCAAACAGCAACTCAGGAAAATATTGCCGGCACGGTTTCTCCTGTTCAAGATGAACAACCGGAAGAACCTTTACAAGAATTTCACGAGGAACTTTGGAGCGAAGAAAATAACGAATCCGACAACATTAATATTCCTCCGCAAGATTTGGACATTCCGCCTGTCTCTCCGTTTGACGAGGAGGAAATTGACTTTCCTAAAGCTGGTTTAACTGCTGAGGTTAAGTCCACAGTGCAAGAAAAGGAAAATGAAGTGGTGGACGAGCCACAAGCCGTTTCGGAATTTCCTTCCCAAGAACAAACGGCAGAAGTAAAAAATAATTTGGATTTTTCAGGCATTACGGAAGCTGCGGATAAAATATTCCTAACGGAAAGTGAAGAAGAACTGATTTTAAATTTTAAGAATTTGGTTAATACCGTATTCAATTGCGAAATTACTCTTTTCTTTAAATATGACGGCGGGGAATTTTTAACCGCCGAGTTTGAGAAGGACGGAGAAATATTGAAAATAAAGGAACCGGTTAATGATAGCTCAATCGGGGTTTCGTTCAATAATAATAAGCCTGAAATCATTTCCCTTCCCGAAGAGTGGGAAAAATTGAATACGAAAAGTTTGCAACAACTGGGAATTGACATTAACAACCTTCTTATTTTTCCGGTTAAAACGGAGGTTGACAAAATTGGGGTGCTTGTTTTAATCAATAAACAAGCCGGCGGGTTTGGTGAAGAAGACATCGCGCATTTGTCAAGTTTGAGAAACCTGTTGGAAGCCCGCTTACGGCATTTTGCTTTTGCCCGCTCGCAACTGAGTGTGCTAAAAGAGAACATTTACAACCGCTTAATTAATTTTCTGCACGGAAAATTGAAAGAGAGACTGGTGCTTGCTTCGAAATACAACGAGAAAGCACTGAGCGAGGAGAAACCTCACGATTTAATTAAGCTTGCTCTTGAGGAAATTAATTCCGCCCGTGAATCCATTGGTGAAATTGAACTTTTAAAATTGGAAAGCTCCGATTTACGCCTCGTGGAATTAAAGCTGAGTGATTTCTTAAATGAGTTTTTCGAAGAATGTGCCGGAACGTTTAAGGAAAAGTTTATTAATGTTTTCAAAGATTTTAACGCCGAGGTGTTTGTTAAAATTGATCAAAAACTAATGAAAACCGCCTTGCTGAAAATAAGTGAAAATGCTTGCGAGGCAATGCCCTTCGGCGGTAATTTTATTGTTAAATCGCGTGAGAGCGAGGAAAGCGTTACGCTGATTTTTGTTGACAACGGCAACGGAATTGACGAAGAAAAACTGCCTCTTGTTTTCGAACCGTTTGTTGCCTTTTCCAAAGAGTCTCATACTGGGTTGGGGCTGGCAATTGCCAAAAGAATAATTCAATTACACAAGGGCAAAATAACTGCCAAGCGAAATGAAAATGGAGGAACAACGGTAGAAATTAAATTGCCGGTCGTCCGTTACTGAAATGAGTAAGCTGGTTATTCTTCTTGGTCCTACGGCAGTTGGGAAAACACGACTTGCCGCATTGCTTGCGCATAAATTCAACGGGGAAATTATTTCAGCCGATTCCCGGCAGGTTTACACAGGGATGGACATTGGTACCGGTAAAGATTTGGAAGATTACAACGTAAATGGTACCGTTGTGCCATACCACCTTGTTGACGTAATCGAACCGACAGAGGAATTTAATCTTTTTAGCTTTGCGGAAAAATTTATTTCCGTATTTTCAGATATTACTGAACGCGGTAAGCTGCCGTTTCTTGTCGGAGGCACGGCTTTGTACATTGATGCTGTTCTTAAGCGTTACGAGCTCTCGAAAGTCGATTTTGAAAAGCGTAAAAAGGAACTTGAAAAATTACCGCTTGAAGTTTTGCAAAAAAAGTTGCTTGAGCTTAAACCCGATTTACACAATAAAACCGATTTACTTTCCAAACACCGGGCAATCAGAGCAATAATTGTTGCCGAAGATTCCAAGCCAGATTCCGTACTAAAGTTTCCTGACTTTAATGAGCTTGTAATTGGTATTAAAATAGAACGTGAAAAGCTAAAAGAAAGAATTAAGAAAAGATTGAAGGAAAGGCTTCAAAACGGAATGATTGAGGAAGCCGAGAGGCTTGTGAGGCAAGGGGTTTCGTTAGAAAAACTAAAATTCTTCGGATTAGAATACAAATACCTTGCAATGTACTTGAACAAAGAGATTGGTTACGAGGAAATGGAATACCGGCTTGGCAGGGACATTGCAAAGTTTGCCAAACGGCAGATGACGTGGTTCAGGAAAATTGAGAGGGAGGGAACAAAAATTCACTGGATTGCCCCAATGGATTTTGACGCCGCCGAAAGATTGATTGAAAAATTTCTAACGACAGGAAATTAAATGGCGGAGCTTCCTTTTGCTGTTGAAAAATATTTAAGAAAACATTCCCCTTTGAAGCAGTGGAATTTTAGCGAATTACCAAAGGAGAAATTTAAATTTGTAATTGTAATTCCTGCGTTGGATGAGTTGGAAAATGTTTCCTTGTTGTTAAATTCAATTTCAAAAGCAAACGTTACTAAAAGAGAAGAGTTCTTACTGTTATTTGTCGTTAATAATGTAGAGGGAGCGGACTACAAAATAATTGAGCGCAACAAGCAAACGTTTGAATTTCTCTCGAAAGAAAAAAAGAATTTTATTTTCCCGATTGAAATAATAGATGCTTTTTCAAGCAAGCGGGCATTGCCTAAAAAGACCGGCGGCGTAGGATTAGCCCGTAAAATCGGGCTCGACGCAGCTTCGCAAGTTCTTGATTATTCCAAACATCCCGGGCTTGTTTGCCTCGATGCCGATTGCACCGTTTCGGAAAATTATTTTGAGGCAATTCGCGAAGCTTTCTCCGACGTAAATTTTCACGCCGGTTATTTCCGGTTTGAACACAGACTGCCTGAGAACGAAGAAATTTCACACGCAATAATTTGTTACGAAATATTTCTGAGGCATTACGTCCTGGGATTAAAACTTGCTCGTTCGCCTTACGCTTTTCACACAATCGGCTCGACAATGTTGTTTGACGTGGAAGCGTACGTTAACGTTGGCGGAATGAACAAACGTAAAGCCGGCGAGGATTTTTACTTTCTTGAAAAAGTGGCAAAAAATTTTGAAGTCAAAGAGATTGGCGGAGCAAAAGTTTTTCCTTCGGCAAGACCATCCCTGCGCGTTCCGTTCGGAACAGGGCAACGGGTGCACAGATTTTTGAGTCGTTCTCAAGATGAGTATCTTGTCTATTCACCGGAATCATTTCTTGTTTTGAAAAAATGGAACGATGTTTTTCTCAACGGAGAAAGAAAGAGTGCGGATGAATATTTGAAGCATTCGCGAAAAATAAATCCAGCGCTCGAAAAATTTTTGATTGAAAACGACTTCCCTAATAAATGGGAAGGAATATTAAAACACTCCACTTCGGAAGAGCAAATATTGAAACAAAAGAAGTTTTGGTTTGACGGCTTCCGCACGCTAAAGCTAATTCATTATTTGCGGGACACGGTTTTTCCGAATGTAAATATGTTTGAGGGCGTTAATGGTTTGCTTAATTTAGTTGGCGGGGACAAAATAACAACAACCGAGAAGATTCCTCCGTTGAAAACGCAATTAAAATTTTTGAGAAAGTTAAGAGAGCTGGCGTAAAAATTTCAGGTCTTTTATTTTGAATATTTGTTTATTGTTCATTGCGCAGATTGCAAACAATCTACGCTACGGAAGTTATTTAAGTTAAATTTTTGTGATTTTAAGGAAAAATATGTATCATTGTCGCTATAGTACAGCAATTTTAGCAACTTTTGATGTATTCTATGTTAGATGAAGTAATATTTCAACAAAAAAAAGAACGTGACAAACTACTTACCAATAGTTACATTCAACGGGACCAAAAGCTTAATATTAGCTCAGGCTTAATTAATGTGGTAGTTGGACCGAGGCGTGCGGGTAAATCATTTTTCTGTTTGCACTCGTTAAAAAATGAGCATTTCGGGTATGTGAACTTTGACGACGAACGCTTAGCCGGTATTTCGAATTACGATGAACTCTTAAATACTATTGACAAAGTCTATTCAAATCCGCAAATATTATTTTTTGACGAAATTCAAAATCTGGAGAGATGGGAGCTATTTGTCAACCGATTGCAAAGGAGCGGAAGAAAAATTGTTTTAACCGGCAGTAATTCCAATTTACTTTCGGGAGAGCTATCTTCTTATTTAACAGGCAGAAACTATCCCGTCAATATTTTTCCTTTTTCTTTCGGGGAATTGTTAAGTGTTGCGGAAAACAAGGGCAAAGCCGAACAAAAGAGAATTCTGTCAGACTTGTTAAACACGGGTGGATATCCGGAAATCGTTACCAAAGGAATTGTTGCCAATGAATATTTAAGTATGCTTTTTAGAGATACGATTTACAAAGATATTGTTTTAAGATACAAACCTCGAGATCCGGCAATGGTAGAAAAATTAGCGTTGACTTTGGTTTCAAACGCAGGTAATGAGATTTCAATCCGCGCTCTTTCCAAATTAGTGAGCTACAACGAAAGAACGGTTTCAAGATATTTGACTTATCTTTTAAATACGATGATTTTTTTTCAAATACCTCGGTTCTCGTACAAACTCAAAGAACAATTGAAATAAAAAAAAAAAACTTACGTTATTGACAATGGTTTTATTGAAAGTATCGGGCATAATGTTTCTTACAACAGGGGAGCAAAGCTTGAAAATCTTGTGGCAATAGAATTGTACCGGCGAGCTTTGAGTAAAAAAATGAAAATTTTTTACTGGAAGAAAAATTACGAAGTTGATTTTGTCCTTCAAGATGACAACAAGGTTTACGAACTCATTCAAGTTTCTGCCGATGTTTCGAATCAAAAAACGGCAAACAGAGAAAAACGTGCATTGTTCGAGGCTGCTAAGGAACTTAATTGCAATAACCTTACAATTATCACGGAGGATTATTCGGCTACGGAAACTTTTGAGTGGTTTGGAACTAAAAGGGAAATCACTTTTATCTCGATTATTGATTGGTTACTTACGTAATTCAGGGAGATTTTGAATTTCAAAATCTCCCTTTTGAATTTACAAATTACTTATTTACCTGAAAAGTAACGTCGCCTTTTTCAAAGTAATTTACTATTTGATTTGCCGCTGCTATTCCCGCATTAATATTTGCCTCGGCTGTTTGTGCACCCATTTTCTTGGGAGTGAAATAAACGCGCCCGGGAAATTTTTCCTTAAGCAATTCAGAAATATCCGGTGCGATGTCCGAAACATATTTGAAGTCGTCTCTTTCTTCCATTATTTTTACGAGACCATCCTCATCAATCACTTCTTTTCGTGCGGTGTTTACCAAGGTTGCGCCCTTCGGCATTTTGCTCAGCAAATCGTAGTTAATTGATTTTTTGGTCTGTTCGTTTGCAGGAATGTGAAGCGAAATGTAGCGGTTGTTTGCGTAAAGTTCTTCAACGGAGTTGTAAACTTTAACGCCGTCAGCTTCGATTTTTTCCGCGGGAATAAACGGGTCGAATGCGGAAACATTCATTCCGAAGCCGTTTTTGGCAATTTTACCGACCAAGCTGCCAACGTGTCCGTAAGCGTGAATACCGAGCGTTTTGCCTTTTAATTCCGTGCCGGGCTTGCCGTTGAAAAATCCGCGAGCAGTGTAAACCATTAAACCGAGCGCCAATTCGGCAACTGCGTTGGAATTCTGCCCGGGCGTGTTCATTACCACAATCCCTTTCTCGCTTGCGGATGCAAGGTCAATGTTGTCGTAGCCTGCGCCGGCGCGAACGACAATTTTCAAATTTTCTGCCGCGTCAATTACTTCTTTTGTAACCTTGTCGCTTCTAACAATTAAAGCGTTTACGTCTTTTACCGCTTTAATCAATTCCGATTGCTCGGAATATTTTTCCAGCAAAGCAAATTCGTAGCCTGCGCTTGTAACTATTTCTTTTATTTTATCGACAGCCTCAGAGGCAAAAGGTTTTTGAGTTGCTACTAATACTTTCATTTTTCGTTCTCCCTATTTTAGCATTGGAATTTTAATTCCGAATTTTTTAGCATTTGCGATTGCATTTTCGTAACCGGCGTCTGCGTGGCGTGCAATTCCTAATCCAGGGTCGTAAGTGAGCACACGCTCCAATCTTTCTTCCGCTTCGGGTGTGCCGTCGGCAACAATTACCATACCCGCGTGAATTGATTTACCGATGCCCACGCCGCCGCCGTGGTGAACTGAAACCCAGCTTGCACCGCCGATTGCATTAAGCAGTGCGTTTAGAATAGGCCAGTCAGCAATTGCGTCACTGCCGTCTTTCATTCCTTCGGTTTCCCTGTTGGGGGAAGCCACCGAGCCGCAATCCAAATGGTCCCGCCCGATTACAATTGGTGCGGAAACTTTTCCCGTGCGCACAAGCTCATTAAATATTTTACCCATTTTAGCGCGCTCGCCGTAACCCAGCCAGCAAATTCTGGAAGGCAATCCTTGAAAATGTACTTTTTCTTGCGCAAGTTTAATCCAGCGTACGAGCGCTTCGTTTTCTGGAAAAGTTTCAATTATTGCTTTGTCCGTTTCGTAAATGTCTTTCGGGTCGCCGGAAAGAGCAGCCCAACGGAAAGGACCTTTACCGTCTTCGAAAAGCGGGCGGATGTACTCGGGCACAAATCCGGGTATGTCGAAAGCGTTTGCCACGCCGTTGTCTTTTGCTTCGCCGCGAATGTTGTTGCCGTAATCAAAAGCAACTGCACCGCGTTTTTGAAATTCGAGCATTGTTTTGACGTGCACGACAATTGTTTCCTTTGCGCGGCGAATGTACTCTTCGGGATTTTCCTCGCGGAGTTTCAGTGCTTCTTCGTAAGGCATTCCCATTGGTACGTAACCGTTCAGTGTGTCGTGTGCAGAGGTTTGGTCCGTCAACACATCAGGGACTACGCCCTTCTCCAATATTTTCGGGAGAATCTCGCCCGCATTGCCCAAAAGTCCTACGGACAAAGGCTCTCCTTTGGCTTTGGCTTCCAAAACTTTTTCAAGCGCTTCGTCCAAGTCCTCGGTCATGTAATCAAGGTAGCCCGTGTCGATTCTTTTTTGAATTCTTTCTTTGTCAACTTCAATTCCGAGGAATGCCGCACCGTTCATTGTTGCGGCAAGGGGTTGAGCTCCGCCCATTCCGCCCAGACCGGCAGTAAGCAGGAATTTACCTTTGAGCGTTCCGTCAAAATGTTTTTTAGCGCAGGTTGCAAAAGTTTCGTACGTCCCTTGCAGAATTCCCTGCGTGCCGATGTAGATCCAACTGCCTGCGGTCATTTGTCCGTACATCGTTAAGCCGAGCGCTTCCAGTCGTCTGAACTCGTCCCACGTTGCCCAGTCCGGTACGAGCATTGCGTTGGAGATGATTACCCTCGGCGCATTTTTGTGTGTTTTGAAAATTGCAACCGGCTTGCCGGATTGTACCACAAGCGTTTCATCGCTTTCGAGGTTTTTGAGGCTTTCGACTATTGCGTCGAATGCTTCCCAGTTTCTGGCGGCTTTACCGGAGCCGCCGTAAACAATTAGTTCCTCCGGCTTTTCCGCTACTTCGGGGTCGAGATTGTTCATTAACATTCTCAAAGCGGCTTCTTGAATCCAGCCTTTGGTGTTAAGTTCCGTGCCCCTCGGGGCTTTGATTGTTCTCTGTGCCATTGTTTTAATCTTTGAAATGTTTGTTAAATAGTTCGCTGTATTGTTTGTGCATCGATTTAAGCATCCAGCGTTTCAGGAATCCGCTCTTTTGCAATTCCTTTTCGGTGTATTTAATGTTTTCCTTCAATTGCAAAACAAGTTTGGTCTTTTCTTCTTTTGTTAATTTTACCTTTTCAGTATCCGCTTTTAGTTTTGAGATGATTGAAGAAAAAACATTTGCTTCGCGATAATAACGCTGGTCGGTTCCCAATTGCTTAATTACTTGGTTACAAAATGTAATCAAGATTTTCTTTTCGTTTTTGTCGAATTCGAAATCGTAGTTTTTGAATAATTTTTTACTCATAGTTCCGCTGGTTTTAATGTTAGTAATTCTGTCCTTAATTTTTCGTAACCGGGTTTAATTACATCGTAGATGTAATGCAGCCTTTCATCGTAATGAATAAACGCCGATTTCATTGCGTTGATGTTCAGCTTTTCAATGTCATCAAGTGTGAGATGCCACAATTTTGAAGCGGTCAGGTATTCTTTCGTGAGGGTCGTGTCGCTCATTAGCCTGTCGTCCGTGTTAAGAAAAACCCTGAACTTCGATTTGAAAAGCGGGTAGAACGGGTGTTTCTCGAGGGATTCAACCGCTCCCGTGTGCACATTGCTCAACAGGCAGATTTCAAGCGGGAGACGCGTATCCAGAATGTATTGTGCCAAATCTCCTAATGCTGCAATTTCGCCATCGTCGTCGAAGACGATGTCTTCGGTTAGTCTTGTTGCATGTCCGATTCTGTGTGCGCCGCACCATTGAATTGCCTGCCAGATTGATTCTTTGCCAAATGCTTCCCCGGCATGAATCGTAATAAAGAAATTTTCTCTTTGGATGAAATGAAAAGCGTCGATATGTTTTTTAGGCGGGTAGCCGCCTTCTTCTCCGGCAAGGTCGAATCCTACTACGCCGCGGCTGCGGTAGTTTACCGCAAGTTCGGCAATTTCCAGTGAGTCCGTCATGTTTCTCATTGCACAAAGGATTAGTCCGTAACCGACTCCGAAATCTTCTTTGCCACGTTCCAGTCCTTTCAAAACCGATGTGATTACGTCGTCGTAGTGTAGTCCGTTTTGAAGATGAAGAACGGGGGCAAAACGGGTTTCAACGTAAACGACGCCGTCGTTTTTCATGTCTTCCATCATTTCGTAGGTAACGCGCTCGAGGGCTTCTTTGGTTTGCATTACCGCAACGGTGTGTTCAAAGCCCTGAAGATATTCAACGAGATTGCCTTTGTTTGCGCCGCGGTGAAACCACGCGGCTAACTCTTTCGGATCATCGGTGGGAAGTTTGTCGTAACCGATTTCTTTTGCCAATTCAATTATTGTTTCCGGGCGAAGTCCGCCGTCGAGATGGTCGTGCAATAGCACTTTTGGTGCTCTTTTAATTATTTCTTCCGTATTCATATTACCTCCGATTTTGCCTGCCAAAATATTCTTTTTATTTCTGAAAATCAATAAAGAAAAAACTACGGGAATTAAGAATGAAGAATTAAGAATGAAGAATGTTATTGTTGGTTTTATTTTGGAACAAATTGAAAATTAATCGAATAATGTTTGTTCGTACAATTGCTCAACAAAGTCTTGCCAAGGAATCTCCAATGATTTTACTCCTACTTAAATTTTTACGGGTATTTTTGAAGTGTTACTTAAAAAATTACGTTTGTTTTCGAAGATAAATTAAGTAGGAAAATAGAAAGCCCCGGCGGTGCGGGGCTGAAAATTATTTTAGCAGTAGCATTTTCTTCGTAATGGAAAAATTACCGGCTTTCAATGTGTAGAAATAAATGCCGCTTGGCAGATTGCTGGCATTGAATTGAACGGAATAATTTCCTGAATTTTGCTTTGCGTTTACGAGCGTTGCTACTTCACGTCCGAGAATGTCGTAAACCGTTAAATGTAGGGACAGCTCATGAGCTGTCCCTACATTGGGAATTGAATAATTAATTACCGTAGAGGGAGTTCCCGAAGTGCTGGCTTTGCCAAAAGGATTCGGGTAGTTTTGCTCCAGGCGGAAAGTCGTCGGGCTAACGATTTTGCCTTTTACGCCTGTCGGACGGTCAATTAATATTTTTAGCGTACCGGGAATGTTAAATGTAGGTCCGCCAATTACCGAAAGGTCAACGTTACGCGTTGGTGCAAATTCTTTTACAATCCAATTGTCGGGGGCAATCCAAACTTCTTTGTTTCTTACTACAAGCGGAATGGGAACATTCCCAAGCGGGGAAGATTGTAAATAATAAACGCTGGAAGTAATTACAAATTTCTTGCAATTAAAAGAACCTTTTACCGTTTCAAGAGTTTCGTCAGCCGTACGTTTACCTTTTATTTCAAAGCGCAGCGGAATTGAAACGGAATCTATTTCGACCGTGGTGTCTTTTTGGAAAACAAGGTACGGAATATTTTGAAAGGCATTAAAATGGTAAACATCGTACCAACCGCTAAGAGATTTTAATACATTGAAATAATTAGCGTTGCTGAAAAGTTCTGTATCTACAAGCACGGTTAAGTCAACATCCAAGAACCCGCTTGAACCTTCAAGCGCAACACGAACTGTGTCGAATGCCGGAAGGAATATTCCGTTTACCGGGTCGCCGATGGCTTCCATAATTATTTTCGCAGTTTTCCCGTTGTAAACCGCTTCTCCGGCAAGTGAATCGCTGAATAAAATGGAGGATGAATCAACAGGGACATTATTGGAATCCAAAACGCTCGATTTGTAAAACCAAACGTAGCCGGAATTAGTGGGGAAATAATCGCTTGCGGATTGAGCAAAAAGCGACACCCCCGTAATGAAAACCAAAGTTAAAAAAAGCGCTCTTTTCATAGTAGTACCTCTGTTTTGTTATTAAATGTCCCTCATTCCCTTCCAAAAGAATAAATAACATTTAATTATTTTTTAATTTAATAAATTTAAAATTAATAGGAAAACGATTGCGTCACACAATTGGTACAAGTTTAAATTTGGTGGCAAAAAATACGCGCTTCAATTATTTTAAAAATTGTTCTTCTTTTCCTTTCAGAACTCTCCCCCTCTTCAAACCAAGTTGAAAATTCAGGGGAAGCAGAGTCCCCCTCTCTTTGAAAGAGAGGGGGAAAAAGGGGGTGAGTTGTCAAAAAAAATTCTCCTAAATCAACCTTATTTTATTATTTCCCCATTTTTTGAATTTTGTCAAACACTCCCAAAAGTCATTAGATTTTTAAGGATCTAATGACTTTTGGGGGTTAAATTTTATCGCTTATCCTTATTAAATCTTCCGTTGATTTTTTGGTTATTTCCCTAATTATTTTTTGTAGTATTTTTC
>JALWGH010000308.1 GCA_027013735.1 Melioribacteraceae bacterium
CCCAAGCGTACCTTTCAAGTGTTTCGTCCAATTGTTGCAAATGTTTTTCCGCCCAAATTTTCTCTTCCTTTTCGCCAAGCAGTTCCGCAATCTCGGCGTAGGTTTTCAATCCATAACGTAATTGAAAAGAGACAAAAACGGATTCTCCTTTATTTCCAAGCCGGAGAGCATCGTTCCAATCGGCAAAAAGACCGCTGGGCAAGCCGTGCATTCCGGTTCGGGAAAGATTAAACTCAAGCGCTCTTCTCAAATGCTTGAAAACCGTTCCGCTGCCTTTGTCCGCAAAGGGCAGTTCCTTTTTGAAAAAATCAATTTGCCCCGTTTCCTTAACATAAGCCGGAATCGTATTAAAAAGCCACAGCGCATCGTCCGAACGATACTCCTCTTCAGCCGGAGCTTGTTCCTTGCCGGGATGATGATTAAAGGGCTTTACAATTGGCATTGCCCCGCCGGTAGAAACTTGTCCCGTAATCATCAGCTCCAATCTTTCGCCTGCTTCTTCGGGAATTAAAGGCATTACACCCAACAAGTCCTGCACGGTGTCCCTGTAACCCAAACCGTCTCTTTCGCCGCTGTAAACAAGGCTTGCAGCCCGCGACCAAGCGTAAGTAATCAAACTGTTGTAAGGGCTCCAAACGTTAATCATACTTTGAACAGCCGCGTCGGGCACTTGGAAGCTAAAATTTTCCAATCTTGAATGCCAATACTTTTTCACCTTTTCCAATTCGGACAAGGCTGTTTTTTCGTCCTTGAAATATTCAATGGCTTCTTTCCCTTCCGCGTCCGCCTTGCCAACGCCCATTAAAACCGTGGCGAACTTTTCCTCACCCGGTTGAAGCTCCACGTCAAATTGTAAAACCCCGCAAGGATTGCCTCCTTCGTTCAAATAATTATTGCATTTCCCTTTCTCTACGACAACCGGATTTGCGTAAGTCCTGTAACTGCCGATGAACATTTCCCTGTCCGTGTCGTAACCCGTAACCTCCGCGCCGCTTAAGCCGATAAATGTAAAACGCTGCTGGTCTTTTTCGGCAAACTTGTCTTTCATTTCGGGAAGGTTAATATTATGCCCGACGTGAAGAGCGTTCCCGATTTTTTCCGACCTTGTAATGTATTGTGTGTACTGCAAATTATTAATGTCGTCTTCCACATTCCAATTACAGCCGAATTCCACGTAAGTAAAAAAGCGCAACCTGCGTTTGCGCCCGTCTTTATTGGTTATTTTGATTAACCACGCTTCGTAATCCTTTCCAAGCGGTACAAAGTAAATGGTCTCGGTTTCAATTTTGTCGTACTCCGAAGTAATTTTTGTGTAAGCCGTTCCGTGTCTGCAAACGGACTTAAACTTTTCCAACGGTTTCCCTACCGGCTGCCAAGAAGCCGACCAAAAATCCTTCGAGTCCTTGTCGTGAATGTAAAAATATTTACCGGGCTGGTCGAGAGGGACAGCATTAAATCTCAAGCGCGTAAGTCTGCCTTGAGCGCTCGAATGGAAAAAGCTGTAACCACCCGCATTGTTGGTAACAATAGCGCCGTAACGAGTTGAGCCCAAATAATTACTCCACGATGCCGGAGTGTCCGGGCGTTCGATTACGTATTCTTTGTTCTCGTCGTCAAAATAACCGTATCTCATTTTAATCGTAACATTCCATTATTTCAAAATAAATTTGCCGAATTTAACCTCTCCGCTTGCAGAAGTTAAGTTAACAAAATAGACCCCTTTGGAAAGATTGCGCAAGTGGATTTTTTTAATTTCATTTGAAAAATCGCCAACCTTTTGACCGAGCATATTAAAAATTTTTACTTTTCTAATTTTCCCATTGTAACCGAAATTAAGTTCACCGCCCGTAGGGTTGGGAAAAACTCTTAAAATCCCCGACGAATTATTTTTGCGAATTGCTCTTCCTGTTGTCGTCTCGTTTACACTTGTCAAGCCCGTTAAAGCGGAAATCTTTTCTGCAAGGGAGTCCGCAAATCTTGCGGCGCCTTCAACGTTAAAATGCACTTTGTCCTTCAGCGAGTTTGAGTCCGTTATTTCTTCCCCGCGAATTAAATAAAGATGCCCATCCCCTTCTTCCTGTCTTTTACGCACAAGGTTTGCCAGTGCGGTTCTAAAATCTTCAATGGGCAAGCCGGAAGTTTTGGAATGGAGCTGTTTGGTGTAAGTTTGAGTAATGCAAAAAATTTCAGTGTTCGGGTGCGTTTGCCGGACACTGTTCAAAACGCCGTTCATTCTTCTTTTGTACTCAACCGTATCGATTGCTTGGAAATTGTAATCGTTGTAGCCAATAAGAATCGTCATAAAATCTATTCTGTTAAAATTATCGCGCAGCATATCTGCAATGGCAAGGGATGCCTTTGCGCCGCCAACGGCAACGTTGTACAACTCCCAACCGAATTTCTCAGCCAAAAGGAATGCGTAAGTTTGGTCGGTGCAAAGCTGTCCTACGCCGTGCGTAATTGAATTGCCGTAAGCAACGTAAATCTTCTTCTTAGGCGGTTCGTAAGAAATTAAATCGTAAGCCGAATCTATTTCAAGTCCTTTAAAAGCAAGGTTGTTCCAAGGGGGGAATAGCACTCTGTACATTACGGCACCGGCAGCGCCGGTCTTTTTTACCGGAATTGCGAACGAAGAATCCGTTGAACCGTTAATTTTAAACTCGTCAGTCTTCACACCGTTTTGGTAAATGTCGAACAATCCCTGCCTTTGTTCGCCCGGCAATTTCCTAAAATAAAGCTTAACCTCGGGGCTTGCCGTTTTAAAAGAAAGAGTAACGCCGGTGGTAGTTCTTGCCTTAACCGGATTGAACAAACTTTCCGTCATTGGGATGGCAAGAACGGCGTCCGAATGACGTTGAAAAATAATTTCATTGCTCGACACTTTCGAAAACTTTGCGCCGGTAAAATGAATCCTTTCGTCGTTGGGCGGAATGAACTTTTTGCTTTGGAGGGAAAGCAACTCGGAAACAGTTACAAATCCGTAGCCTTGCTTTTTAAGCGCGGGAATAATTGTCCGCATTGCTACTAAAGTGTGTTCTCGCTCGTGTCCTAATATTATTGAGCCCGGCTTTACACTGCCGAGAACCCTCTCGATTATTCCTTGAGGGTCAACGTTCTTTTTTGCGTCCTTGTCAAATACGCTTGCGCTTACGAGTTTAAGGTTCAAGCGTTTTAAAACGTTTAGCGTTCTGTTGTCGTATTTCAGAAAGGGAGCGCGGAAAAGTTTTGGAGTGTAACCGGCAATTTGTTTTACTAAGAGCTGCACTTTATTTATTTGGTCGAAAACGTCGGAGCTGTTTTTTAAGTCCGTTAACCTTGGGTGCGAAAAAGAATGATTACCTATTTCGTGCCCTTGCGCCAAAACTTCTTTTACCAATTCGGGATGTGCTTCAATTTTTTCTCCAATATTGAAAAACGTAGCTTTGACACTTTCCTTTTTAAAGAGATTCAAAAACCTCTCCGTTAAAGAAGGCACGGGTCCATCGTCCAAAGTAATGGCAACAACTTTTTCGTTTGTTCTAACGGAAGTAACCGGCTTAAAATCTTTTGCCGTTAAATTAGTAACGGAAAAGAGAATAAACAGAGAAAGAACTTTAACCAAAAATTTTGAGGGAATCATTTTAAGCCTCCGCCGCTCTTCTTTTGTTCAAATCAAATTCTATTTGTTTCATTGTTTCATCGTCCAATTTGTAAAAATACATTAACGAGCCAGCTAACAAACTTCCGGCGGCGGGAATCAAACTCATCATCAAAACAATGCCTTTAATTGATTCGGCAGATTGAATCACATTAGCCTTAAAGCCGAAAATTGCCAAAAGCCAGCCTGCGAGCGCTCCGCCTATTGTCCAGCCGAACTTTTGCGCCATTGTAGAAGCGGACATCACCAAACCCGTTGCACGTCTGCCTTTCTTCCACTCGGAATAATCTGCACAATCTGTGTACATTGCAAAAACAATAGGCGCCGTAGGCCCGGCAGCAAAACTGCCTAAGATTTGAAAAACGTACATCCAAATAATATCGTCTTTCCCGAGGAGGAAGAAAGCCGCCGAAAACAATGTGGAAAATCCCATTGCCATCATAAAAACTTTTTTCTTCCCGAATTTTTTCGAAAGCCACTCGGTCATCATTATTGCAATGATAGTTGCAATAGTGCCGGCAAGCATAAATCCCGTTGAGGCAAGGGAATTGCCGACGTAATATTTGAAATAATAAATTATTGCGCCGTTCCTGATTGAAATGTAGGAAAGGGAAAATATTCCGATAAAGAACAACACAAGCCACGGCACGTTTGTAAGCAAATCCTTAATATCGTTTTTAAGGTTGGTTATTTGTTCTTTGGGCGGACTTACCCGCTCCTTTGTTGTGTAAAAAGTAATCAGAAACATCGCCACGGCGGCAATTGCAAAAATTGTCATCGTGCCTTGAAAACCCTTTGCCTCGTTAACAACTTCCGTCGTTAAAGGGAAACCGGCAATATTAACTTTAAAATATTTTTGCGGGTCAAGCGTGTAACTTCCGAAACCTTGAGGCAAATAAAGAATTTCGGTGGAAGTGTCTATTTCGCTCTTGTATTCTTTTCTGTAAACATTAACCGTAACCTTGTGCGTTAACGGATCGCCCTTGTCCTTTTTTGCTTTAATAATAAGTTTGGAAGCGCCGACTCCGTTTTCAGTAATTACAATTTGGTGCTCCTGATTTACTTTAGCGTAAAACACATCCGTGTTGCCTCCGCCGATTGTGTTAACCAGCGGAAGAGTTAAACCCTGAACAAGAAAAGCGCCCAAGAAAGCAAAAATAAATCGGTACTGTGAAAAACTTGTCCTCTGCAACGGGTCAGAAGAAACCACGCCCATTAAAGCCGAATAAGGAATGTTAATTGCCGTGTAAACCATCATCATTAAAGTGTAAGTAACGTAGGCGTAAATAATTTTACCTTGGAGGGACAAATCGGGAGTGGTAAAAGTAAGCACGCCGATTATTCCGAAAGGAACTGCCATCCACAAAAGGTAAGGGCGGAACTTACCCCACCTTGTGTTGGTGCGGTCGGCAATAATTCCCATTAGGGGGTCGTTAATCGAATCCCAAATCCTTGTTACCAAAAACATTGTTCCCGCTACGGCTGCCGGAATGCCGAAAACATCCGTGTAAAAATAAAGAAGGAACAACATAAAAGTTTGGAAGAAAAGATTGGAAGCCGTATCTCCCAAAGCAAATCCGATTTTTTCTTTTACGGATATTTTTTCTTCAACTATTTCTTTTTTCTCTTCGAGTTTTTCCTGTTTTTCCATATTTATCCTAAGATTACTGTTACTTCGTTTTTGTCCGTTGCTTTTTCAATAGGAATAATATTGCCTTTAATTGCCTGCCCGTTTAGGCTGACGCTTACAACCCCTTTGGAAACTTCATTCGGGTTCAACACGACAATATTAAACATCTTCCCGCGGAATTTCCTCTTTACTTTAAAGCTCTTCCAATTTTTGGGAATACAAGGGTCTATTTGTAAGCCGTCGTAATCCGGGCGGATGCCGAGGATGTACTGGCTGATTGCGTAAAAATTCCACGCCGCCGTTCCTGTAAGCCAAGAGTTTTTAGCCTCACCGGGTTTTACCGCGTCCTTACCTGCAATCATTTGCGAATAAACGTAAGGTTCGGTTTTGTGCAAATCGCTGATTTCTTCCAGAAAAGAAGGAGCGATTTTGGAATAATATTCGTAGGCTCTGTCCCCGTTGCCCACCATAGTTTCGGCAATCATAATCCAAGGATTGTTGTGGCAAAAGATTCCTGCGTTTTCCTTGTAACCCGGAGGGTAAGTGGAAATTTCCCCTAAGTTCAAATAATATTTTGTAAACGGCGGATTGTTCAAAACAATTCCGTATTCACAGTCAAGATATTTATTAACCGAGTCGAGAGCTTTTTGAGCCCGTCCGTCTTCAACGCCTACGCCAGCCATTACCGCAAAACCTTGTGGCTCGATGAAAATTTTTCCTTCCTCGTTTTCACGGCTGCCAACCTTTTCGCTGTAATAATCGTACGCCCTTAAAAACCATTCGCCGTCCCAGCCGTGTTTCTCCAAAGCTTTTTTCATTTTACTAATGTGTTTTCCAGCCCGTTCGGCTTCTTCATTTTTCCCGATTTTTCTACAAAGCTTTACGTATTCATTTCCGTAAAGGACAAACATTGCCGCAATGAAAACAGACTCGGCTTTGCCTCCGGTTTTATTTTCAGTTGTTTGGAAAGACTCGTCCGGGTTCGTTGAAAAACAATTAAGGTTCAAACAGTCGTTCCAATCCGCCCTGCCGATTAAAGGCAAGCCGTGTGGTCCCAAATTGTTAATTGTGTAATTAAACGACCTTGTCAAATGATCGAACAACGGCTTTGCTTTTTGCGGGTTGCTGTCGTAAGGAACTTGCTCGTCAAGAATTGAGAAATCTCCCGTTTCTTTAATGTAAGCCGTTACGGAAAGAATAAGCCAGAGAGGGTCATCGTTGAAATTCCCGCCAATGTCATTGTTTCCCCTTTTTGTAAGGGGTTGGTATTGGTGGTAAGCTCCGCCATCTTCGAGCTGAGTGGAAGCAAGGTCTAAAATTCTCTGCCTTGCCCTTTCGGGAATTTGGTGGACGAAACCGATTAAATCCTGATTGGAATCCCGGAAGCCCATCCCCCTGCCAATTCCGCTTTCAAAGTAAGAAGCACTGCGGGACATATTAAACGTAACCATACATTGGTATTGATTCCAAACATTTACCATTCTGTCAAGTTTCGGCTCTTCGCTTTTGACTGAAAAAACCGAAAGCAAATCATTCCAATAAATTTTCAGCTCTTCAAAAGCAGAGTTTACTTTTTCCGCCGAGTTAAATTTCTCAATTAGCTCAAGAGCCTTTGTTTTATTGATTATTCCCTTTGCTTCCCATTTTTCTTCCTCCTTGTTTTCAACGTAGCCAAGCAAAAAGACCAGCTCTTTCTCTTCGCCGGGAGACAAATTAATTTTCAAGAAGTGAGAGGCAACGGGCGACCAGCCGTGTGCAATTGAGTTGCGCGCACGGTTTTCCAAAACCGCAGCGGGATTGTGCATTCCGTTGTACAAACCGAGAAAGGTTTCCCTGTCCGTGTCAAAGCCGTCAATCTTTTCATTGACGGAATAAAAAGCAAAATGATTCCTCCGTTCGCGGTATTCCGTTTTGTGGTAAATTACGGAATCTTTTACTTCCACTTCCCCCGTGGAAAAATTTCTTTGAAAGTTCGTCATATCGTCAAGAGCGTTCCACAAATTCCACTCAACAAAGGAGAAAAGAGAAAAACTTTTCTCTTCCGCTGAAACGTTTTTAAGTTTTAATTTGTGAACTTCGGCATTTGTGTTTAACGGTACAAAGGAAAGTACTTCCGCCGAGAGCCCGTTTTTAGAGCTCTTAAAAATCGAATAGCCGAGTCCGTGGCGGCACTCGTAAGAATCCAATTCCGTTTGTGTGGGCTGCCAGCCCGGATTCCATATTGTTCCTTTGTCGTTAATGTAAAAATATTTGCCGTTCGAGTCCAGCGGCACGTTGTTGTACCGGTAGCGCGTTATCCGGCGCAGTTTGGCGTCCTTGTAAAAACTGTAACCACCCATCGTGTTGGAAATCAAGGTAAAATATTCGCTTTCCCCCAAGTAGTTAATCCACGGGTAAGGAGTTCGTGGAGTCGTAATTACGTATTCTTTATTTTCATCATCGAATTTACCAAAGCGCATTTTTAATCCTGCATTTTTAATTTTTACTTTAACAACAACATCTTTCTAATTTTAAAAAAATTCCCTACGGACAATCTGTAGAAGTAAATTCCCGAAGGCAAATTGCCACCGTTAAACCGGACGGCGTAAGTGCCCGGATTTTGTCGCTCGTTTACAAGCGTTGCAACCTCACGACCTAAAACATCGTAAACAGCCAAATGTAGGGACAGCTCATGAGCTGTCCCTACAAATGGGACGGAATATTTAATTGTGGTTACCGGGGTACTTGTCCCGCCACCGGCGGGAAAAGGGTTCGGGTAATTTTGTTGCAACTCAAAGTTAATCGAGGAGCGGGATTCCGAATTAACCGCCGACGGATTACGCCAATTGTGTGCTTTCAGAATTTTCAAAAAAGATTGCGTGAATTCGTCCTGAAAAAATCTTTTGTTTTCATTGTCCCAAAGGCGTCTTGTTTGCGGACCTGAACTTGCAATTTTCAAAGCCTGCAAAGTATCCAAAAAGAATTTTGTGTAAGCCAAATTTTGCCCGTCAGTCCAATTGCCGTTTTTCCACTTGTCCGGTTCCCAATGGTCGATCCAAACTTGAATTCCCGTCTTCTCTCTCCATTCTACGGCGTGCTGAATTCCGTAATCCGGCTTGTTCATTTTACCCGCGTGCATCATTTGGTATTTTAAATCGTTCAAAGAATAGTACCGCCAAACGCCGTAGTCATCCCAACTGCCAAGTCCGTAAGAGCCGCTGAAGGAAGCAACGTAATAGCCCGAATCGGGATTCGGATTGTTCCCTTTGAACGGAAATCTCAAAGTATGAAGCTCCGCATTCTTTGCCGAGCCCCAAGGTTTGTAGGAAATTATTCTTGTCGGGTTGTACTTTCTGAAAATTACCGTTAAAGAATCGTACAGCCAGTTAAGGCTGTCCCGCATCACTTCCTTATCCCCAAGATTTCGCCAAACGTGAGTTTCAATTACGGGGGACATTGCAAACAAATGGCTTTTATCTTTAAAGGCTTTGCAAAGTTGCTCCCAAGTGGAAAAGTAAATCTTTTTTGCCCTTGCAGTCATCTCATTTTCCTCATCGCTCCAGAGCGGATTGTACTGCAAGCAAATTGCCATTCCCCGTGCGGTCATGTCGTCAATCATTCGGGACAAGAAATCAATAGCCCGCTGGTCATAAGTAAAAGTTGTTGTGTCCAAAATGTTACGCGGCCGGAAGTGAAGCCTGCCGCCTGTTTGACCAACGGAGATGAGAGAATCAAGAATGTCGGGACTGTAAGTTACATCGGCAAAAGTAAACTCATCCGGCTCAATGTTGAAAATCATCCAATTGCCGTTGCCCATTTTTTGAACCCACTCTGCGGGTTTTAACGGCTTATCCGGCGGATTCGCAAACGCGAAAGAGAAAGAAAAACCTAAAACAAAAACCAGAGCGATTGAGAATCTTTTCATTTTCTTCTACTCAGCAATAGGAGTTAAAATTATTTTTGTGGGGAAAAACAAATTCCCTTTCTTGATTTTCTCGGCGGAGATGCGAATTTCAAATTCTCCCTTTTTCAAATTCACCTTTCCGAGTGGGAATTCCTTGTAACGCCCTTCCTTAACTTTCCGAACAAACGATTTATTTCCGACCGTTACCTTGTAAATATTCCCAACCGATTCCTTAGGTGCAGTGTAAATAATCGAAACTTTAAATTTTGAAGCATTGTTTAATCTGCAATTCCAGTTTACGTAAGCGTTTGCAGAGAGCCACTGCGAAATAAAATCGCTCTTGGGATTTCCCGAACCGTATTTGATTTTTTTGCCGTGGAGTTTCCCGTCGAAAACGTGGAGAGGATTTGCCTTAATATTAGCAGCCAACAGTTTAACCGAGTCCGTCGCAAGCGGCTCTTCGTACTCGACTGCAATCACGGTATTCACGGAATCCGGCGCCGTTTTAGGAACTTTCAACAAAACGTCCTTTTCGTTAATCCGTTTAAACTCAATGGTACGTTTGTTCAATTCGGAGAGGAAGTAAGCTTTTTTTATTTTTGACTTCAAGCCGCCTAAAATTAAATTTCCATCGTTGGGCCAATCGAACACGTGCAAAAAGATTTTGTTTTTCTTCTTTGTAATTACTCCCCAAGCCGGCACGGGTAGCGGCGAACGTTCAACTCCGTAAATAGCTTCACCGTTAGGTTTCAACCACTTTCCGATTCCTCTTAAAATTTTAACGTCAACCGGGTCAATTTCTCCCGTGCCCATCGGGCCGACGTTCATCAATAAGTTCCCGCCTTTGGAGCCTGCCTTTGCCAACAGCCGGATAAAGAAAGAAGGCGGTTTGTGCGAATGGTCGTTTTTGTTGTAACCGTAGGATTCGTTTGTAGTGGGGATTGCCTCCCAATATTTTTCATTAACCGGCGGGAAATCAAGGGGTCTGTCATTTGTGGACTTGTAATCGTAAATGCCCGGCGTTCCGCGGCTGTTAATAATCAAAGTAGGTTTTAACTCACGGGCTTTCAAAACAATTTCTCTTGTCAGTTCCGGCGGCAGCCAAATTTGAGTATCGAACCAAATAATGTCCGGGTCGTAATTTTTAATTAATTCCACCAATTGAGGAATTGATTTCTCCCTCACGTAAATTTTGGATTTTTCAATGTAGTATTTCCATTTCGGGTCTCTCCACCAAGCGCGTTTGTCTGGCTGCAGGTGACCGAAATCCCATTCGTTCCTTTGCCCCCAAGGGTGGCTCCAGTCTTGTGCGTGAGAATAGTAAAACCCGAAGAGCATTCCGTTGCGCTTACACGCGTCGCGCAATTCCCTCATCGGGTCTCTTTTAAACTTTGTCATATCGTGGATATTGTATTTGGAAACTTTTGAGGGCCACATTGCAAAGCCATCGTGATGCTTTGCCGTGATTACCATGTAATTCATTCCCGCAGATTGCGCAATTCCAACCCACTCGTCGGCGTTAAATTTAGTAGGATTAAACTTGTCAATAGCTTCTTTTTTGTATTCTTTCAACGGGATTTGCATTTTACGGAAAATGTGTTCGGCATAACCCGGCACGGCTTTGCCTTTCCAAGTACCTCCCAAATAAGAATAAACTCCCCAATGAATGAACATCCCGAAAGTAGCATCGCGCCAAATTTTCATTTTGTTTGCATTGGTAATTTTCGGAAGTTTCTTTACGGTTTTGTTGTTTTGATTATTTGCGCAGGAAAATCCGAAAAGAGTAGCAGCGACCAAGATTGTTCTAACAAGCCAACGGTTAATTATTTCTTTTAACATCTTAAAATTGTCCTATTAAAAAATTGTTCTTCAATAATTTCCCAAAACTCAAAAAAAAGCGCTCCCTTCCAAGGCGGGAAGAAGGAAGAGAGCGCTAAATATATTAAGTGAGAGAGTGCATTACTTAATAAGAATCATCTTCTTGCTTGCCGTAAATGCGCCGGCGGAAAGTTTGTAAATGTAAACGCCGGAAGGCAAGTTCTTTGCATTGAAAGTAACCTTGTGCACTCCGGCGTTTTTTACACCATTAACCAAAGTAGCTATCTTCTGTCCTATTACGTTAAAGACAGAAAGCGTAACCATTGATTTTGCTGGTAAGTTGTAAGTAATTAAAGTAGAAGGGTTAAACGGATTTGGGTAATTTTGACTTAATTCAAATTTCTTAGGCGTAACATTTAATTCGCCGTCATTAACCGCTGTTAACCAGTCTGCTTTTTTGTCGGGGAACCAGTTTAGGTCTCCCAACGGGTAACCGCCGTCGGCAGCCGTGTAAGCCACACTCGTTGTAGGATAAGAAAGGTCCCACGGACGAGGGCTGGGATTGGAGACTTTATCGCTGTCCACATCAACCCAGAACCAAGTTGTCTTTTTACCGTCGGTTCTCCATTGATCCATTTTGTGAATCATTGAATCTGCGGTAGGATAATCAATAAATCCGGCATCTTCGGTAATCGGATCTTCGTTATCAAGGTAAGGATAATTAGCATCGTCATCGAACAATGCTTTTGTTCTGGAGTTCATCCAAGGTTCTTCCTTAACGGAATCCGATGCCCACCACTTTGCAATGTAATCTTTAACGTCTTGGTCATAATAGAAAAGATTGTTGTGAACATCCATTTTCCTTTCGTTCTGGGAATTCATTCCAACCTGAGCAAGAATTGAATCGGGCACGTCAAAGAAATTAATTATTCCGAACTGCAATCCTTCCTGATCTTGGTTGGAGGCGTCTTTAGTGTTTTCACCATAGGAAGAAGTGTTAAAGAAAATGTTATTTGTAACTTTGCCGTTAACCCAATATTCATGGTGGAAGGGCCACTTAATCTCGTTAACTACCGTATTATGATCGAAAACGAAACTTCTGACAGTGTTAAATCTGATATTAATTAGCGGACCTTGAATATTCACGAAAGTATTGTTTTGAACAAATATTTCTTTAACGGGGTTGTCTTGAAATTGAATTACTTTACCGTTAAACGGACCGCCCACACCGGAAACATTGTTAAAATAACTATCGGTAATGCGAACCGAAGTGTTCTGGCTAAAAATACGAGCAAAGGCAAACAATTTTGTCCATTCAACATAGCAATTGTCCATTTCAATTTTTGCCCCGTCTTTGTAAACTCTTGTAAGGTCATTAACTTGTTTGTTTTTAGTAGTTACACAAGAGAAATACAAATTTTTGAAAAGCAAATCCCCGTGAACTTCGGCAAAGCGGGCAGGCACTTTACCTTGGTCGTTCTTTTCAACAAGAATAATAGCTTTGTCGAACCCGCCAATGGGATCCCCTTCGGCTACAATTTTTAAATCCCAGCCATCCGTTACAATCGGGTTGTTAAAATAATAGATGCCGCCAACCTGTAATCTGTAAACGCGGTCAGGGTATCTTTCTCCGTTATCCGTTGTGTCGCCGTAAATTACATTGTTAAGGTAATCGGGCGAAAAGTTCGGATCCGGGGGAACGTCCAAATAATTTTGGGCGTTAATGTTGCTAAAGAAAGCAAGCAACAAAGCACTAAAAAAGGCGTAGATTAGTTTTTGTTTCATAAGATAACTCCATTTGTTTTTGGAAAATGTTGTTTAATTTGGTTCATTGCATTCTTGCTTATTGAAGAAATTTTTTCTTACAAAGTGTACCTTATGCCAAGGTCCATTGTCATATCGTAATATTGTTGTGCCGTTGGGTACTTATTACCTGCAATAAGAGATTTGTCCACCGCATTCGTGATATTGTTCATATTGAAGTATATCTGCAATCCCTTAACAGGCAGTTTCTGTTTAAGCGACAAGTCCCAGCGGACGTAAGTATCGGTAAAGGCAGTAAGTTCGGGCCAGAAATTCGTTCGGGACAAAATGTTGTCCGTATATTGCATTGAAATCCTTCCCGAAAATCCTTTGTAATCGTAACCAAGCGAAATGTTAAATATTTGATTCGGTTGGTCAACAATACGTCCTGTGTAAAAGGTATCCACGTTAACCGTTTCTCTGATGGGGATAATGTGAGGCTGCCCGAAAACAAAAGTAGTATCGTAACCAACAATTTTATCCCTTAAAATATTTTTAGGATATTTTGTTTCCGAAGACATTAAAGTTAAATTTACGTCAAGGACTAAGCCGTCAAACGGGAAAGGCAAATACCAGAAATGTGTTTGCCAATCCAATTCAACACCCTTAATTTCTGCCGTGTACTTGTTGTTTATTGTTGTTGAAATAGTCTCAACTCCTAAATTCTTAGGTATTCCGAATTCATTCGGGTAAGTTAGCACCAGCGTTCCGGGATTGTAAATGAGGTTTTTGATTTTCTTGTAAAAGAAAGCAGCGTTCAAGAATCCGATATGATTTTGGTAAACGGTAACAGCAAAATCAAAGTTTTCGGATTCACCCGGTTTTAACTGATAATTTTTGTAAGCCATAAAACTATTTGTAGTATTAATGTGCCAGCCGGGAATTATTCTTGAGAAATTCGGTCTCGTTAATGTATTTGTGTAAGCAAAACGGAATCCGAGCCAATCCAGCGGATCGTATTTAACGTGAACCATTGGCAGCCAGAAATAATTATGGCGAGTCATTGTAGTATCGTGGTAATTGTACCCTTCCTCAATCCTGCGTGCATCGTCGCCACGGCTGGCGGTGTATTGGGTAACATTATCTTCGTACCTTACGCCCGGCAGAATCATTAAATTGTTGCCAATGTTAATTTCCGCCATTGCGTAACCTGCCGAGTAATTTTCCGTACCGTAATAATCATCACGGATTGAACTTGGCCAATCGGGCCACAGCAGAGGAGCGCCGTTTAAGCCTTTCCTAATATTGTCGGGTGTGTTCATTAACATATTGTAAATATCGTGCAGCAAGTCGTAGCTCGCATGTGGTCCAAATGTAAATTGCCCGTCAAGGAATCTCCTTGCATCCTGATTGGCATCAATAAACAATTGGTAAGGAAGATTTTCAATACTTGCCGAGCCGACATCCACGCTATTCATCCAAGGGAAATGAGCACGGATTGAATCCATTGCGTACCTGTACGGTTGGAAAATCCTTTTCCGTTTATCGAGATTGTTGTATTTGTAAAGGTGTCTATATTTTGCCCCAAACTTAACTTTTGCCGAAATGAAATCGGAGAAGTTAAGGGGTATTTCAATGTTTGCCGCTGCCGTAAGCTGCGATGCCTTGTTGTAAGCCTTGGTAGTAGATAAAGAATTAAAATAAGTGTTTTGAATGTCGTTCTTGGCAGAATCGACAATGCTAAAAGGATTTTCCAAACCCGTTGCATTTGTAAATGCGGCGTTTTCCAAAAAGTCGTAATACAAATTCAAGGGCGTAACATTCTCGGAAAAGGAATTTGCTGCCACAGCATCAATTTTGAATAAATTAAAGTCATAATCAAAATTCAGTGTGTTGTTAAGAAGCATTAAATCGTTTCCATTGTCACTAACCGAATATGTGTGAGAATTATTAGCAGCGCTAAAAACTTCGGATTGCACTCTGTTATCCGTAGCAGATTTGCTGACAAAGTTGCTGAAAATCAAAGAACCTTTCCGAAGATTGTAATCCAAAACTACCGTGGCCCCGTATCTCTTTTTAATCCTGTGATATTTTTTAAACTTTGCACTAATTGCGTTTACTTTATTCCAAACCTTAAGCGAGGGATTAATTATTTCGTGAGAAGCGTTCAATTCATCGGAGCTTCTGTTACGACTTTCGATGTCCCCCTGAGCAAAAACTCCCAATTTCTTATTAAAAAATCTTTTACTAACCGAAAGAACAAATTTGTAGTCGCCATAACTATTTTCAAGGTGGTTGTAGCCGCCGCGGGCTAAAACATCCATTTTAAATTTTTTGGGAGCCTTTTTGACCTTAAAATTCACCGTACCTCCCAAAGCATCGGCGTCTTGGTCAGGAGTGATGGCTTTAATTACTTCGATGCCTTGTAACATATAAGGAGAAATCATACTGATATCGGTACTCCTATCCCCGCTACCCGTGGAAGGTAGTTTCACTCCATTTAAAGTAATTGCGTTGTATTTTGGAGAAAGACCTCTAATAACAACTTTGTTGCCTTCACCGCCAACTCTTTTAATCGAAACACCCGGTAGGCGCCCAACGGATTCAGCAGCGTTGGCATCGGGAATTTCCTGAATTTTGGCAGGGGACACCACATTTTTAATCGTGTTCGCCGTTAATTGTTCGTTAATCGCATTCATTTGTCCTTCCGCCTGAGCGGTTACAACAACTTCGTTACCTTTAATTGTCAAAGGTTTAAGTTTGAATTTCAATTTCGTGATGACGCCCTTTCTTACCGTTATTTTTTCTGTAACCTTTTCATATCCTAAGAAAGAGACTTCAATTGTGTACTCACCGGCGTCAACATTTTTAATAACAAACCGCCCGTTCAAATCTGTTGCAGCTCCTCTCGAAGTTCCCTTAAGTACAACATTAGCAAAAGGCAACGGTTTTTTGGTTGTGGCATCAACCACAACGCCTCTTAAAGAACCTTTACCGTTCTTTTGCGCTAAGGTTAGGGAACTAAGAATTAAAAGGATTGCAATAACACGAAAAAAGGTAGAAAAACTTTTCATTACAAACCCCATAGATTACTTATTAAGAAATGTTTTAGTGGATGTGAAAAATACGGAAATGAATAAAATTAAGAATTAAAGTGTTTAGGTAGCGCTTCGCCACGTAACTCCCATTACGATGAAAAAAAGCTGAAAAATCACTGACAATAAGAACGGTTGCAAAAAACACAATTAAAAGCATTTACACAAGTAAAAAACTGTTTTTACATGTTTTTACGCCTCAATTTACGATGATTAAAACACTTTTAAGATTTAAAACAGGGGAAAAGCAAAAAAGCCGGGCTTCTGCCCGGCTTTTTCATTTTAAGAATGTATCTTACTTCAGTAAAATCATCTTCTTAACTATGGAAGCATTGCCAAAGGAAAGTCTGTAGAAATAAACTCCGCTCGGTAAATCGGCAGCGTCAAAAACAACGCTATGAATTCCCGCGGAGACCTTCCCTTCGGCAAGGGTTGTGACTTTCCGACCCAACAAGTCGTAAACTACCAATTTTACGAAACCTGTTTTAGGAATTTCGTATTTTATTGTTGTGGTAGGATTGAACGGGTTCGGGTAGTTTTGCTCAAGAGTAAGTTCGGAGGGAATAATACCGCTATTGTTGACGGAAGTAATAGTCGCATCGGTGCGGTAAATCTCGCCTTTGCTTGTTCCTGCGTAAACATACTTGCCATCATTAGTCGGCAAGACGGAACTGACACCGAAACCGCTAAGACCCATATCGTACCAGTCAACCGTGTAACCGCTTGCAGCTTTGGGCATTTGGGAATTAGCCGGTGCGCTCTTAATTACACCCGTAAATACGCCGGACTCCCAGGAAGTAGCGTAAATCCGCTTGTCTTTTGTTCTTACCGCGTAAATGTAATTTGCATCAACGGCATTTTCACGTCCCCAAGTTTCGCCGTCGTCAGCGGAACTGTAAAGTCCGTTTCCGTAAGTGCCTGCGTAAATTACGCCGTTGTCAGCTTTGCCCAAAGTCCAGATGTAAGGATATTCAATGTTTAATTGCGTAACGGTTTTGCCTCCGTCGGTAGATTTGTAAAGCCCGACGTCAAACGTGCCGATGAACAACTCGCCTTTGTCATTTGTTACTAAACCAACTACAGCCGCCTTGGAAATTGAATTGTCAACTTTCTTCCAAGTCTTGCCTTCGTCGGTTGATTTGTAAAGTCCGTTGCCCCACGTTCCGGCGTAAACCGTTTTTTCGTAGTAAGCAAGACTCCTTACATCTCCTTCGGTGAAAGAAGTTTGCTGCCAGGTTTTTCCGCCGTCATCGGAAAAGAACACGCCTTTTTCAGTGCCCACAAGAATTCTTCCGTCGGGCAAAATTTTAATTGACCAAATGTAGGAAACGCCATCCATTCCGTCCTTATTGAGCAGTGTCCACGTGTCGGTAGAATCCAAGCGGTAAATTTTTCCACCCCACGTTCCGATGAGGAAACTGCCCGTTTTTTCCGGTTCCATTGTCCAAACCAACTCATCATTTTGGAATTTACCGACGAGCTCCCACTTAAACGTAGTTTGCCCCGAACCGCTTGAAGCGCCGCGGGAATTGTAATCTACCGCGAGAGAAACAAAATCGTCCTCCGTTGCTACTCCGTTGTCCGGCGTAGAATTTGTGTCCACTTGGTCAACGGCAACTACTTCAGCGATAGAGTAGAGCGTGGAATCGAAAGGTAAATTGCCGACAAACAGAGTATTGTTGTATTGGGCAGCTCCTTCAAGATTGTAAGCAATCATTTGTCCGTTCTGCTGTCCGTTAACAAAATTCACGTTCGTCTTTGGAGCTAATATTGTGCCGGTTACGTTTATTCCGCTGATTTCCAGATTTTTTGTCTTGTAAAAATTGAATATCACATTGGAATAATCGGCTCCGTAAACTTTCAATCCGCCGCCCCAATGCAATGTGTCTTTATCCGAATATTTGTCCTTAAAGTTCACCAGCACCACGGAGCCATTCGGAACGTTAATAATAAAATCGGTTGCGCTTTCCACTTGGGATTCCTCCACCGAGAAAACATTTAAGAACGGGTTACTGCCATTCAAGCGCAAGGTACTGTAATCCAAAGTTGTCTTGCCGTTCGGTGTGTATTTGTAAAGCCGTGCCGAAAGTTGTTTGAGCAAGTAAGTTTTCTTTTTAATTTTTTTAACAAATTTCAAATCCTTTATTAACGTACCGTTTACAATATCCGTTGCGGGATTAAAATCGTAAAAGATTGTGTCCCTTCCGAAGATTACGTCGCCGCCGTAAATAGCGCCGCTGGGACCGTATTCCAAAGTGTGCCCGACAACAAGCACCGCTTGATTTAATGAATCGTTCCGCAACTTGTAACCCACCGAATAGGATTTCCCCAAACGCGCATAACCGCCGACGAACATCTTGCCTTCCGTGTCGGAAGTCAATGAATCGGCATCATTAATCACAAACACATTGTACCCTTTTGCGGGACCAAGATCAAATATTGCTTTGTTTGCGTCTTTTATGTTCAGTTGCGCCGTAACTTTCATTGTTAAAGCATCGTTTACTTTCAGCTCCGGGATTTCCCACGTAAGCACATTGGAACTGTCTTTCACATCTCCCTTTTCAGCATCGGCGGAAATAAAATCCAGTCCCTCTTGCAAAGTGTTTTTTACAACTATGTTTGTAGCTTTGTCCGGTCCCTTGTTAACAAGTTTAAAAGTAAAATGCACTTTGTCTCCGTTTTTGGGGTGAGAATTATCCACCGAACCGGTCAAAGCCAAATCGGCAAAGTTTTTATCCTGTGTTTGTGAACCTTCGTTAGGCAAGAAGAACGACATCCCACCGATGCCCGAGCAGAAATGCAATATTACCTTTGCTTTCAAATTTACCGGTTCCACTTTAAACCAATAATTAGCCGTGGCTGCGTAAATGTAGCCGTTGGGATGTCCCGTTGCGGTTCTAATCATGCTGCAACTTTTGATTGTAGCCACGTAAGAAACATTTCCTTCAGGGAAGGAATCGAACTTCCAAATTTGGTCGTTCCCCCGCCAGCTACACGAAGACTTTATTAAATAAAACTCATCCTTAACATTAACAAGGGCGCTTACGTGAAATTTTTCTTTCAGTTGCGAAACCAATTTTGCCTCGCCCGTTTTTGTGTCAATCGAATAGATTTTACCGCTTGCGTAAGTAATTCCGTAAAGAACTCCGTCTTTAAAAACAAGCCCGGTAATTTTATCGGAACAATTTTTCAACCCCAAATAACCTACAAAGTCAGCTTTAAGCTTTGTGTCTTTCTCGCCGGTAAATTGGCTCCCGTCCATTTTGTAGAGAGCAAAATTCTTGTAGTTATTGACAAACCAAACCACTCCATCGTCATCAATTGTCATTGCTTTAATGTACTGTCTAACTTTTTTGCCATTCTTATCGTAAAGTTTGAATTCTCCCAAAGAATTAACTGCCTTTGCCTTGGAATCGTCCAAACGTACGTAATATGCTTGTCCGTCTTTACTCTCGAGACTAAAAACAGTCATCGAGGGAAAATCCTTAATGCCCTTGTAAGATTGGGCAAAGGGGACAGAAGTAATCAATAACATCAAGATCAAAAATAATTTTTTCACGGCACACCTCCGTTTTACTTATTTGAAATTTTTGTCTTATTTATTATCGAATTTAATTAAAAAAATTAAATATAAAATAATATTTTTAAAAAGCAGTGATTTTCAACAAGTTCCGAGTGGAAGTAAAAATCCCGGAAACAACTTTAAATTTAATTTTATTACTTTAATGCTTTGTTTTTTAAACTTATTGAAAATTATGCCCGGCGAGAAAACAAAAACAAAACGAATTTTCCTTACAGGCTTTATGACAAGCGGAAAATCTACCATCGGAAGAATAATGGCTAATGTTTTCGGGTGGAACTTTTTTGACTTGGACAAAGTAATTGAATCCAACGAAGGGAAGAAAATAACGGAAATATTTGAAGAAGAAGGAGAAGCCGCATTCCGTAAAATCGAAAGCGAAACATTAAGAAATATTGCCCACGAAGAGAATATTATTGTTGCTCTCGGCGGCGGAGCAATAGTAAATGAAGAAAATTTAAATTTTTGCAAAAATAACGGAACGGTCGTTTACTTAAAGGTTGACAAAAAAGAACTTCTACGCCGGTTGAAAAAAAAAGTTGACCGCCCGCTATTTAAAAATCTCGTGTTAAACGAAGCCTCCGACGAAAAGATTCTTGAGAGAATAAATACATTGTTAAAAGAAAGAGAAAAATACTATCTGCAAGCAGACATTGTTTTCGAAACGGGGATCAATCCCGTAGGCAAAACCGTTGACGATTTAACCAGAACAATCAAAAGGTACTTCCGTGAAAAAAATAGAAGTAAACGCCCAAAGTAAAAGCTACCCTGTTTTTATCGGGGAAAATACAAACGACCGGCTAATTAAGTTTATTGCCCGTTATCCTTTCGGCGAAAATGTATTTGCCGTGGTGGACTCCAAGGTGTTTAGTAAACAGAAGGAAAAAATCTCTTCGCTTCCGAACTCTCTAAACGGAAAAGTCAAAGTTTACAAATTCGTCGCAAAAGAAGAGAACAAGAGTTACGCCGGACTTCAAAAAATCCACAGCGCTTTGTTAAAAGCAGGTTTCGGCAGGGACACTTTAGCCCTCTCAATTGGCGGGGGAATAACCGGCGACATTACCGGCTTTGCCGCCGCAACCTTTATGCGGGGCATTCCTTACATTCAAATTCCAACCACAATCCTCTCCGCAGTTGACAGCTCCGTGGGAGGCAAAACGGCAATAAATTTTGGAGACGGCAAAAATCTCATCGGCGCATTTTACCAGCCGGAAGCAGTTTTTATCGACAAAACTTATTTCGATTCCCTGCCGGAAGCGGAACTCGTTTCCGGACTTGGCGAAATAATAAAATACTCTTTCCTTGCAGGCGGAAGTTTTTTGAACTACGTTAAAAAATCAATCCCTGATTATTTCAATCTCAAAGCTCCTGTTGTTTCCAAGTTCGTCAGCGAGTCAGTAAAATTCAAAGCCGGAGTGGTTGAAAACGACGAACGTGAAAAAGGCTTGAGAAAAATCTTGAACCTCGGGCACACCTTTGCACACGCGCTCGAGATTGAACAACAATACAAAGTCAATCACGGCACTGCCGTAATTTTCGGTTTGGCTGCCGCACTCAAACTCTCACTTGACTTGAACTTAATGCCGACAGAAAATTTTGAAAAACTACTTGCCACATTGTCCCTCGTGAAAGACAAAGTTAATCTCCGCTCCCCGAACATAAATAAAATTTATTCGCTTATGTTTAAGGACAAAAAGAAAAGAAAAGGCGAGTTAAGATTTGTCCTGCTTGGTAACGCAGGAGTTGTTTACCCTGAGGTTACGGCTGAGAAACGGTTTGTAATTAATTCTTTAAAATTTGCCGTTGAATATTTTGAATAAACGTAAAACTCTGATTCTGCTGTTATTATTGAGTTTGGGAATTGCCGTTCTTGGCTCCCCCCTGCAAACAAAGCGCGAAACCCGTGCGGTTTACGTTGCAACTAATTACAGAATCGATTGGCCCCCTGACACCTTCAACGAAGAAGTACAGAAAAATTCGCTCAAGCAAATTTTCCGTAAAATCCGTTCGATGAATTTCAACACTGTCTTCTTTCAAGTACGCAGCAACGGCACTGTAATTTACCCCTCTAAAATCGAGACGTTTTCTCCTTACTTCAAAGGCAAGCCGGATGAATTCCCCGATTACGACCCGTTGGCATTTGCCGTTAAAACAGCTCACAGTCTCGGACTTGAAATTCACGCGTGGGTTAATGTTTTCAGATGTTTCTCAGGTAAAGACAACCAACTTTTGAATTACCCTCAACACATTGCAGTACAGCACAAAAATTGGATTGTTGAGTATTTCAACGAAGGCAAAAAAAGCTATTGGCTCGACCCGGGACTTCCAGAAGTAAGAAACTATTTGATTTCATTACTCAAAGAAATGGTTGAGAACTACAAAATTGACGGGATCAATCTCGATTATTTACGTTATCCGGGAAGATTCTTTGACGATTCTTTTTCCTACTCTGCTTACGGACAAGGCAAGCCGAAAGCTGCTTGGCGACGGCAGAACATTATTAACTTTCTCGCGCAGGCTTACAAAGAACTAAAAAAAATCAATCCCCTCATTAAAATCGGCGTCTCTCCGATTGGGGTTTACAAAGACGAATCCAATGCAAGCC
>JALWGH010000309.1 GCA_027013735.1 Melioribacteraceae bacterium
ATTTCCGAAAATCCGTTCTTATTGAGAATGCTTCCGGGAAGTTCGAAGTTTTTCAAAGAAGTGATGTAGTGCCGGAAAATGAAATATTTAATCCGAAACTTTACGGCGATTTAGTGTCAATATGGATTGATGAGAACGGAACTGTTTATACCGCGGGCTCTTATTTATATAACTTAAAAAACGATAAATGGGATTATGTTAATTCCTTACAGGCAAATAAGCCCTACAGAGGCGCGTACGCATACTATAGAGGTTATATTACATCAATAAGGGGAAACGCTTCAAATGATATTCTTATTTCGGGTACAAATAATACATTAATGCACTTTAACGGGAAAACATGGAAACATTTGGGAGAGGGTTATAACCTGAATAGTAATAAAACATGGTCGAAAGTAGAAATAAAGGGCAATATTGCTGTAGCAGTTGGTAAAGAAGGTATTAACGGCATCGTCACACTATTAAAAAGATAAATAGGAGGAGTTATGAAAAAAGTATTTGTATTGGTTTACCGAGAAATGGAATTTAGAAAAAAATTAGGTAGTATAACAAATTTAACACGGGGGCGGAGAGGATAACCTCCGTCCCCGAATTTCAAGTACACCGTAAAAGTATTACAATCCAATCATCCGCTCATCCAACTAACCGGAATTTTCGTTTTGATTAAAAACCTGAACTCCTGCAGGGTTTGTCCGAAAAAATATTTTTTCACTCCAAACTCTTCTACCACAATGAATGACGTCCCGCAATCGGAACGGCGGGCCTGCCTCTCCGATGGGAGGACAAATGACAAAATCCCTTATTGCAAACTCTCAAACTTAATTTTCGCTGTTCACTGTTATCTGAATAGGACGTCTAACGTCTTGCCTCTAGCGTCTAGCGAAAAGAACTTGTCGCGGCGTAGCCCGAGCATAGCGAGGGCGGAGACGGGCGTCTTGCGTGGCATCCATTTCTTATTTCTAGTTTCTTCTTTCTTATTTTATTTAAACTTGTACTGTCATTTTCAATTTCTAATATCCTACATTTATTCTTAAATTACGGAACTAATTGCAATAATATTCATCTAAATTATTTTGAGTAAATTCAGAATCAAAAGTTATTGGGGAAGAATTACAAAAGAACTTTTCAATTGAAACGGCAAGCAACATTTGGCAAGAATAAATTTCTTTAAAATTAACGCTGAGGTACAAATGAAATTCTTACGCTATTTCTTAATTTTTTACTTTTCTCTTTTTGTGTTTGCTTTCGCAGGCGACAAAAAGAAAGAGACCATTTACAATCCGGGCACTTACGCAGGATTGAAATTTCGCAGCATCGGTCCGGCTTTTACTTCAGGCAGGATTGCCGACTTCGCAGTTAATCCCAACGACCCAAGTGAATATTACGTGGCGGCTGCATCCGGTCACGTTTGGAAAACGACGAACTCGGGCGTTACCTTCAAACCTGTGTTTGACCATTACGGTACTTACTCAATCGGGTGTGTTACTATTGACCCGAACAACACTAACGTGGTGTGGGTCGGCACGGGCGAAAACAACCACCAGCGTGCAATTGGTTACGGCAACGGGGTTTACAAATCCGAGGACGGCGGAAAAAGCTGGAAGAACATGGGCTTGAAAAACTCCCGCCAAATAGGAGGCATCGTAATCGACCCGCGGGATTCGAAAGTTGTTTTTGTAGCAGCAGAAGGTTCAATTTGGGCTCCGGGAGGAGACAGGGGACTTTACAAAACAACAGACGGCGGCAAAACATGGAGGCGAGTTCTTTACGTTTCCGAAAATACCGGAGTTAACAACGTAGTGATCGACCCCGTTGACCCGGATGAAATGTACGCCACTTCCGAGCAGAGAAGACGCCATGTTTGGACGCACATCAGCGGCGGTCCGGAATCCGCAGTTTACAAATCCACCGACGGCGGAGAGACCTGGTTCAAGGTAATGAAAGGTTTACCCAAGGTTGACATTGGCGGAATGGGCATTGCCGTTAGTCCGGCAGACCACAACGTTGTTTATTTAATAATGGAAGCAGAGTATGACGCCAGCGGATTTTACCGCTCCATGGACAGAGGCGCAAGCTGGCAAAAGATGAGCCCTTACCATTCAAGCGGGCAGTACTTCAATGAAATTTACTGCGACCCGAAAGACGTCAACAAAGTTTATTCCACTCAAACGGTAACGAAAGTTACGGTTGACGGAGGGAAGACTTGGAAAACACTGGGCAACAACAACCGCCACGTTGATGACCATGCAATGTGGATTGACCCGAAAAACACAAAGCATTTCTTAATCGGCGGGGACGGCGGTGTTTACGAATCATTCGACGGCGGAAAAACCTACGACTTCAAAGAAAATCTTCCGGTTACGCAATTCTACCGCGTGAACACCGACAACGATTACCCCTTCTACAACGTTTACGGCGGAACGCAGGACAACAGCAGTTTCGGCGGACCGTCCCAAACTTTGAGCGCGGACGGAATAGTTAATGCCGATTGGTACGTAACCAACGGCGGCGACGGTTTCTGGACGGCAATAGACCCGGTTGATCCGAACATCGTTTACGCCGAGGCGCAATACGGAAACATGGTTCGCTACGACCGCAAAAGCAAAGAGGCTGTAAGCATTCGACCCGAGCCAAAAAAAGGCGAGCTTACTTACAAGTGGAATTGGAACACGCCTTTGATTATTAGTCCGCATTCGCACACAAGGATTTATTGTGCCGCCAACAAAGTTTTCCGCAGCGACGACCGGGGCAACACGTGGAAAGAAATAAGCGGCGACATTACCGCACAGATTGACAGAAACAGTTTCAAAGTAATGGGCAAGTACTGGAGCATCGACGCCGTAATGAAAGACGTCTCAACTTCCCTTTACGGCACGGCGGTTGCGCTTGCGGAATCGCCCGTTAAGGAAAATCTTCTTTACGTGGGAACGGACGACGGCGTAATCCAAGTTTCCGAGGACGCAGCAACTTGGCGCAAGATTGACGAATTCCCGGGCGTGCCGAAATACACTTACGTGAGCGACATTTTCCCTTCGCTGTTTGATTCGAACACGGTTTACGCGAGTTTCGACAATATTAAAAGGGACGACTTTAAACCTTACCTGTTGAAGAGCACCGACAAAGGTAAAAGCTGGGAATCGATTGCGGGAGATTTGCCCGAGAACGGAACGGTTCACACAATTGCTCAAGATTTTAAGAATCCCAATCTGCTTTTTGCCGGAACGGAATTCGGAATTTACTTTACGCTCGACGGCGGAAAGCATTGGGTCCGCTTAAAATCGGGCATTCCCGACATTGCGGTTGAAGACATTGCAATCCAAAAACGGGAAAACGATTTGGTGCTGGCAACTTTCGGAAGGGGATTTTACATCCTCGACGATTACTCGCCTCTGAGAAAAGTGACAAAAGATTTGCTCAAAAAAGACGGTTACATTTTTCCCGTAAAGGATGCGCTGATGTTCATTCGTAGCGGAGGGCGTTACGGAGCGGGCACAAATTATTTCAAAGCTCCCAATCCTCCTTTTGGCGCTACGTTTACTTATTATTTGAAAGAAGTTCCGAAAACGTTAAAGCAAATCAGGCGGGAAAAAGAGAAGAAATTATTTAAGGAAGGCAAGCCGATCCCACAGCCTTCTTACGACCAAATCAGAAAAGAGAACGCCGAAATACCGCCTTACTTGCTTTTCACTGTGAAGGATGCGGACGGTAATGTTGTCCGCAAACTTACCAAAGCGGCATCGAAAGGAATTAACAGAATTACCTGGGATTTGAAATACGAAAACACTGCTTCCCTGCGTGTGCCGAAGGATAAATTTACCCCCACGGACAAAGGGCTTTCGGCTTATTTGGTAATGCCGGGCAAGTACTCGGTAACAATGTCCCTTGTTACGAGAAACGGTAAAAAAGATTTGGCCAGGCCTGTTGAATTTAATGCGAAAGTTTTACGCAACACGACCTTGCCTGCAAAAGACAGAAGCAAACTTGTTGCATTTGAGAAAAAAGCCGGAGAACTTGCACGGGCAATGCACGGCACGCAAAATTTTACCCGCGAGCTTGTTAAACGGGTTGAATACATTAAGCAAGCATTACTCCGTACTCCCGGGGCTTCGTTTGATTTGTTACAAAAGGCACAAAAGATTTCCAAAGAATTAGACGACATTCTTTACAAGTTCGACGGGCAACCTTCCCGCGCAAGCAGAGAGGAAGTGCCTCCCGAACCTGTTCCGCTCAACTGGCGATTGGAAACGCTTGTGTACACACATTGGCGTTCAACTTCACCGATTACACAAACGGAACAAACGGCTTACGACGTGTTGGCGGACGAATTCCCGCCGGTGCTTGAGAAGGTTAAAAAGATTTACACGGATGAAATTAAACCGCTCGAGGCAAAAATGGAAAACCTCGGCGCACCTTGGACGCCGGGAAGAATTCCCGAATGGCACAAGTAATTACTTGCCAAATTTCTCACACAAAGAGCCGGGCGAAAGTCCGGCTTTTTTGTGAGAATAGTCACAAAACAAAAACAAGCTACTCCTTAATTTTTCGGTTAAATTTATTGTAAAAATCACGGAGGTAAAATGAGAAGAATCATTTTCTTTTTTTCCCTTCTTTCGATAGTCACTTCGGCTCAAACAATTTCAGTTAACATTACGCGTCCGGCAAAAGATTCATTAATGGAATATGTTGAAGGAGTAATTTCCGGACCTCTGCCGCAATTCAATGCAAAAGGTCCAGATTTAACCGAGCATCTTAAAAATATTGGCGTTAATTGGATTCGCAATAATAATTACTCCGACGACAGGCTGGATATGGAGCGAATGTTTAATTGCTCGGGACCGTTGTACCCCGGACTTCGTCAATACCCGAATTGGGAATGTGACCCGACGGATTCCTCAAATTATTACTTTGAAGAAAGTGATTCATTATTCAATGCAATTGTAGGAAACGGATTTAACTTGATGTTCAGAGTTGGCGGGGAAATGCACTGTGCCATTAGGGATCACGATTATCAGGGACCGAGAAATAATGAGAGAGCTAATTACATTGAGGCAGCCAAAAGAGTGGTGAGACATTATCTTTATTTTAATAACCCAAGGGGGAATTTTACTTACCTTGATATTTGGACGGAAGCGCCTAACCCTGAGTTCTGGTCGTGGGATACGGCTTCGTTTAATAATTTTTGGAAGGACTTATTCCTTGCTCTTAAAAATGAATTCCCGCAATTAAAAATCGGAGGTCCGGGATTACTTGTTAAGTTTGATGAGTATCCCGATCGTCTGGTAAACAAAGCCATTACCTTTTTGACGACGCTTTACGAAAACAATGCAAAACCGGACTGGCTTGGAATTCACACAATCAGAAACGACATAGCCGGGGTGTACAATAATGTGGTTAGTTTCCGCAAGTTATTAAGAGGAGAAGCGCCGTTTGATTTTGTGCCGTGGAAGGGAAGCGGCTTTTTCGACAACACGGAAATAATCTGCGATGCTTACATTATTGCCCGTTTCTACGAAGATGAAGACGGAATGCACGACCTTACAAACAAGCAGCTTGACGAACTTTACAACAGGGCAAAAGGCGCTGCGTGGCAAACCGCATTGTGGATTGTGCTTAAGTCCAACGGTGTGGAGAAAAACTTTTGGTACCGTTCGGGCGACAGGGATTCGGATCCTAATACTCCTTACGATGATCCTTCCGTGGAATTTGTTTCGGGACTTTTCTTCGGGGATTCCGTCGGGACGCCAAAGAAAATGGCTTACGGATTTCGTTTGCGGGCTAACCTTTACAGAAAACATTTTATTCGTTACCTTAATATTGAGAATATGTTTGAACACGGGCAAACAGATTCTCTTTGGATGCTTTCGACTGAAAAAGACTCAAACAATTTTGCCGTTTTGATTTCCAACGTTTCTCTGGAAAATAAAAGCGTAGTTTTTAAATTGAACGGCACGAACGTTTTTCCTTCGAATTACACAATGCGGTACAAAATAGTAAATGATGATGAGAATGGCGACACTTGGCACGAGTGGAATAACAACAATTTTATTGTGCCCGGAATAAGTGTGGTATTGTTGGAATTCTCAAGAAGACCAAACGGAGTTGAAAACGGGAACTCTTTACCGGAGACATTTAAGCTTTACCAGAATTACCCGAATCCTTTTTCCGCCGGTGGCGGGACAAGTACCCCGGCAACAACAATTAAATATTCAATCCCTAATCTAACAAACGTAGGGACAGCTCGCGAGCTGTCCCTACAAATACGGTTAACGGTTTACGACATTTTAGGTCGCAAGGTTGCAATGCTTGTTAACGAACGGCAAGCGCCCGGGGATTATTCCGTTCAATTCAACGCAAAGGATTTACCCAGCGGAATTTATTTTTACACTTTACGCGCTGGGAATTTCTCTCAAACGAAAAAGATGATTTTAATCAGGTAAAGAATTTAATGGGGGCGGCTTACCAGCTGCCCTCAAATTAGTACTAATACGTTGCTTTTTCCACTTTTAGAGCCTTTTGTAACATTCCTAAAAGTCATTAGATTTTTGAGCATCTAATGACTTTTGGGAAGATTAGACAAAAGCCAAAAAAGGGGAAATAATACATTAAGGTTGGATTTTAACAACTCACCCCCTTTTTCCCCCTCTCTTTCAAAGAGAGGGGGATTCTGTTATTCCAAAATTTTCAACTTGGTTTGAACAGGGGGAGAGTTCCGAGGAAAAAAGGAGAATACTCTTTAAAATAATTGAAATGTGTATTTTTTGCCGCCAAATTTAATCTTGTACCAATTTTTCTTCCTTTATTTAAAGTGCACAAATGCCTTGCTT
>JALWGH010000310.1:0-855 GCA_027013735.1 Melioribacteraceae bacterium
TGCCGGCATTGTGCAAAGAAATATTTTTCACAAGAACCTTTTTGCCATTCAATTTTATTTCCGCTGCCAAATTGTAATCCAGATTATTCAGCCTTGAACGAAAACTACAATCGGACAAAGAAATATTTCCATTCAAATCGGGGTTAGAAACAGAACCGCTAATCTCAGCATCAACATTCAATAAACCTTTCAAATTTTTAACGTAAGGAATAAGAGTGCTCAAGGAGGCAATTTGGAAACCGCCCGAATGAATCTTTAAATTCATTTCCTTTTTCCTTTTTACAATTTCAGCTTCTTCAAAAAGATTAAGCGGAATTCCTCCCTGAATTGTTAACAAAGTTTTTTTGCCGGCAGATTCGAACTCTTTGAATTTAACATTTGTTTGCAGTTCATTATTCGCGAAATTAAAGTGTGAAATCAAATTACCGAAATAGCTCCGGAAGTAACCGACGCTGTCAATATTAAGTTTCACTTCGGCAAGTGGCGATTGTGAATTGCCGAAAATTTTTCCGCTCAAGTTAATATTCCCTTTAATGTTCGGGTCATCGGAGTTTGCAAAATATTTTGCAGCGAGAAACGAAGGGAAATTACTAACTGACAAGGCAAAGTTCTGTCCTTTGTTTTTAACCGCCGCACCTCCGAATTTAACCACCGCGTTCCCGTTACTAAAAATCAAATTACTAACAGAAAAAGAATCGGGGGAAACGGTTATTGCAATTGTCGAATCGTTTTCCCAATCGTCGCCTTTGTAATTTAAGTCCAAATAAGAAAAAGTAAATTTCTGTTTTTCGGGAGACATTTCCAATTCGCCTTCCGATTCAAATCTTAAATCCTTTCCGATTTTCGCACCGGCGT
>JALWGH010000310.1:865-6814 GCA_027013735.1 Melioribacteraceae bacterium
ATATTAACTTGCTTTGGTTAAACACCAAATCGGCTGAAATATTTTTAATCTCCTCACCAACAAAAATTTTTCTTCCGTCAAAAGTGAGCGAGCCGAAAAGTGAGTTGAATTCGTTCGACAAATTATTACGTGAAAAGTGAAGGTCGGCATTAATATCAGAAAAATAATAGAGCGAGCGCTTGTCGGTATTGAAAAAGTTCTTTAATGAAAAATTCCCGTCGATTGAAAAATTAAGCGAATCGTTTTTTACTTTACCGCTCCCCTCGCCGTAAACGTCAAACTCTTCGGCGTTAAGAAAAATTGCAATCGGCTCAAAATCCTTTACGGCAAAGCTGTAGTTAAACACCAAGTTGCTTGCCGCAACTGTGTCGTAAGGAACATCGTGAAGAATATTTCCTTCACCACGCAATACCGCAGCAGGATTAATTCTGCTAAACTTTTTACGAAACATCATTGCAATTGCAGAGCTCTGGTAATCGAGCAACTTAATAGCACGACTGAGTAAAAAGTTTCCGTCAAGATTCAAATCCAAAAAATCCGATTTTAATTTTATTTGCCGTGCCGTGTCGCTTTTAACAATTGCAAGAGTTAACTTACTCGGTTTAATCGCCTGTCCTTTCAAAATGGAATTACGCAAACCAACAATAAATTTTGCGTTCATTTCATCGATGTCCAAACTTTTACCCTGCGCGATAAAAGAAAAGTTTAAATTCGAATTTATTGATTTTGCCGTCCCGAAACGTGCAAGGTCAAGGCTGTCTATTACTCCGGTCAGATTGTACACGGGTGCTTTGTCATCAGTAAAATCAAGGCTTCCGCGCACCTCCGCCAAAGCTTTGTTAACAGTAGTTAGCAAATCGAGATTAATTACTTTGTTTTTTGCCGTTGCGCTAAAACCTAATGTGTCGATTGTGTAGCCGTTAAACTTGCTTTCCTTTGCATTAAAATTAAAGACGGCATTTAGATCGGCAGGGTCAACGCCTTTGCCTTTTATTTTACCTGTCAAATTCAATAGCGTAGGTGTTCCTATTATTTTTTGTATGTCCAAGTTTAACGTGGCAAGTTTAAAATCATATTTCATTCTCGGCAAATCAAGATTTAATTTACCGCTTACATCTAATTTCCCCTGCTCTTCGGTTTGTGCACTAATTTTTGCGTAGAAGTTAGTCGGGTAGCCTTTGAACTTACCCTTAACATTCTTAAGCGTCAATTCATTGAAATCGGGAATTTTTGTCGTCGGCAACAACCGGCGCGCATCGCTCTCGTTAACAGTTGAGTTTTCAAAATTAACGTCGAGCCACAATTTTTCGGGTCGCTCAAGATTACTTACTTTTCCGTAAGCGTTAAATTCAGTTGAGCCTAATTTCAGCTTTATTTTCTTTACGTCCAAACTGCCGTATTGCCCTTCCCCTTCAAGCGTAACAACAGGTTTGCCTTTTAAAATTTCAGTTGACTCCAAGAAAGAAGACAAGTCGTCAAAGCAAAACGGATCCGCCTGTAATTTTATTTTTACCGGATGAGTCTTAAAGCTAACGTAGTCAAACGGTTTGAAAAAATTTATTTCTTTCATTTCGGCAGAAAAACTCACGGAACTGCTATCCGTTTCTATCTCTACGTTGTCCGCAAGCGCTCTTGAAGAATCAATGTAGAAGAACCCGCTAAAATGTTTTAAATCAAATTTTGAAAGATTGGGATGTGCCTCGAAATTATTCAGTATTAAATTTAACTTCGGTTCGGAAAGGTTAACAAAGACAGTAGCGCTAAGGTTAATGCCTTTGATTCGGACGTCCCCGTAATTCATTGTTTTGTAAACCGAATCGGAATTCAGGTGCTCGTAATCTCTAACGGAAAAAGCAAGATCCTTAATTTCAAAATCGTCCACTACAATTTCGAACGGGAACTCGGATTTTGATGTTGAGGAATCCGGGGCTAATGTTGTGTCTGCTTCGGAATTGCGGAAAAGAAATTGGTAATTCCATTTACCTTTCTCAAATTCCGCAAAATTAATTTTCCAGTTGTCTATTTCAATTTTATTGATGCGAAGTGTGCGCCTGAAAATCAGTAAGGGATTTAACTTTACAAGGAAACGTTGTCCGGCAATAAATGTTCCGTTCTTTTCCGTTATGCGAACGTCGTCAAATTCAAGAGAAGTAAACAACGAACCCCTGATGTCCCCGATGTTTAACTGTCCGTTAAAATTTTCGTCGTAGTAAGAAATAAGTTTTTCGCGCAGCATTTTGTGAAAAGTTTCGGTTTGCGAAAAACCGAGAAAAAGGATAAAGAGAAATACCGCTACTCCGAACAAGCCGATAAAGCCGTTCAAAATTTTACGCGGAATAGACCTCTTCCTTTTTATTTCCTTTTTCTTTTTCACTCTTGCTTGCAATATTTTTTCACAACTTCGTTAATTATTTTTGTAGTTGATTGCGAAGTTACAAACTCAATTCTTTCAACGCTTCCGCCGTTTTGAATAACGGTTTTTGCACCGACGATTTCTTCCGTTTTCCAGTCGGCGCCTTTCACAAGAATGTCGGGAATTAAATAGTCGATAATTTCAGCAGGTGTCTCCTGCTCAAAAAACGTAACAATGTCAACGGATTTTAAATTATCGACAATGAAAGCCCGTTCATCCCCTTTAATAATAGGCCTTTTCTCACCTTTGATTTTTTTGACCGAGTCATCGGAATTCAAAGCAACAATAAGAACATCCCCGAGAGCTTTTGCTTTGTTCAAATAATCTACGTGTCCTTGATGCAAAATATCGAAACAGCCGTTTGTAAAAACAACCTTTTTTCCTTCACTTCTGAAACGTTCACGAATTTCTTTTACTTTTTCCCAATCATTTACAATCATTTTTTCATCTCTTCAGTTACAACATTAAACAATTTGTCAATTTCAATCGGAACAATTCCAACTTCCTCGCAAACCAATCCGCCTGCATAGTTGGCAAGGTAAGCAGCTTCGTAAATATCCGCGCCTGCCGTAAGCGCAACGGTCAAGGTTGAGATTACCGTGTCCCCTGCTCCCGAAACATCCGCAACGCTACGGGCTTTGGTAGGAATTTGTTTAATTCCCTCCCCGTCTCCGAAAAGGGCAATTCCTTTTTCGCCTAATGTCAAAAGTACGTACTTTGCATTTAATCTTTTCAACAGTTCTTTTCCGTAACGTGCAACATCATTCTCATCACCAATTTTAACTCCGAAAGCATCTTCGGTTTCTTTCTTATTCGGTTTAAAAACCGTTACGTTTTTGTACTCAAAAAAGTTAAGGAATTTCGGATCAACAGTAACAATCAAATTATTTTCATTTGCAAGTTCAATAATCTTACCAATCAAATTTTTAGTCAATACACCTTTGTTGTAATCCTGTAAAATCAAAGCGTCAAGATTGTGGACATTATTCTTAAATGCTTCGAAAATTTTGCGTTCAATATCTTCATTCACATTAGCCTTGCTTTCCCTGTCAATTCTAACAACGTGCTGATTGTCCGCAATAACGCGGGTCTTGGAAGTGGTGGGTCTGGAATCGTCAATAATAATACCGTGAGAAGGGATGCCGGCTTCTTCCATTAGCGAGTTAAAAATTTTTCCTTCGTTGTCTTTCCCGATAACGCCGATAGGCAAAGGATTGGTTTTTAATTTCAACAAATTCAAAGCCACGTTTGCCGCTCCGCCAAAACGGTAAAACTCGTTGTCTATTTCCACAACAGGCACAGGGGCTTCCGGCGATATCCTTCTTACATCCCCCCAAAAATAACTGTCGAGCATCATATCGCCGATTACGGCTATTCTTTTCCCTTCAAAAGATTTTTTAATTTCGTTCAAACGTTCAACTGAAATCTTTAACATTTTTTCGCACCTAATTATTTTTCAAAATTGAGTCACTAAAATTATTTGTAAGAGTAATCTTGTAAACCCCGCTTTTTGCTCCAAGCCAAACATTTTTACCGTCGAAAAATATTTTGTAAACCGTGTTCGGCAAACGCTTGTCGTAAAGCGGAATTACCTTGTCGTTAGTCCGGTCAATAATAGCAACGCCCCTCCCGTAAGTTTCGCGGAGTTTCTTGTCGAACTGGTAAGTAGAAACCCAAATGTACTTACCTACCAGAGCAAGCGAATAAATACCGTTGCCTTTTAATCCGTCCTCGGTTGTAAAACGCGTCCACGAGTTTTTCCTGTCGAATTTGAAAAGCCCGCCAAGGTTGAAATCGGGATTTTCTTTGGTGATAAATTCGTCCGTACCAATCCAAATATTATTTTGTTCAAAAAGGATGTCGGTAATGGAAACCATTTCCCCTTCGCCGAGAAAATAGTTGTAACTGTTATCGTAAAAAGTAATTGCGTCTTCGTTTTGTAAAGGATACTTTTTATCGTAGCGCATCAAACCGCCTTCCGTACCGAACCAAACAAGGCTGTCGCCGTCAACGGCAATAGTGTTAATCGTATTTGTTTTTTCGTTTCCCTTTTGCGTTAAATCAAAATCCTTAAACCTTCGTTTTCTGATGTCATATTTTGTTAGGTAAAGAAACCTCCCAATCCAAAAGGCTTTTTCGTACTTGTCGTATTTAATCGAACGAATCCAATTACTGTACTGCCCGCCCTTGGCAAATTTTCTTTTAATCCACCTTCCGCTACGCTTACTCATAATAAAAAGCCCGTCCGCACTGCCGGCAAAAACAAAACGCTTTGTAGCAGCAATCGAATAGAAAAAATTATCCTGTAAGTTTCCTCTTTTCTTTGAGTAAGAATCCCACCTGCCATTGCGCAAATCAAGTTTGATTATCCCATCGCCGTTGGAAGCAAACCAGAGCGCATTGCCGTCGCTGCAAATATCCCGCACTTCAACGCCAACCAAATATTTTTCAATATTGATTTCCCTTTGCGAATAAAGGACTTCGTTAACGAGGGTAAAAAGGAAAGCCAAGATAATCAACAGGATTTTATTCACTTTTCTCACCATTTAGTTAGGAGAAACAGGAATTAAAGAGCCTCGGCAGACGAGGTAACAAATTCAATCTTTTCGAATTTGGCGTTAAAATATTTTTCAAAACCCAATACAATCGAACGGCGGAGATGTTCGTAATCGGTTTTCTTTTTCAGAATTGTTTCAAGCTCAATTGTTTTTTGTGCCATTTCTTCGGACAAAGAATTCTTAATGCTTTCTTCCAAATTCAGATAATCAACAATTTTTCTGTGAAGAGCACCGGTAAGAATCGAACCGTGTTGCAAAATCGTATTTTTGTAAACGCGCTGAGCACTGCCAACAATTTTTTTACCGTTAATTTTAACCTCGTGTTTTGCAGAGCTATTAAAGCAAATCATCCCCGACGGTTGTTTTGCCAAAGCAGGAAAGTCGGGCTGAAGTTCTTCCATTTCAAAACCGCTAAGCGAAGGAGCGTAAAGTTTTAATCCTTCAATCAATGCGTGTGAAATTGAATTGTAAATTTCGTCACGCGTAAAGCCGAAGGACACCGGGAAGACAACGGAGTAAGTAAGTTCTTCCGCGTGAAGAATTGCCCGCCCGCCCGTAGGACGCTTAACAAAATCAATTCCGTCCGCTTGCAACTTGTCAATAAGCAAATCACTTTCGGGTTGATTAGCGCCGAGCGAAATTGTGTAAGGCTGCCATTGGTAAAGCCGCAAATAAACCTCGTCCTGTGCGCATTTATTTGCAAGCTCGACATCAAAGTCCATATTGAACTTTCCGCTATTGGCGCTATGTTCAATTAAATACCACTTCACGCTTTAATCAAAGTCCTTTCGCTCTTTTCAATAAACTTTAAGATTTCTTTTACGTCTTCGTTGTCGGGGAATTCGTTTTTCATTTTTTCCATCGCTTGGGAAATGTTCAATCCCGAACTAAACAAAATCTTGTAAGCGTTTTTTATTGCAAAAATTCTTTCGTTCGTAAAGCCGCGCCTGCGTAAACCCACAACGTTCAGTCCCTTGT
>JALWGH010000311.1 GCA_027013735.1 Melioribacteraceae bacterium
TTCCCTTACATTTCGAACTTAAGTTTAAGTTTCGCTATTTTAATCCGCAAACCGAACGGCGAACAACATTTTGCAAGATTGAAAATTCCGAAGGTAATTCCGAGGTTAATTAAAATAGAAGATATTCTTAGCAAAAAGAAAAGAAAAATAAAACCTCAAACTCCTGCCCGTTTCATCTGGATTGATGATTTAATTAGAAAGAATTTGAATATTCTTTTCCCCGGCTTGGAAATTTTGGAAGCACACAAATTCAGAATTACGCGGGACACGGATTTGAGCATTCAGGAAGACGAAGCCGACGACTTGCTTGAACTTGTGGAAGAAAATGTAAAACAGAGAAAATTCGGGCACGTTGTCCGCCTCGAAGTGGAAAAAGACATGCCAAATTTCATTATTGAAACGCTTTTGGAAAATCTTGGAATTACGCAAAGGGATTTGCAAATAATTTCGGGACCAATCGGACTGGCGGACGTGATGACGCTTTACAATCTCCCAATGCCTCAATTAAAAGAAAAATCTTACCAGCCGGTTATTCCGCAGGAATTTGAAGAAAGCGAAAATATTTTTTCGGCAATAAAGCAGAAAGAAATTTTAATCCACCACCCTTACGAATCTTTCAATCCCGTAACTGATTTTATTCGCGAAGCTGCTCGGGATCCGGACGTACTTGCAATTAAGCAAACTCTTTACCGCATCGGACCAAACTCCCCTATTGTAAAATATTTAATTGAAGCGGCGGAAAGGAAAAAGCAGGTAGCGGTACTTGTTGAACTGAAAGCCCGTTTCGACGAGGAGAACAATATTTTCTGGGCAAAGGAATTGGAAAAAGCGGGAGTCCATGTGGTTTACGGACTCGTAGGTTTGAAAACGCACGCAAAAATGACGCTTGTTGTTCGTAAAGAGATTGACGGCGTCAAAAGGTACGTTCACTTGAGCACCGGGAATTACAACCCCGTAACAGCAAAGATTTACACAGACATTGGATTCTTCACGGATAATGAGGAAATCTGTGCCGACGTCAGTGAGGTTTTCAATTATCTTACCGGCTATTCGGAACAGAAGGAGTACCGTAAACTTTTTGTTGCGCCGATTAACATCCGCAAAGAATTCCTGAGGCTAATTGACAGAGAAATTCAAAATGCGGAAACCGGCAAAAAAGCACACATTATTTTCAAACTCAACTCGCTTGTTGACCCTACAATTATTGCAGCTCTTTACGAGGCATCTTCAAAAGGTGTGAAAATCGATTTGATTGTTCGTGGAATTTGCTCCTTGATTCCACAAAAGCCCGGACTTAGTGAAAACATTCGCGTGCGCAGTATTGTCGGGCGATTCTTGGAGCACAGCAGAATTTTCTATTTTTACAACGACGGCAAGGAAGAAATTTACATTGGCAGTGCCGATTTAATGCAAAGGAACCTTGACCGCAGAGTGGAAACAATTTTTCCGATTGAGAATGAAGAACTAAAACAAAAAGCAAAAACCGTGCTCGATGTTTCTTTGAAAGACAATCTGAAAGCCCGCATTATGTTGCCAACAGGCAAATATGTTTTTAACAGACCAGTATTTACACAGGAAAAAATTTCCCTGCAGGAATGGCTGATGAGAATAACCTCCCACTACTCTTCCAATAAAATAATTATTTCCAAAGAGAAAGATAAATCTACCAAATAACTAAAGAACCTTTACTTGCTCCCATTCTCGAAGAGGAGGACAAGACTCCCGTCTCTGCGCATTTAAAAGCAGATTTGGAGATAGAGTTCGAGAAAAAAAGAAATAAACAAAAATCAAAACAATACCCAAGTAAACGAAGAAAACTTGGCTCCTTTCAGGGTTCTTTTTATTATGATTCTTTTTTTTCTACATACGTTGAAACCACCGCATCTTGCGGGGTAAACCGTTTCGCGGTTCTTTTGTGTTTTTTTAAACGCTTTTTGCAAGAGTTAAACCCGGCAAATTCGACCCCTACGGGGTCGAAGGTTTGTAGAAAAGATTGATTTAAAACGAATTGACGATGCCGAAGGTATCGAAGTAGAATATTGTTTTATTAACAAACGGCTTTGGCAATGCCTCCTCCGCAGATTGCAAGCAATCTGCGCTACGGGTCAATCTTGCTTTTGCAACCCCAATCTATTCCACCACAATGAATGACGTCCCGCCAGCGGCGGGACCGAAGGCGGACCTGCCTCTCCGAAAG